>NZ_JBHUSB010000010.1:134138-171213 GCF_042673905.1 Arthrobacter sp. NPDC057009
GGGGTTTGTCCCCCCCTCCTCCCCCCGCCCCCCCCCGCCCGGGCCGCGCGTCTGGGGGGGGGGTTACCAAATAAACCCCCCGCGGGGGGTTCCAAAACCCACCCCCCGCTGCCGTATCCGGTTGCCGCCCGGCCGGGCGGACATCCGCGCTGTTAGGCGTTCACCCGCACGTAGGTGGAGCCGGTGAGCCAGGAGGCCGGGTGCACGATGGTTTCGTTGACACCGTTCATGCCGCTGCTGATTGCCTGCCCGTCGCCGATGTAGACGCCGACGTGGCCACCGCTGATCATCAGGTCGCCGGGCTGCGGGGAGGAGACCGGAGTGCCGTACTGGTAGAACTGCGTGGGCGCGAGGTCACCGACGGACTTGCCGATGGAACGGAGCGCCTGCTCCACCAGGATGGTGCAGTCCTGGGTGGCACCGAGCTGCGACTGGGCGGAAGCCACGATCGCTGCGCCCACACCGCTGGCCGTCTGGGGCGCGGCCGCCGGCGTTATGGATGCGGAGGCGGTGTAGATGCCCATGCCGGAGGGCTCGGTTGCCGCAGGTGCAGGAGCCGCCGGGGAAGGAGCCTCAGGGACAGCAGGGGCCACGGGAACCTCGGGCACGGCAGGTGCTGCAGCAGCGCCCGGTCCCGGGATCAGGATCTGGTCACCGGGGTAAATGATTGATGCCAGAGACAGGCCGTTCTCCGCGAGGAGTGCATCCAGGCTGACCCCGTGGCGCGCCGCGATGTCACCGAGGGTGTCGCCGGCCACCACGGTGTGGGATGCGCCGGCAACAGCAGAACCGCCGGTTGCCGGGGCGGGGGCTACAGGCGTGGCGGGCGCAGCCAGCGCCTGGCCGGCAGCGGACTGGACCGCACCGGCGGCACCTGTGGCGGCTTGCGTAGCGGCAGTACCAGACGCGTCGGGCGCGTAGGCACCAGCGTGGGCGGGCGCGCCGGCACCGAACAGGAGACCGGAAGCGACGGCGGCTGCGGCGGCGGGCTTGGCAACCGTCGCGGCGTTGGACTTGAGGGAATACGACAGCCCCTGCAGAGCGATGGACGTCGTGGGGGTGGCGCGATGGCGCGCGAATGACTTACGTGACATGGTGATGGGCCTCTCCCATGCCTGCGGGGTTAGCTGTCGGGTTCGGATGGGAGTCACCCGGTCCTGATTGCCCGCTGCGCGGAGCGTCTGGACTTAACCCCTAGGCCTTGCTGGCAAGGCCGGTACTAACGTGGTTCCCCCGTCCCTGCCTTCGGGTCATTGCGAACGGATCCCGGTCAGCGGCAGGGCTCGGCATTCTGCCCGGGAATGCCCTGAGCGGAACCAAGGCACCCGCCGAGGCTATCGCACGTGGGCATCAAATGTCACATTTCGGTAACGGCGAGGCGGGAAGGAACGCTGACGGAAAGGGCGCCGAGAAGGGCTGGCGGTCCCGAAGGTCCCACCCTACAGGGCCTTTACCGCGCCCAACACCTTTGTCAGGGATTCTTTGGCGTCGCCGAACAGCAGCGTGGTCTGCGGCTCGTACATGAGATCGTTCTCGATTCCGGCGAACCCTGGCCGCATGGACCGCTTCAGGAACACCACCTGCCGGGCGTCCGCCACTTCAAGGATCGGCATCCCGTAGATCGGCGAACCGGCGGTGGTCTTGGCCGCCGGGTTCACGACGTCGTTCGCGCCCACCACCAGCGCGACGTCGGCGGTGCGGAACTCAGAGTTGATCTCGCCCATTTCCTTGAGCGATTCGTACGGCACATTGGCCTCGGCAAGCAGCACGTTCATGTGCCCTGGCATGCGCCCCGCGACCGGATGGATGGCGAAGTCCACCCGGATTCCGCGGGATTCCAGGGCTTGCGCCAGCTCTGCCGCGGTGTGCTGCCCCTGCGCCACGGCCAGCCCGTACCCGGGAACGATAATTACGCGCTGCGCGTAGCCCAGCAGCACCGCCACGTCCTCCGGGCTGGACGAGCGGACCGGACGGTCGCTCACGGCGGTGGATCCCGCCGTCGAACCTCCCCGGAAGGCCCCGAAAAGGATGCCGGCCACGCTGCGGCCCATGGCCGCGGCCATCGCCCGGGTGAGGATGGTGCCCGACGCCCCGACGAGCGTGCCGGCAACCACCAGCAGGACGTTGCCCAGCACCAGGCCGGACGCCGCAACAGCGAGGCCGGTGAAGGCGTTGAGCAGCGAGATGACGATCGGCACGTCTGCGCCGCCCACCGGCAGGACCAGCAGCACGCCGGCCACCAGGCCCAGCAGCAGGAGCAGCAGCGCCAGGATGAGGGACCCGCCCAGCACGACGGCGGCGGCGGTTCCCACCGCGGCGAGCAGGACTATCCCCATGAGCACCGGCAGGCCCGGAAACACCACGGGCCGGGTGGTCATGAGCTCCTGCAGTTTCGCGAACGTCACGGCCGATCCCGCGAAGGACACCGCCCCCACCAGCAGGGTGAAGACGACGGCGACGCGCACCCAGGCGTCCTCCGCATGGGGCAGTTCCAGCAGGGCCACGAGGGCGGCGGCGCCGCCGCCCACTCCGTTGAACAGCGCCACGAGCTGCGGCATCTGGGTCATCTTGACGCGCCGGGCCACGGGCGCTGCCACGCCGGAACCGACGGCGATTGCGCCGAGGATCAGGGGGACGTTGTCCAGCCGGGTGGAGAGAAAGACGGTGGCGACGGCGACCAGCGCACCGAAAGCGCCGATGAGGTTGCCGCGCCGGGCGGTCCGCGGGGAGTTCAGGCCTTTCAGCGCCAGGATGAAGAAGACGGCGGCCGCGAGGTAGAGCAGCGCGGTGACGTTCGGGTCGAGGAGGGTCACCGCCGGGCCTCCGTCTTCTCCCCGGTTTCACCCTGCGCGGCACCCTGCCCGGCACCAGGCGCGGCACCGGGCGCGGATCCGGGCGCGGCACCGGGCGCGGATCCGGGCGCGGATCCGGGCAAGGCTGCCTTGTCCGGCTTGCGGCCGCGGAACATCTCCAGCATGCGGTCGGTCACCACAAAGCCGCCCACCAGGTTGGCCGTGGCAAGGACCACCGCCAGCAGCCCCACCGCGAGGATCCAGGGGTGCGTTGCCTGGCCGGCAACGATGATGGCGCCCACCAGAATGATCCCGTGGATGGCGTTCGCGCCGGACATCAGGGGTGTGTGCAGGGTGCTGGAAACCTTCGACACCACTTCGAAGCCAACAAACACCGCGAGCACGGTGATCGTCAGCAGGCTGATGCCGTCCATCAGGCCACCCCTTCGTTTTCCGACGCCTTCACTGGCCCGTTCGCCAGCTCACTGGCGAGTTCGTTGAGAGCTTCCGCGGTGGGCTGGTGCCGCACCACGCCGTCGTGCGTCAGGCAGGCACCGGCTATCACGTCGTCGTCGAAATCCGGGGCCACTGTCCCGTCCCGGATCATGAGCGCCAGCAGGTTGGCCACGTTCTTCGCGTAAAGCCGGGAGGCGTCAGCCGGCATGGCCGACGGCGCGTCCTTGAGCCCGACGACGGCGACCGTCCCCTTGCCGTCCGCGGTGGGGACGTGGATGTCGCGGCCGGGAACTGACCCTTCAACATTGCCGCCGGATTCCGCGGCGAGGTCGACGACGACCGATCCCGGGCGCATGCCCTGCACCATTTCATGGGTCACCAGTAGCGGGGCATGCCTGCCGGGGACGGCCGCCGTCGTGATCAGCACGTCGGCATCGGCAACGTGAGGTGCCAGCAGCTGCCGCTGCAGGGCACCTCGGTCGGCGCTCAGCTCGCGGGCGTAGCCGCCTGTTGCCTCTGCCGTCTCCAGGTCGAGTTTGATGAAGGTGCCGCCCATCGACGTGACTTCCTCCGCCGAGGACGGCCGGATGTCGTTGGCGGAGACGCGGGCGCCGAGCCGCTTCGCCGTTCCGATCGCCTGCAGCCCGGCCACGCCGACGCCGAGCACCAGCACCCGCGCGGGCGGGACGGTTCCGGCTGCGGTCATGTACAGCGGAAAGAAGCGGGGCAGGCGGATGGCAGCTTCGAGGACGCACCGGTAGCCGGCCACGAGCGCCTGTGAGGAGAGGGCGTCCATTGACTGGGCCCGGGAAATGCGCGGCACGAGTTCCAGCGCGAAGGACGTGACGCCGCGTTCGGCGAGCACTCTGACCGTGGCGAGTTCGGACGACGGCGAGGCCAAGCCAACCGTGACCGCCCCGCGGCGGAGGGCTGCCGCCGTCGGAAGCTCCAGCGGGCGGACATGGGCGACGATGTCCAGCCCGGCGGGATCCAGGTCCGGAACGATATGGGCGCCCGCCTGGCGGTATTCATCGTCGGCATGGCCCGCGGAAACACCCGCCCGGGACTCGACCAGCACCTCCAGGCCCAACCCCGTGAGCTGCCTGACCGTCTCGGGGGTCGCGGCGACCCGCCGTTCGCCTTCCCGGCGCTCCCGCGCTATGCCCAGCTTCACCCGCCACGTCCTTCCAACGGGTGCAGCGGCGCGGTGACTCCCCTCGGTTCCCTTTCGGGCGGTTCACGGAGCGGCGCTGCTGCACGTAGTTGGCTAGAGTCTATGGCCCCGGGGCGCCGGGCGGGAGGGTGAGCCGGCAGTTAGGCGTTGGAGCACCTCCGAAAAATTCAGAGAGGCCGTGAGCGGGTCAAAATGTCAGACCCCCCGATCAGACTGTTTCTATGGAAGCCGTTGGGGGATTCACCGGGAACCGGGCCTTAGGGCCTGGTGCCGGTGGGTCAGGCTCCGTGGCAGGGATCGACGGCGGTGGCTGGCTCACTGCTGGGGCTTCCGACGGCGGTTCACCCGACGGTGGTGCGCCGGACGGCGGGTCAA
The DNA here is from genome assembly GCF_042673905.1 of Arthrobacter sp. NPDC057009. Lineage (NCBI taxonomy): Bacteria > Bacillati > Actinomycetota > Actinomycetes > Micrococcales > Micrococcaceae > Arthrobacter > Arthrobacter sp. NPDC057009. The sequence goes on from NZ_JBHUSB010000010.1 coordinate 138,936, forward strand.
TTAATGTCAGACCCCCTGATCAGAATGGGTTTGTGGAAGCCATTGGGGGATTCACCGCGAACCCCGCCGTAGCGCCCGCTGCCGGTGGATCGGGTTCCGCCCAAGCCGGTGGGTTCGCTTCCATCGGTGCCACCGCCCTTCAAAGCGTCCCAGCCGGGATGGATGCAGTTGACCAGGCCATAGCTGCGCTGGACTCGGAAGCAATCACCGCCGAGGACACCGCGGTGTGGGGTTTCCGCCAATCCGCTGATTTCGCGGACCGGGTCGAGCGGCTCTCCCGGAGGGTGGAGCATCTGCAGGTAGCCGCCGCCGGTGCCGTGGAGAGGTCCCGCACCGCGGCGCTCACCGCCGCCGCGGCACCGCTGGTCCCCGACGCCGTTCCCGTCCCGGATGCGGACCCCAATGCTGATGGTTCGCGGAACACGGTGGATTTCCTCCGGACCAGGCTGGGCATCAGCGCCTGCGAGGCCCGCCGCCGCCTCACCCTCGCCGACTCCATCCTGCCCAGAGCAGGATTCGGCGGCCAACAGCTACCGCCCCGCTACGGGGAACTCGCGACGGCGGTCAGCACCGCCCAGATCAGCTCCCGCGCCGCGACCACCATCACCCTCGCCCGGGACCGGGCCCGGCACTTCACCACCCCGGCCCGCACCGCCGCGATGGAACACGACCTCACTCAAACGGCGATCGACAATGACGCGGACTTCGTCACCCGCGTCGCACGGCACTGGGCCGAGGCGATCGACCAGGACGGCCCCGAACCCTCCGAACCGGGGCTCCGCCAGATCCAGGGGGCCTTCATCCGCCGCCCCAAACACGGACTGCACCACCTGGAAATCTTCGCCACCCCCGAACAGTTCGAAACCCTCACCACCGCCATGAACACCGCCACCAACCCCCGCACCCCGGCCCCGGAACACGCAGACGGGAATGGCAGCGACGGCGATGGCGGGAACGGGGGCCACGGCGATGGCGGCCACGGAAACGGCGGCGGGACCGGCGGCGGGGCGGCGGATAGTGAGGCTGTCCTTGCCCGGTGGGACAGCCCGGGTGTACCGGAAATCGACCTGGATCACCGGTCCCAGGGCCAGAAACGCCTCGACGGGCTCGTCGGCGCCTGCCAAACCGCCCTCACCACCGACGCCCTGCCCGCCAACGGCGGCCACCGACCCCAGATCCTGGTCACCATCGACCACCGCGACCTGCTCGCCAGAGTCGAGCAATGGCTGGGCCAGCCCAGCACCGCCAGTCTCCAAGGAGCGCTGGACACACAGTGGGCCCAAGGCGCCCAGAATCTGCAGCCAGCCTCCGCCGGTCCGCTCAACGCCGCCCGGACCGGCGACGGCACAGCCCTGTTCGCGTTCAGCGGGCCGGTGAACCCGGCCACGATCCGCAAAATCGCCTGCGACGCCGACCTCATCCCCGTCGTCCTCGGCGCCGGCGGCCGCATCCTCGACGTCGGCCGCGCCTCACGGATCTTCCCGCCCCACATCCGCAAAGCCATCATGGCCCGCGACCAAGGCTGCGCGTTCCCGCAATGCACCATGCCCGCCCCCTGGTGCGAAGCCCACCACATCACCTACTGGTCACGCGGCGGACCCACCAGCACCGGCAACGGCGTCCTGCTCTGCAGCTATCACCACCACCTGATCCATAAGGAAAACTGGACCATCGAAGTCACCAACGAGGTGCCCTGGTTCAAACCACCACCGGAACTGGACCCGGGGCGTAAACCCCGCCGGAACCAATTCTTCCGCTCACGACCCCACCGGGAATGAAGGGCGCCGGCGAGAGATTCCGGGCACCAGCCAATGCCTGCTTCACCTACCGGCCGCTGGAGAAGTCCGCCGAAATCCGCTCTGCCGTGGCCACGATTTCCTTCCGCACGGATTCAAGGTACGCCTTGGGATCCGGCTTGGCTGCCACGGACTGGGCCTGCAGCGAGACGTTGACGGCCGCCACTACCTTTGGGCCGTGGTACACAGGCGCGGCCACGGACATCAAGCCAAGTTCGAGCTCCTGGTCCAGCAAGCACCAGCCCTGGGCCCGGACTTTATCGAGGACGGCCAGCAGGTCCTTCACCGTGCCGACGGCGCGCGGGGTGAGCGGCTTGATCTCGGCTGCGGCCAAGTACTCCTTCAGTTGCTCGGGCGGGAGCCCGGCGAGCAACACCCGGCCCATCGACGTCGCATAGGCCGGGAACCTGGTGCCCACCGTGATGCCGATCGTCATGATCCGGCGCGTGGTGACCCTGGCAATGTAGGCGATATCGGTACCGTCCAGAACAGCGGCGGAGGTGGATTCGCCGAGCTTCAAGGACAGCTCCTCCAGGTGCGGCTGGGCCAGCTGCGGGAGGGACAGACCGGACAGGTAGGCGTAGCCGAGCTGCAGCACCTGGGCCGTGAGCGCGAAGGTCTTGCCGTCGGTGCGGACGTAGCCGAGCTCGACGAGCGTGTGCAGGAAGCGCCGGGCCGTGGCACGGGTGAGACCGGTGCGGGCGGCCACCTCGGTGAGCGTCATGTCGGCGTGCTCGGTGTCGAACGCACGGATCACCGCGAGCCCCCGCGCCAGCGACTGCACGTACTGGTCGCTCGCCGTCGGCGCCGCGTCCTTGGGCGGGCGGCCCACCCGGGGCGGGGTCCCTGCTGCTGCGTCGGTCATGATTACCAATCCTAATCGGCGCGAACGGACACTTATGGCCCCGCCGCCAAGCGCGAACGGACACTTATGGCCCCGGTGGCGCGCACGCCAAGGGCCACAAGTGTCCGTTCGCGCTGAGAGGAGGAGAGCAGTGTGGTTACTGTCCGACGGCGGGTGCTGCCGTTAGGGGGACGGGTACCAGTGCCTGGAGTTCCTCGAGCGTGCAGCCGAAGGTTTCGCGGACGCGGACGCCGTCGGGGCCGGTGAGGAAGACGGCCTTGTCGGTGTACACGCGGGTCACGCAGCCGACGCCGGTGAGCGGGTAGGTGCACGCTTCAACGATCTTGGACACACCTTCCCTGGTCAGGAGGGTCATCATCACGAAGACGTCCTTGGCGCCGGTGGCCAGGTCCATCGCACCGCCCACGGCAGGAATCGCGTCGGGTGCGCCGGTGTGCCAGTTGGCGAGGTCACCGGTCGCGGAGACCTGGAACGCGCCGAGGACGCAGATGTCCAGGTGCCCGCCGCGCATGATCGCGAACGAGTCGGCATGGTGGAAGTAGGACGCACCCGGGAGTTCGGTGACGGGGATCTTGCCGGCGTTGATGAGGTCCTCATCAATCTGGTCGCCGGTGGCCACCGGGCCCATGCCGAGCATGCCGTTCTCGGTGTGCAGCGTGATGTTCTGTTCGGGCAGGAGGTAGTTCGAGACCAGGGTGGGCTGGCCGATGCCGAGGTTTACGAACGAGCCGGGGGCGATGTCGCGGGCCACGAGCCGGGCGAGGTCGTCACGCCCCAGCGGCGTTTCGGAGGTCTGGATGGACGTTTCCACAAGGCTCATCTCAGGCCGCCTGTTCCTTCAGGTCGGAGCCGGCGCCGGCAGCGCCGCTGGAATCAATACGGACGATGCTGTTGACGTAGATCCCGGGGGTCACGATGTTCTCCGGGTCCAGGGAACCGGTAGGCACGATCTCGGACACCTGCACGATGGTGTGCTTCGCCGCGGCCGCCATGATCGGGCCGAAGTTCCGCGCCGTCTTGCGGTACACGAGGTTCCCCACCCGGTCGGCCTTCAGCGCCTTGATCAGCGCGACGTCGGCATGGATCGGGGTCTCGAACACTTGGCCGCGGCCGTCGATGATGCGGGTTTCCTTGCCCTCGGCGAGCATGGTCCCGTACCCGGTGGGGGTGAAGAACCCGCCGATCCCGGCGCCGGCGGCCCGGATCCGTTCAGCCAGGTTGCCCTGCGGGACCAGTTCGAGTTCGATCTGCCCGGCCTTGTATTTGGCGTCGAAGTGCCAGGAGTCGGACTGCCGCGGGAACGAGCAGATCATCTTGCGCACCCGGCCTTCCTTGATCAGCAGCGCCAGGCCCTGGTCGCCCTGGCCGGCGTTGTTGTTTACCACGGTCAGGTCCGTGGCGCCGGATTCCAGCAGCGCGTCGATCAGTTCGAACGGCTGCCCGGCGTTGCCGAACCCGCCGATCATCACGGTGGAGCCGTCCTTGATGGCCGCGACGGCCTCCCCGACGGTGTCAATGAAATTCAGCATCGCCTACGCCTTTCCGTTAGAAGCGGTCATGTTCTCGAGGACGACGGCGAGGCCCTGGCCGACGCCGATGCAGATCGCCGCGACACCCCACCGCTGGCCGGAGGCCTGCAGGGACCGGGCGAGGGTACCCAGGATCCGGGTGCCGGATGCACCAAGGGGGTGGCCCATCGCGATCGCGCCGCCGTGCCGGTTCACGATGGACGGGTCGACGCCCCAGGCGTTGATGCACGCCAGGGACTGCGCGGCGAACGCTTCGTTAAGTTCGACGGCGCCCACCTGGTCCCAGCCGATGCCCGCCTTCGCGAGGGCCTTGTTTGCCGCCTCCACCGGGGCGAAGCCGAAGAACTGGGGGTCGTTGCCGTGCGCACCGCGCCCGGCGATCCGCGCCAGCGGCTCCAGGCCCAGGATCGAGGCGGCGTTCTCGGACCCGATCCACGCCGCGGACGCGCCGTCGGACAGCGGTGAGGCGTTCCCGGCCGTGACCGTGCCGCCCTTCGTGGCGCCGGACGCAGCGTCGTCGGCCTCGGCACGGAAGACCGTCTTCAGCCCAGCGAGCTTTTCCGCCGACGAACCCGGGCGGATGCCCTCATCGCGGACCAGGTCGGTGCCGGGGACCGGGGCCACGAGGTTGTCGTAGAACCCCTCGTCCCACGCGGCGGCGGCCAGGTTGTGCGAGTTCGCGGCGAACTCGTCCTGCTGCGCCCGGGTCACCCCATACTTCTCCCGCAAACGCTCGGTCGCCTCGCCCAGGGAGATGGTCCACTCCTTCGGCATGGCCTTGTTCACCAGGCGCCAGCCCAGCGTGGTCGAGGCCAGCGTCATGTCCCCGGCCGGGTACGGCTTTTCCGTCTTCGGCAGCACCCACGGCGCACGGCTCATCGACTCGGCACCGCCCACCAGCACCACGTCCGCGTCGCCGGCGTTGATCTGCCGCGACGCGATGATCGCCGCGTCCAGCGACGATCCGCACAAGCGGTTCACCGTGGTGCCCGGGATCGAGACGGGCAGCCCGGCCAGCAGCGTGCCCATCCGGGCGACGTTACGGTTCTCCTCGCCTGCGCCGTTCGCGTTGCCAAACACCACCTCGTCGATCCGCTCCGGGTCCAGCGCCGGGGCGCGCTTCACGGACTCCCTGATCACATGGGCGGCAAGATCATCCGGCCGCACCCCGGCGAGGCCGGAGCCGAACTTCCCGAACGGCGTGCGCACGGCGTCGTAAACAAAAGCCTGGTTCATGAATTCCTCGAATTGTCTGGGCCCAACTGGCTGGCACTTAATGTCGTTTTGAGGGCTCAAAACGACAACTACTGCGAGCTAGTTGGGTGGGGTGTCAGTTGCAGGGGTGGCTGCGTTGTCCGTTGCAGGGGTGTCCATTTCATGGAAGACCTGCTGGGCTGTCTTGAAGGCGGTGTTCGCGGAGGGAACTCCGCAGTAAATGGCGGTCTGCAGCAGGATCTCCTTGATCTCGTCCCTGCTCAGCCCGTTGGTGATGGCCGCGCGGATATGCATGGCCAGTTCTTCCCAGTGCCCGTGCGCCACCATGGCCGTGATGGTGACGGCGGAGCGCATCTGCCGGGGCAGGCCCGGACGGGTCCAGATTCCGCCCCACGCGATGCGGGTGATCATGTCCTGGAAGTCCTCGATGAAGGCGTCCATGTTGGCGTTCGCGCGGTCAACGTGCGCGTCGCCGAGCACTTCGCGCCGGACCACCATGCCGCCGTCGTAAATCTCCTGGCTGGTGGCACCCGGCTGCACCACACCGTTGCGCTCAGCGCCGGAGGTCCGGGTACCAGTAGCTTCGGCGCCGCTCATTTGGCTGCTCCACGGGTCTCGGCCCAGGCGATGAGGCTGCGCATCAGCTCGGCCGTGTGTGCGGGCGCCTCGGCGGGCGCCAAGTGTGCCACACCCCCGAGCGTGGCGGCGGAGGCGGTGCCACCGCCCGCGGTGATTCCGGCGGCCACTTCTTCTGCCATCGACGGCGGGGCGACCCCATCCAGCGCACCGGCCACCACCTGCGTCGGGACAGTGATGCTGCCCAGCTGGTCGCGGACATCGAAGGAGGCCAGGGCCTCGCAGCAGAAGGCGTAGCTGAAACGGTCGGCATCGCGCAGCGAGTGCAGGAGCCGGCTGCTGAGTTCGGGGTCGCGGTCCATGAACCCGGGTGCGAACCAGCGTTCGGCCGAGCCCTGGATCATCACCGGGGTGCCCTGGCTTCGGACGGTCTCGGCGCGTTCCAGCCAGCCCTCGGGGGTGCCGAGCTTGGCACCGGAGCACTGCACGGAGAGGCTCTTGAGCCGGTCGGCATGCTTGATGCCCAGCTGCAGGCCGGTGGCGCCGCCCAGCGACACGCCGGCGTAGTGGAACTTTTCACCGGGCGCGATCGAGTCGACAAGTTCGACGACGGCATCCGCCAGATCGGCGACGCTGAAGGTTTCGGCAGCGGCCGGAGAGACACCATGGCCGGGAAGGTCCCAGGCGACAACATCGAAGTCGTTGCCCAGGAGGGAACCGACTTTGGACCACAGTACGGAGGACGTGCCGAGCGACGGCCCGACGATCAGAAGCGGTTTATCGCCCAATGCGCGCTGGGGCGAAAGCAGCACTGCCTTCACTGCTGGTTTAGCCACGGGAATCTCCGTTTCCGTCTGGTCTGGTTGACGCTGGTTGGGTTGCAGCTGTTGGGATTGAAACACCCGCGAAGTCCGGGAACGCGGCCAGAATCCGCCGCGAGATCTCCGCTGCCTGGCCTAGGTAGCTGGCGGGATCGAGCAGCGCCTCAAGCCGCTCGTCGGAAAGCTTGTCCGCGGGCACGGCCTCCCGCAGCAGACGGCGGTAGGTGGCGGACTGTTCGGCGGCCGGAACCTGGAGCGTCTTGTCGACGACGGCCTGCAGCTGCTGCTTCCCGTCGGCAGCGGACGCGTTTGCATCCCCGAAAAGGAGTGAAACCCCGGCGGAGACCCCTTCGCTGAGCAGCAGCGGGCCGGACAGGTCCAGGTTCCGCCGCATGGCGTCCGGGAAGACCTGCAGGCCCTCGGCGAGTTCCCTCAGGTGGCCGGCGGCGCCGAGGGCCAGGGCGAGCAGCTGGCGCAGGGCCGGCCATTCGGTGTGCCACGCACCGTCGGGGCGTTCGTCATTGAAGGTGGCTGCGGCCAGGTGCAGCTGCGCAGCCAGGCCCGGGGCCTGCAGGGCGGCACTGCGGACCAGCACGGACAGCACAGGGTTCTGCTTCTGCGGCATCGCCGAGGAAAATCCGCGGCCCTTGGCGCGCGGTTCCGCTACTTCGGCCACCTCGGGACGGCTCAGGAACAGGACGTCGGCGGCGATCTTGCCCAGGGCGTCCACGACGGCGGCAACAGCGTCGCCGAGCGACGTCACGGCCAGCCGGTTGGTGTGCCACGGCGCCGGTGTGGCGGCGAGTCCCAGCTGGGCGGCCAGCGCGTCCGAAAGGGCAAAGGGGTCAGTCGCATGGCGGGCGGTGGCGAAGCCGGAAGTCAGCACCGTCCCGGCGGCCAGCGTTCCGGCCGCGCCGCCGAACTGCACCGGCAGTTCCAGCACCTTGAGCCGGCGTGCCGCGGCCGCCAGCCCATGGAACCACTGCGCAGCCCGCAGCCCGAACGTGAACGGCAGCGAGTGCTGGGTCAGGCTTCTGCCCACGCACAGCGTGTCCGCGTGCTGTTCCGCCAGGCGGGCCAGCGCCGCCGTCGTGCCCTTAACATCGGCGAGCAGCGCCTCAACGGTGTTGCGGGCCATCAGCATCAGGGCGGTGTCCAGCACATCCTGGCTGGTCAGCGAGGTGTGCACAGCCTTTCCGGCACCGACGCCGGCGGTATCCAGGGCCTTGACCTGCGCCCGGAGATCGGCCACCAGCGGGATCACCGGGTTGCCGCCGCCCTGGGAACGGCGGGAGATATCGACAAGGTCGTACCGGGAGGCATCGGCGGCGTGGGCAACCACGGCAGCGGACCCGGACGGGGCAAGGTCGTGCTGCTCCAGCACAGCGGCCCAGCCGGCCTCGACGGCCAGGATGGCCCCGAGGACGGCACGGTCGCCGGTCAGCGCCTCCACGAGGGGCGACGCCGAGACCGGGCTGAGGAGCCCGCTCACTTTGCAGCGCCCCCGGCTTGGGTTCCCGATTCAGCTTCGGTTCGCTGGAAGTCAAGGAAGACGGTTTCGCCTTCGCCCTGCAGGCGGATGTCCCAGGTGAGCCCGCCGTCCCCATCGCGGCGTGCGATCAGCGTCTGGCGGCGCTCCGGGTCCAGCGAGGACAGCAGCGGGTCCTTGGCCAGTGCTTCCTCGTTCTCCGGCAGGTAGACGCGGGTGAAGAGCCGGTTCATCAGGCCGCGGGCAAAGACCGCCACGGAGATGAAGGCTGCCGCGCCCGGTTCGGTCGGCCCCGGGTTGACGGTGGTGAAGGTGTAGACGCCCGTGTTGCCGACGGCGCTGCGGCCCCAACCGGTGAACGTGTAGCCGTCACGGACCAGCGAGCCGGTGCGGTGGACGATGTTGCCCTCAGTGTCCGGCTGCCAGATTTCCAGGATGGCGTCCGGGATGGGGTGCCCGGCGCCGTCGTAGACAGTGCCCTGCAGGCGGATCGTGCCCGGCGACCCCGGCGCCAGCAGTTCACGGTCCTTGTTGAAGGGCAGGGCGTAGCCGTAGAACGGGCCGACGGTCTGGCCCGGGGTGGGAACCAGCTTGGTGGAGTTACTCATGGTCGTCGCCTTCCGCGCCCAGCGCCTCGTTCTCGGTCCAGGTCCGCTTGGAGCCCGTCAGGATGATGTCCCAGTTGTAGCCCAGCGCCCATTCCGGCTCCGTCAGGTCGTGGTCGTAGGTGGCCACGAGGCGGTCGCGGGCATCCTGGTCCACGATGGACTGGTAGATCGGGTCCAGCGGGAAGAGCTGGTCGCCCGGGAAGTACATCTGCGTGACGATGCGCTGGGTGAACTCCTGGCCGAACAGCGAGAAGTGGATGTGCGCGGGCCGCCAGGCGTTGAGGTGGTTCTTCCACGGGTAGGCGCCCGGCTTGATGGTGGTGAAGCGGTAGGAACCGTCCGGGCCGGTGATGCAGCGGCCCACGCCGGTGAAGTTGGGGTCCAGCGGTGCGGGGTGCTGGTCGCGCTTGTGGATGTAGCGGCCGGCGGCGTTGGCCTGCCAGATCTCCACGAGCTGCCCGGCAACGGGGCGGCCGTCGCCGTCGAGCACGCGGCCGGCAACGATGATGCGTTCGCCCTGCGGTTCGCCGTTGTGCTGGATGGTCAGGTCCGACTCCAGGGCGTGGACGTCCTGGTGGCCGAATGCCGGGGAGTACAGCTCAATGGTTTCCGGGTCCGCGTGGTGCAGGCTCTTGGTGGGGTGGCGCAGGAGGCTGCTGCGGTAGGGCGGAAAGTCCAGCCGCGGCTGCGTCTCCGGAGCCGCGCCGCCCTTCAGGGCACGGGCGTAGGCGTCTCCGATGGCCTTGATCTCGGCACTGAGATCCTGCTGGGTTTCCACGCGCTGCGCTTCAGCAGGGAGTTCCGTGGGGACGGCCTGCGGGGCGGCCGGGGTTGCGGGTACTGCGTCCGACAGGTCCTCGGTCAGCGCGTCGGCGTTGTACGTTGCCAGATTCACGTCTTCAGGCACAGCAGCCTCCTTTCAATCTGTGGTTGGGCAATTCAATGAGTTCATGGTCAATGCTTGGGCGATCAGCGGTTGCTTGGCGACAGTTGGTGCAGGTGGTCGTACTGGACGGCGTGCCGCACCGGCGCGTTGGGCGCCCCGTAGCCGTCGTAGCTGCCGCGGCGTTCCACCATTTCGAAGAACACGCTGCCCACGGTGGCGGTGTAGAAGTGCAGGAACTCGCCGTCGGCGTCGTGGTCATACAACAGGTTCAGTTCCCGGAGCGTGGCCAGGAAGCCGGGGTCGAGATCGAACCGTGCGGCCAGATCCTCGTAGTAGTTCTCCGGGATCTGCAGGAAGGCCAGCCCCCGGTCGCGGGCCGTGCGGGCGGTGGCCACCAGGTCATCCACCGCGAAGGCGATGTGCTCCTGGTAGCTCTTGCGGGCACCTTCCTGCTGGATCAGCGGGGCGAGGTTCAGGACCAGGCGGACGTCCCGGTCCGCGGTCTGCATGACCTGCGAACGGACCAGTCCGCTGGGGCTCGCAACTTCGGCGTACGGCAGCGGTTCCAGCGCGAGCGCACTCGTATAGAAGAGGACAGCCTCGTCGAAGTGCTGCCACGGCTGGGCCAGGTTCACGTGGTCGATCACGGCAGTGCGGGCGCCGGAGGGAACCTCGAGCCCTTCACCAAATTCAGCTGTCCAGGCAGCAGTGCCGTCCGGGTTGCCCTGGCACAGGAAGATCTCGGTGGAGTCCGGGGCCGCGAAGCCCTGGAACACCTCCTCGTTGGCCTGGCTCTTGCGCGGAACCGCGGGGGCCTTGAGCTGCTGGGCGCGGGCGGAGGCAATCACCGGGGAATCGACGTCGAAGCCGAGTGCGGCGATGGCCGGCTCGGCCGCTTCGGGCGCCTGTTCGTTGATGATCACGCGGGCGTGCCCCATGGTCCAGAGCTGGACGTCCTTGGTGCGGTGGCGGCCGTTGAACTCGAAGCCGAGCTGCCCGAGGACCGTTTCCAGCACGCCGGTGTCGGCGGCCTTGACCTCGGCGAAGTTGAAGCCGGCAGGCTCTGCGACCTGCGGCAGTGTTGCCAGTTCCATGGGATAACGACGGCGGGCCGTGCCTTGAGTGCCCATCGCACCGGCGGTGCCCGGGGCTGAGGCGTTCGCGTCCAGCCACTTGGCGCTCTGTTCCTCCAGCCAGATCAGCGAGCGCATGGCATCGACGGCGGTGCGTTCGACGTCGGACTGGCGGAAGACGTCGTTGAAAACCTCCAGCGACACGGGCCCGGTGTAGCCCGCGCGGACCACATGCCCCATGAACTTGGCGAGCTCGAACTGGCCCTCGCCGGGGAAAACGCGGTAGTGCCGGCTCCAGGAGAGCACATCCATGGAGAGCTTGGGGGCGTCGGCCACTTGGACGAAGAAGATCTTCTCCGCACTGATGTCCTCGATCGGGGCGGTGTCCCAGTCCCGGGAGAGGATGTGGAAGGAGTCCAGGCAGGTGCCGAGGTTGGGATGGTCCACCATCTGCACGAGGCGGTGGGCGTGCTCGTAGTCGTTGACGTACTTTCCCCACGCCAGGGCCTCATAGGCGACCCGAATGCCGTGCTCGCCGGCAAGCTTCGCGAGGGCGGCAAGCTGGGATGCGCGGAGGTCATCGTCGTCAATCGTGGCGGTGGCGACGTTGGTGCAGACCAGGATGGTGTCCATACCCAGCCGGGACATGAGGCGGAACTTGGCCTCGGCCCGGCGGAGGTTGGCTGCCAGCAGATCCCCGGGGACGCTGTCGAAGTCGCGGAAGGGCTGGTAGAGGTCCAGCGTGAGACCCAGGTCCGCGGCCATCCTGCGGACATCCTCGGGGCTCAGCGGGGAGGTGACCAGGTCCTGTTCGAAGATTTCGATGCCGTCGAAGCCAGCGATGGCGCAGGCCTGCATCTTTTCCTTCAGCGTGCCGGAGAGGCAGACGGTGGCGATACCGGTGCGCATCAGACGGCCACCTCTTCCGCGGCAATGAGCTCCAGGAAGTGGGCGCGCATCCGGTCGGCGTCCGGCTCGAGGCCGGTGAAGATCCGGAAGGCGTCGGCGGCCTGGCCCACGGCCATGCGTCCGCCGTCGAGCACCTGGCAGCCCTTGGCGCGGGCTTCGCGGACCAGCTCGGTTTCGATGGGGCGGTAGACGATGTCCGCCACCCAGTGCCGGGGCTCGACGAGAGCCATGTCCAGCGGCGTGCCCGGGTGGGCGGCCATGCCCACTGGGGTGCAGTGCACCAGCCCGTCGGCGGCGGGCATCAGCTGCGGCAGCTCCGCCGTCGTGCGCGCCGTGATGGTGCGGTCCGGGAAGAAGCCGGCCAGCTCGGCTGCGCGTTCGGCGCTGCGCGCCGGATCCATGTCCACCAGGTCCAGCATCTGCACGCCGGCCGTGAGCAGGGCGTAGGCGACGGCGGATCCGGCGCCGCCCGCTCCCAGCTGCACCACGTGCCCCAGCGCGGCGTCCGGAAGCCCGGACGCGAGGGCGGCGGCAAAGCCGGAGAAGTCGGTGTTGTGGCCGATGAACCGGCCGTCCTGGATCATCACGGTATTCACGGCGCCCAGCCGTTCGGCGTCGGGGGCGATCTCGTCGAGGTGCTGGAGGACCAGCTGCTTGCAGGGGTGCGTGATGTTCAGCCCGTTGAAGCCCATCCGGTAGGCGCTTTGCAGCAGGTCGCCGACGGCGGAGGCCGGGAGGTCGAGCTCGTGCAGGTCGATGGGCCGGTAGAGGTACCGGACGCCCTGAATGTCACCTTCGCGCTCGTGCATGTGGGGTGAGAGCGAAGGCATTACGCCATCACCGACAAGCCCTATGAGGTAGGACTCGGTTCGATTGCTCATGCGGGTGGCTCCTTCGGCAGAGGCACCCGGCCATTGTTGGCGCGTGATGCGCGGTCGGACCGGGTGATGGAAATAACGGTACAGCAAAAGTTCATATATTGCACTAGTGTTCTACATACGAACAAACGGGGGCCGGCGTAGCATTTATCGCTGCGGCAGCCGGGCGGACAGCTCGGCCGCGGCCGCCTGCAGCAGGGGCACCAGCGCCACCAGGGCCTCCATGCTGAGCCGGAACACCGGAACGGCAGTGGCCAGGGAGGCGAAGGCGGCGCCTTGGGAGTTAAAGACAGGCACGGCCACGGCGCGCATGCCGAGCTCATTCTCCTCGTCCATGACGGCATACCCCTGCCGCCGGACCTTCTCGATTTCGGCGCGGAACGCATCCCTGTCGGTGATGGAGAGGCTGGTCAGCGGCTCCAGGGGGAGCTCCTCGAGCAGCCGCTCGCGGTCTTCGTCCTCCGCGAAGGCGACGAGTGCCTTGCCGACCGAGGTGGTGTGCAGCGCGCCGAGAAATCCGGGATCGCTGGTGACCCGGAAGGTCTGCGGGCCGTCCACCTTGTTCACGGTGAGGTGGTGGATGCCGTCGCGGACGGAGAGGATGGTGGCCTCGCCAGTCTGCTCGGTGACGCGTCGCAGGATGGGCAGTGCGGTGCCGGCAAAACCATGGTGGTTGGAGACCGCCTGGCCCAGCTGGAAGATGCGCAGGCCGAGGTGGTAGCGGCGGCCATCCGGCTCGTAGTCCACGAATCCGTCGCGGGTCAGCGAGCCCAGAAGCCGGTAGGTGGTGCTGAATGGAAGGTCCGCGCGGCGGGAAATCTCCGCCGCGCTGGCCCCGCGGGGCTCGTCCCCCAGCAGCACCAACAGGCCCAGCGCCTTGCCCACCATGTCCGTGCGGGACTCGCCCTTCGCGGGCTTTACCGCCCCGGCCGGGGTATCTGCGTCGATCGGGGTATCTGCGTCGATCGGGGCGCCTGCATCAATAGGGATATTTGCGGCGGAACCGCCTGTGGCTTGCTTCACACTCATAACCCGATGTTGCCACAATGTGAGAGCTATTTCTAGATGGTGAATAACTTTCTTGACAGGTGACTGCCCTCACAGCCATAGTTTCTGTATCGCACAAGTAGCTCCCACCATGCGGCTACTCAGCCCGGATCTCTCCAAGGACCTCCACCGCCCCCCAACAAAGGACAGCGGCAGCGACTCCCCGATCTGTCCCGCGACAATGTCGTCCCCCCGAAGGAACACCATGAGCCAGACCATTCCGTCCACCACGCCGGGCACCGCCGCCCCGGCCGGGACACCGAAAAAAGCAGCCCTTGCCAGCTTCCTCGGCAGCGCCGTCGAGTACTACGACTTCTTTATCTTCGGTTCGGCGGCCGCACTGATCTTCCCGCATGTGTTCTTCCCGAATGCCGACGCGAACGCCGCCATCATGTCCTTTGCGACATTTGGTTTTGCCTACGTCGCACGGCCCGTCGGTGCCGTTGTCCTGGGCCACTACGGTGACCGTGTGGGCCGGCGCAAGGTCCTCATGTTCACCCTGATCCTCATGGGCGCCTCCACCTTCCTGATCGGCTGCCTGCCGGACTTCAACACCGTCGGCTGGTGGGCTCCGGGCCTGCTGGTGCTTGCCCGCCTCTGCCAGGGCCTCTCCGCGGCCGGCGAACAGGCCGGCGCTTCCTCCATGACCCTGGAGCACGCGCCGGACAACCAGCGCTCCTTCTTCACCTCGTGGACCCTCACCGGCACCCAGGGCGGCCAGATCCTGGCGGCGCTCGTCTTCATTCCGGTGCTCGCGCTGCCGGACGAGATCAAGTACGGCATCGGCTGGCGGATCCCCTTCTGGCTCAGCGCAGTGGTTGTTGTGATCGCCTTCTTCATCCGCCGCACTCTTCACGAGCCGCCGGCCTTCGAAGCGGCCCAGAAGTCCGCCCAGATCGCCAAGCTGCCCGTCGCCGACCTGCTGACGGCCCATTGGCGCGACGTCCTCCGGGTCATTTGCTGCGCCTTCATCGCCGCCGTCTCCACCGTGTTCGGCACCCTCGCCATCAGCTACGCCAAGACCGTTGCCGGCGTGGACGGCACCATCACTCTTTGGCTCGTGGTGGGTGCCAACCTCGTGGCCCTGGCCACCCAGCCGCTGTTCGGCAAGCTGGCCGACCGCATCGGCCGGAAGCCGGTTTTCATCTACGGTGCCCTGTCCAGCGCGGTCCTGACCCCGCTGTTCCTGCTCAGCCTCGAAGCCGGCAATGTGCTGCTGATGTTCGTGGCCGCGATCGCGTTCTTCTCCTGCGGCTATGCGGCCGCGAACGCCGTCTGGCCTTCCTTCTACGCGGAGATGTTCAGCACCAGGGTCCGGTTCTCCGGCCTGGCCATCGGCACCCAGCTCGGCTTCCTGATGGCCGGCTTCGCTCCGGCCATCGTGGCGGCCATGGGCGGCATCAAGCCCGGCGGCTGGGTGCAGATCAGCATCTTCACCGCGGTCATCTGCGGCGTCGCCGCCATCTCGGCCCTGACGGCGAAGGAGACCTTCAAGGTTCCCACCAAGGAGCTTGGGCTGAAGTAGCCGCCCAAGGTGCGGCCCGCCGTCGTGACCCGGTTTGGCCCCCAAGCCGGACCGGGACACGGCGGGTCGCGCCGTTTTGGGCAGGTTCGGTTTCAAAGAAGGTCACGACGGCGGCCCTCCCCTCCCGGGGCGGGCCGCCTTTTCGTGGGGCTAGGTGGCGAGCACCTCGGCGAGGTCGAACTTCACCGGCTCCTCAAGCTGTTCGTAAGTGCAGGACTCCGGGTCCCGGTCGGTCCGCCAGCGCACGAACTGCGCTGTGTGGCGGAACCGTTCGCCCTCCATGTGGTCGTACTTCACCTCCAGCACCCGCTCCGGCCGCAGCGGCGTGAAGGACAGGTCCTTGCCCGCACTCCACCGGCTGCCCTCCGCATTGCGGGGCGTCCGGGCCCCCTCCTCCTGCTTGGCCCACGCCCAGGGGTGCTCATCGAAGCCGGTCACCAGGGGCTGGAGTTCCTCGAAAAGCTCCCTGCGCCGCTTCATCGGAAAGGCGCCCACGACGCCGACGCTGGCAAGTTCCCCGTCCGGTTTGTAGAGCCCCAGCAGCAGCGACCCGATGGCGTCGGGACCGCTCTTGTGCACGCGGTAGCCGGCCAGCACGCAGTCTGCGGTCCGCTCATGCTTGATCTTGAACATCACCCGCTTGTCCGGCTGGTACGGCCCGTCCAGCGGCTTGGCCACGATCCCGTCCAGGCCGGCGCCCTCGAACTGGTGGAACCACTTTCCGGCCAGTTCCGGGTCCTGGGTGGCAGCAGTCAGGTGGACCGGGGCGCTGGCGGCGGCGAAGGCCTTCTCCAGGGCCGCGCGCCGTTCGGCAAAGGGACGGCCGCTGAAGTCCTCGTCGCCGAGCGCCAGCAGGTCGAACGCCACGAACTTGGCCGGCGTCTGTTCGGAGAGCAGCTTGACCCTGCTGGCCGCGGGGTGGATCCGCTGCTGCAGGGCGTCGAAGTCCAGCCGGTCCCCGGAAGCAGCCACCAGGACGATCTCCCCGTCGATCACGCACTTCGGCGGCAGGTTGGCTTTCAGCGCCTCCACAAGCTCCGGGAAGTAGCGCGTCATCGGCTTCTCGTTACGGCTGCCGATCTCCACGTCGTCGCCGTCACGGAAGATGATGGAGCGGAATCCGTCCCACTTCGGCTCGTAACTCAGGCGGCCTTCAGGGATGGCGCCGACCGATTTGGCCAGCATGGGGGCGACAGGGGGCATGACCGGCAGCTGCATAGGCCCCATTCTTGCCCGGCACCCGTCCGGACGCCACCCCCTCGACACGACCTGCACCCCGCCGGTAGACATGAGGGATGGCAGCTATCGGTTTTCACGCATCGCATGAACAGATCAGTCCGGGCCAACTCCTGAAGGACGTGCGGCTCGCCGAGGAGGCGGGCTTCGACGCCGCCATGTGCTCGGACCATATCGAACCGTGGTCTGCACGGCAGGGACACTCCGGTTTCGCATGGTCATGGCTCGGGGCCGCCCTCGCCAGCACCAGCCTCCGCTTCGGCGTGGTCACCGCCCCGGGACAGCGGTACCACCCTGCCATCATCGCGCACGCGTCGGCCACGCTGGCATCCATGTTTCCCGGCCGCTTCTGGATGGCGCCGGGCAGCGGCGAGAACATGAACGAGCACGTCACGGGCGACCCCTGGCCGCTGAAGGAAACCCGGCAGCAACGGCTGGAGGAATGTGTGGACGTCATCCGCCGGCTGCACGCCGGCGAGGAGGTGACGCACCATGGCCTGGTCACCGTGGAGCAGGCGCGGATCTGGGATCTTCCCTCGCCCCCGCCGTCCCTGATCGCACCGGCCATCAGCGTGGACACCGCCCGCCGGGCCGCCGGCTGGGCTGACGGCCTGGTGACGGTGAACCAGCCGGCCGACAAGCTAGCGGAAATGCTCGCGGCCTACCGGGACGCGGGCGGCAAGGGGAAAGCCGTGCTGCAGATCCACCTGTCCTGGGCTCCCCGGGAGGAGGACGCCGTCGCCATTGCAATGGACCAGTGGCGTTCGAATGTCTTCGCCCCACCCATCCCCTGGGACCTGCCGACGGCAGCGCACTTCGACGGCGTCAGCACCGACGTCGGGGAGGCCCAGGTCAGGAAATCGGTGAACGTTTCGGCCAGCCTGGACCGCCACGTGGAATGGCTGGGCGAGTACCTGGACCTCGGCTTCGACGAGCTGTACCTCCACTTCGTGGGGCAGGAGCAGGCGCCGTTCATTGACGCCTTTGCGCAGAGCGTCCTGCCGCAGCTGCGGAAGGTGCCCGTGGCATGAACATCGCTGAGACATCGGATCTATGGTGGAAGACGGCCGTCATCTACTGCCTGGACGTCGAGACCTTCTTTGACCACGACGGCGACGGCACCGGTGATTTCGCCGGCCTGACCCAGCGGGTGGACTACCTGGCGGCGCTGGGCGTGAACTGCATCTGGCTGATGCCCTTCTATCCGTCGCCGGACCGGGACGACGGTTATGACGTGACCGACTTCTTCGACGTCGACCGCCGCCTGGGCACGCTGGGTGACTTCGTGGAGTTCATCCGCACCGCCAAGGACCGGGGCATCCGCGTGATCGCCGACTTCGTGGTCAACCACACCTCCAACCAGCACCCCTGGTTCCTGGAATCCCGCAAATCCGTGGACAACCCGTACCGGGACTACTACGTCTGGCGGAGCGACCCGCCGCCGGACACGTCCTCGGAAGTGATTTTTCCCGGAGAACAGGCCTCGCTCTGGACCCAGGACGATGCCACCGGCGAGTGGTACCTGCACATGTTCATGGAGCACCAGCCGGACCTGAACGTGACCAACCCCAAGGTCCGCAACGAGATCGCCAAGGCCATGGGTCTTTGGCTGGAGCTGGGGCTGGACGGGTTCCGGCTGGATGCGGTTCCGTTTTTCCTGGAGACCCGCGGCGCGCCCAAGGACGAGGCTGCCAACATCGATCCGCACGACTACCTCGGCGCCCTGCGCAGCTTCGTCAACCGGCGCAACGGCGGCGCGGTACTGCTGGGCGAGGTGAACCTGCCCTATAAGGAACAGCTGGAGTATTTCGGCGGCGCCGAGGGCAACGAGCTGAACATGCAGTTCGATTTCATGTCCATGCAGCACATCTACCTTTCGCTTGCACGGCAGGACGCACGGCCGCTGGCCGAGACGCTAAAGACGCGGCCGCAGTTGCATCCGGACAACCACTGGGCCATGTTCGTCCGCAACCACGACGAGCTCACCCTGGACAAGCTCACCGACGGCGAGCGGGAGGAGGTTTTCGCCGCGTTCGGGCCGGACAAAAACATGCAGCTCTACGGGCGGGGACTGCGGCGCCGGCTGCCCCCGATGCTGGACGGCGACGCCGACCGGATCCGGATGGCGTACTCGCTGATGTTCTCGTTGCCCGGCACGCCGGTGCTCTTCTACGGCGAGGAGATCGGGATGGGCGAGGACCTGCGGCAGAAGGGCCGTGCCGCCGTCCGCACCCCGATGCAGTGGAACGGCGAGAAGAACGGCGGCTTTTCCAGCGCCAAGGCGTCCGAGCTGGTGGTCCCGCTGGCCCGCGGGGAGTACGGCCCCGAAAAGGTCAACGCAGCCGACGCCAAGCGGGATCCGGAGTCCCTGTGGAACTTCATAGCGACGCTCATCCAGCGGTACCGCGAATCACCCGAGTTGGGCTGGGGCGAGTTTGCGATCCTCGAGCAGCCGGAGCCGGCTGTTTTCGCACACCGCTGCAGCTCGCCGGAGGGCACCCTGGTGCTGCTGCACAACTTCGGCGAGGCGCCGGTCAAGGTCGCCACGAATATCGGCTCGGACGACGCTCTACCCCGGGCTTACCGGGACGCCATCCTGCTGGATCTGTTCGACGGCGGCAACGTTCAGCTGGAGGCCGACGGCGGGTTCACTGTTGAGCTGGGACGGTACGGCTACCGCTGGTTCCGCGTCCACCGCCCGGGTGACCGGCTGGCACCCTAGAAGCATTGCGCTACACGTCGCGGCGGAACACCTTCACCTCCCAGGGGCGCAGGTCGAACTGCCGGCCTGTGCCGCCCTGCCCTGTATTGGCGTCCGCCGGGTAGTTGCCCAGCACGAGCTCGGCCGTCGCCCATTCGCCGGCGTCAGCCCAGGCACCACCGTCGGCTGCTGCGGACCGGCCGGTCCCGGAAAAGTTGGCCAGCACCAGCAGTTCAGCGTCCGGGAGTGAGCGCTTGAACGCATAGATGTGTTCGTCGTCGGGCAGCAGCATGCTGAAATCCCCATAGGCGACGACCGGGTCCGAATGCCGCAGGGCGATCACCTTGCGGTAGAAGCTGAAGACTGACCCGGGATCGTCAACCTGCGCCGCCGCGTTGATGGTGTTCGCGTTCGGGTTCACGGCGATCCAGGGCGCCCCGGTGGTGAAGCCGCCA
Source organism: Arthrobacter sp. NPDC057009 (assembly GCF_042673905.1). Classification (NCBI taxonomy): domain Bacteria; kingdom Bacillati; phylum Actinomycetota; class Actinomycetes; order Micrococcales; family Micrococcaceae; genus Arthrobacter; species Arthrobacter sp. NPDC057009. The sequence continues at coordinate 158,545 of NZ_JBHUSB010000010.1, forward strand.
TGCCGGCTCGCATCCCACTGCACGGGCGTCCGGGCGTTGTCCCGGTTCAGCGGTGCCAGGGCGGCCAGGACCTCCGCGTCGGTGTGGCCCAGGTGGGTGGTGGCCTCGCGGTGGTGGTTGAGGACCTCGATATCGCGGTAGTCGCTGATGGCGCCGAACGCCATGTTGGTCATGCCCAGTTCCTCGCCCTGGTACACATAGGGCGTACCGCGGTGCAGGTGCAGGACGGCGGCCAGCATTTTCGCGGACACCTCCCGGTACTGCCCGTCGTCGCCGAAGCGGGAAACGGCGCGGGCCTGGTCGTGGTTTCCCCAGTAGAGGCTGTTCCAGCCGCGCCCGGCAAGCCCTTCCTGCCAGCGGCCCAGGGACTTCTTCAGGTCCGTAAGCTGCAGCTTCTTGGGCCGCCACTTGTTGCCGCCCTCCTGGTCGAGGGCCACGTGCTCGAACTGGAACACCATGTCCACCTCGCGGCGGCCGGGGTCAGTGAAGAGGACGGCATCCTCGACGGTGACGCCCGGCATCTCGCCCACGGTCAGCAGGTCCTTGTCCCGCCCCGCAAAGACTTCCTGGTGCATCTCCTGCAGGAACTCGTGGATGCGCGGTCCGCAGATGAAGTGCGGGCCGCCGTCGCCGTAAAGCTTGCCATCGGCCTTCGGGCCGTCGGGCAGCGACGGCTCCTTGGAGATGAAGTTGATGACATCCATCCGGAAGCCGTCCACGCCCCGGTCAAGCCACCAGTTCATCATGTCGTAGACGGCTGCCCGGACCTCCGGGTTTTCCCAGTTCAGGTCCGGCTGCTTTCTGGAGAACAGGTGCAGGTAGTACTCCCCCGTGGCTTCGTCGTACTCCCAGGCAGGCCCGGAAAAGGCGGAGCCCCAGTTGTTGGGCTCCGCGCCAGGGGTTCCGGCTTCAGCACCCCCGCGCGGCGGCCGCCACCAGTACCAGTCCCGCTTCGGGTTGTTCCTGCTGGAGCGGGATTCCACGAACCACGGGTGTTCGTCCGAGGTGTGGTTCACCACGAGGTCCATCACCAGCTTCATGCCGCGTGAGTGCAGGCCCTCCAGCAGTTCGTCGAGGGCCGCCAGGTCCCCGAACACGGGATCGATATCGCGGTAGTCGCTGATGTCATAGCCGTTGTCGTCCTGAGGCGAGCGGTACACCGGGGACAGCCAGACGACGTCGACCCCCAGCTTTTGCAGGTAGTCCAGCTTCCCGATGATCCCGCGGAGGTCGCCGACGCCGTCGCCGTCCGAGTCGGCGAAGCTGCGCGGATAGATCTGGTACACCACCGCATTCTTGAACCACTCCCTGCCGGCCCGGTAGGCCCTCTCTTCCTCGGTTTCCTGCATGGTCATCGCTGGCTCCTCCTGGTCGACGGCGGCGGGCTGCTGGCCCACTGAAAGTCTTGTTCCAGAAGAATCGGCGGTCAATGGCCTATGCGGGTCGCGCCTCAGTCCGTTTCGGGGCTGGCGCAGAAGAAGCAGGTGTTGGCGTCGCAGTCGTCCATGGCTGGGGCTGTGGATGAGTCGTCGCTCGCAGCTTCGGCGTAAATCATGGTTGTCATGGCACGGACCCTGTAAGCGCGCTTACTCGCCGTACATCAGGCTGTTGAGGAACGAGTCCAGCTGCTGGCCCGTAGTGGCTTCATGGGCGTGTGCGGTGTTTCCGCGCGCAGTCACAGGGTGGGCCTGCTCAAGGTAGAGGCCTTCCCAGGGAGAGCAGACAAGTGCCCCGCCGTCGACCGCCGCCGGCACTGCCGCCGAAGGCGTGGGGGCCGGGATGGTCACGGCGGTCCGCTGGGCAGTGCCATGCCCCCAGCCGAAGACGCTGGTGATAGCTCGGTGACCTACTGAGATGGACATAGTTCCTTCCCTTCTTCCGTTCCGCCAGCACACCTGCGTACCGGCCGACTTCTTTGTCTGATGGACTAGTTTGTGATTTAAAACTTGAACGCGATGTTCATTTTATGAACGTGACTCCATTGTGGCACGGCTCACCTTCGGGCGCAATAGTTACAGTCCCGAGTACGGACGCGTTCTCTGGAGCAGATCAGCGTGAACCTTCAGCCGAGGCGTCACGCACCACCACCGGCCTATCGGAGCTGCAGACCATAACCCTTCCCCGGCCACCCGACTGGATAACCCAAAAGACGCTGCGGTCAACGGCGATCATGTCGATCCGGCCCGCGATGACCCTGCCGTCCCGGAGGAGGACCCGGACGGCGTCCTGGCGTGACAGCTTGGACCAGTCGGGCACGGGCGCGGCCGGCAGGCGGGTGATGTGGCGGGCTGGAGCTTGAGTGTGAAGGCGCATGTTCCTGGTCCATGGGAGAGAGATGAAGGGTTATGGCTGACGTTCAGTTTGTGAACGTGGCGTTCAGCATAGGAGTGATGCACTTCACCGTCAAGTCCGCGACCGACGCACTCCCGGCCGGCCTGGACGGCGTGATCGCGGCAGTGAAAGCTGTCTCTTGCAAAAAGCCGTGACAGGGGCCACAATGGAAGCACGTTCACAGAATGAACGTAACGTTCATTTTCTTCCGGGAGCCAACGGCGGCTTTCCGGAAGGCACATACTTCATCCGGGAACCCTGGTTCCCCCGGCAGTCCGCGAGGAGCCCACCATGAGCACAGTTCACCGCATCCTTCTCACCGCACTTGCCCGTTCCGGCCGTCCCGCCACCGGCGGGCGGACTGCCACCGGCGGGCGGACTGCCACCGGCGCCACCGCGGGCCGGCAGTCCATCGGTTCCGAGGTGCTTACTTGCACCCCCTGGGCCGGGTTGGACTTCGAGGACCCCGCCGCCTTCTAACGCCCCGGAGTTTCAGACATGACGCATTGGCGCCAGAAGACACAACGCAAGCCGCGCAAGGCGGCAGCGGATATCCTGCGCGAACGTGATGAACGGCGAACTGCGGCCATGATCGCCTGCATCACCGAAGTGAGCAGCAGCGAGGGACCGGAGGGTGTCACCCACGGCCTGGTCGCCGAGCGCGCCGGAGTCCCGGTCCAGTACGTGGAATGGAAATACCCGTCACGCGATCATCTGATCGCGATGGCGGGCATTCGGTAACTAGGACAGCGCTTTGGCGATGTCCTGTGCGGCCTGGCGCAGGAGATCGATCGTATCGGGCAGCTGATCCGATTTGAGCCGCTGAACGGGGCCGTTAATCGAGAGTATGCCCACCAGGGTATTGGCGGCGTCACGGACGGGGCACGCGACCACAAAGAGGCCTTCTTCGAGTTCGTCATCAAGGATGGCGTAGCCCTGGTCCCGGACCTGGTGCAGTTCCTTGACCAGAGCCTTCCGGCTGGTGATCGTCTGCGGAGTGTAGGACTCCAGCTTCTCGGGCAACTCGGCGGCGACCCGTTCGTCACTCAATTCGGCCAGCAGGACCTTTCCCGTGGCGCTGGCGTGGATCGGATAGGTGCCCCCAAGGTAGACGTGGGACACGTTCAGGTAGCGGGAAGCATATGCCTCCGCAATCACGTCGTACGCCAACTCGCCACGCACCATGGCGAAGCTGAACGTCTCATTAAGCTTGACCGCGTACTCGTCCAGGACGGGCTGGATCCTGGCCACAGCACCGGTGTACGGGTCGGCAAGCCTCCCCAGCCGGGCCATTTGCCATCCCAGCAGGTAGCGGTTGTCGACGCGGTCCACAAAGCCGGTCTGCTCCAGGCTTAGCAGCAGCCGGAACGCCGTGGGTCGCGTCATCCCGACGGCCTGCGCCAGTTCCGTGACCGTGATGCCCTGCCGGTGGCGGCCGAGTTCACTAAGAAGCACCGTCGCCTTGATGACGGACTTGTTGGTCAGGTCGACGGACTCATCAGGGCTGGAGGCTTCGCTTCCTTGTGCTTCGTCTGCTTCTGCTGCGCTTTGTCCCGCCGCCATGTCCGCTCCCGGTTCGCGTTCGCTCAGGGCCGTGGCCCGTGCTGTCCATTCCATCCTATGCCCTTTCAAGTAGCGAACGGGGTGTTCACCCTCGAGCTACGCGCGCAGCTGATTGCCGCGCTTCATACGAAAAGGGTGCCCTGCCGGCCGACGCCGGGCAGGGCACCCTTCCGTTCACACGAGCCGGGAAAGTGGCCGCAGTGTTACTTCACCGCCGACTTGCTCAGGAGTGCGGACGTGTCGCTGAGGCTCAGCCCCTTGGTCTCCGGCGCCATGTACTGCGAGATCACAGCACCGAGCACACAGATGCCGGCAGCGATGAGCATCGTGGTTCCCACGCCCAGGCTGTCCACTGACATCGGGAGGATGAATGTTCCGGCTGCTGCGCCAATCCGCGAAAAAGCAGTTGCGAAGCCGACGCCCGCCCCGCGGATTTCCGTCGGGAAGACCTCGCCCGGGTAAACGCCGGTCAGGGCGGTGGAGATGGCGTTGAAGAAAGAGAATGCGATGAAGCAGATCAGGATGACCATCGGCGAGACGTGCGAGAACAGCCCGATGACCACCAGCGCGACGGCCGCGATCCACATTGGCGGGATGGACAGCTTGCGGCGTCCAAGCCGCTCGATGAGGTACATCGCGGCAAGGGAGCCCGCCACCACCACACCGTTCAGCAGCAGCGCTCCGGTCAGGCCATCCTCGACGCCCAGGCTCTCGAGCACGATTGGAGCGAAGGTGGCAATGGCGAAGTACGGGGTGACGTTGCAGACCCAGTACATGGAGACGAAGATCGTTGCATTGCGGTACTGGGGTGAAAAGAGCTTGCGGAAGCTGGGGCGCTGCGGCTTTTCGTAGGCCAGGTCCCGGACGTCCTCCTCCTCCATGCATTCATTGGCAATGGCAAGCGCCTCTTCTTGCCGCCCTTTGCTGATCAGCCAGCGCGGGGATTCCGGGGTTCCGAGCCGGAGCAGGAAGACGATGAGTGACGGGACGGTGCTCATGCCCAGGATGATCCGCCAGTCGGCGTCGATTGAAGTGGACATGTAGTACCCCACCGCATAGGCGAGCAGGTATCCGACATACCAGGCAACCTCCTGGAAGGCCATGAGCTTGCCGCGCAGCCTTGCGGGCGAGAACTCAACGAGCAGGGGCCAACCGATCGCGTAGTCGGCGCCGATGGCCATACCCATGAGCAGGCGGATCAGGAAAAGCTGCCATGCGTCTGCCACGAAGAACTGCGCGGCGGAACCCAGCAGGAAGATGGCGAGGTCCACGATGAACATGGGCTTACGGCCGATCTTGTCGGCGAAATAGCCGCCGAGTGGACCGCCGAAGAAGATGCCGATCAGTGCCGACGCACCGATCAGCCCCTGCCAGGTGGCAGACAGGTTCAGATCGGAGGTCAGGGCCGGCATGACGAGCCCAATGCCGCCCAGGATGAAGCCGTCGATGAACATGCCCCCGGCGATCACCGCACTGAGTTTGTACAGGAACCGCTTTTTGTGCGGATCCTGTGCGACTGATGGCTGCAAAGACGGCCCGGGAGCCGGTGTAACAGGTGTATTCACGAAGGACTTCCTTGTAGATCGTGCCAATTCGAACGAAAAGGAGCGCCGGCAATATCAGCACGGCGGAGGTTGGGGAGGGTTGAAAACCCGGGGCCGTTCATATTTCGAACGTGATGGTCAAAAATATGGCATGCGCCACATCCCGTGTCAACAGGCCTCCCGTAACCTGCCCGCGCGGAATAGGGCCCTTGACAGTGAGGTGGCTTACACCTTAAATTGAACACAGTGTTCATTTTGTGAACGTCCACTGAAATGTTGTCGCCGTGTCCGGCACGAGTCCAAGGAAGCACCGCTGCCATGAAAAACGCACCTCTGAGCCTTTTCGCTTTTGACGTCTTTGCCCCGAGTCACCTGACCTCCGGTTCCTGGCGGGCCGAAGGCGATCAGGGCCACCGGTACACGGACCTCCAGTACTGGACGGGCATCGCACAGACGCTCGAAAAGGCCGGTTTCGACGGCATTTTCTTCGCCGACAACGTCGGCTACCACGACGTCTACCGCGGAAACGGCGATGCTGCCCTGCGTGACGCCGCACAGTTCCCGATCAATGACCCGACCGTGCTGGTCAGCGGCATGGCCGCGGTGACCAGGCACCTCACCTTCGGTGTGACCTGCTCGGCAACCTACGAGCCGCCCTACCTGCTGGCACGCAAGTACAGCAGCCTGGACCACCTCACCAACGGCCGCGTGGGCTGGAACATCGTGACCTCCTACTCGGAGGCTGCCGCCCGTAACCTCGGCAAGGAACAGCAGCTGTCCCCGGCCGAGCGCTACGACATGGCCGATGAGTACATGGACGTGGTCTACAAGCTCTGGGAAAGCTCCTTCGAAGAGGACGCCGTTGTCCGGGACGTCGAATCCGCCACGTACATCGATCCGGCCAAGGTGCACCAGATCAACCACTCCGGCAAGCACTTCACGGTGCCCGGCTTCCACCTCTGCGAGCCGTCCCCGCAGCGCACCCCGGTCCTGTTCCAGGCCGGCGCCTCCTCCCGGGGCATGGAATTCGGCGGCAAGCACGCCGAAGCCGTTTTCCTCCAGGGGACCTCGGTGGAGGGCACCGCACGCAGTGTGGCCAAGCTCCGCCAGGCCGTGGCCGACGCCGGCCGCGATCCCCGCGATGTCAAGATCGTCATCCTCCTCACCGTCATCGTCGCCCCCACCGACGAGGAAGCCCAGGCCAAGTACCGGAAAGCCGTGGAGACCGCACCGATCGACGGGATCCTGGCCCGCTTCAGCGGCTGGACCGGCATCGACATGTCCGAGTACGAACTGGACACCCCGCTGCGCTCCGTCAACACCAAGGCCGGCCAGTCCATGGTGGACATGTTCTCCAAGGCCGACCCGGACCGCGACTGGACCCCGCGCCAGATCGCCGAGTTCCTCGCCGTCGGCGGCACCGGCTCCACCATCATCGGCTCCCCGGAAACTGTCGCCGCCGAACTGCGCCGCTGGCGGGACGAGGCCGACGTCGACGGCGTGAACCTCAGCTACATCACCAAGCCCGGCAGCTGGGAAGACTTCATCGAACTCGCCCTGCCCGAACTGCGCGCCCAGGGCCTGATCGCGCCGGCCCCCGCCGCCGACCAGGAACCGGTCACCCTGCGCGAAAAGCTCTTCGGCCAGAAGTACACCCTGGACGGCCACCCCGCCACGGCACAGCGCACCGCCCGGCTCGCACCCACCGGCAACTAAGCATCACGACACAAACTACGAAGGATCCTTCAATGACTGAACAGACTGACGTCGTCGTCATCGGTGCCGGCCTGGCCGGCCTGACCACCGCCCGCGAGCTCAGCAACCGCGGCCACAAAGTGGTAGTCCTCGAAGCCCAGAACCGCCTCGGCGGCCGCGTCTACACCGAACGCCGGCTCGGCCAGAACCTGGAACTCGGCGGCAACTGGCTGCACTGGACCCAGCCCCACGTCTGGGCCGAGGTCACCCGCTACGGCCTGGAGGTCTCCCGCGGCCCCCGCTCGGAAGAAACCTACTGGCTGGCCGGCAACGAAGTCCGCCGCGGCAACCTGGACGACTTCATGAAGCTGATCGACCCGGGCATGACCCGGCTGCTGGAAGACACCGTGAAGTGGCTGCCCCGCCCGGACGCACCGCTGACCGTGGAGAACCTGGCCGAGGTGGACCAGTACAACCTGCAGGAAATCCTGGACAAGCTCGACCTCTCCGAGGACGAGCGGAACGCGAACGAGGCCGCCTGGGTGGGCCACTTCAACGCCCCCCTGAACCAGTGCGCCTACGTCAACGCCCTGCGCTGGACCGCCGGCTCCTCCGGACACTGGCACCTCATGCACGAGGCCTCCGCGATCTACCGCCTCAAGGACGGCAACGACGGCCTCGTCAACGCCATCGCCGAGGACAGCACCGCCGACATCCGCCTGAACGCCCCCGTCACGGCCGTCCGCCACAACGCCGACGGCGCCACCATCGCCTACGGCGACGGCCAGGAAATTCAGGCCAAGAAGGTGGTCATCACCCTGTCCCAGAACATCCTGCACAAGCTCGATGTCCAGCCCGCCCTGTCCGAGGGCAAGCTCGCCCCCAGCCGGGAAAGAACCGCATCCCAGGGCGTCAAAGCCTGGATCCGGGTCAAGGGCCCCATCAAGCCGTTCTTCGCCTACTCCGCGCAGGACAAGCCGCTCTCCGTGATCCGCACCGAATTCGTCAGCGAGACGGACGCCGTGCTGGTCGGCTTCGGCGCCGACGCGAACCGCATCGACGTCACCGACCCCGTCCAGGTCCAGGAAGCCATCAAAGTCTGGCGCGACGACCTCGAAGTCCTCGAAGTCACCGGCCACAAGTGGGGCGAAGACCCCTACGCCGAGGAAACCTGGCAGATCCAGCGCCCCGGCCAGCTCACCAAGTACCACGCCGCACAGCAGGCGTCCGAAGGCGCACTGCACTTCGCCAGCAGCGACACCGCCAACATCTGGGCCGGCTTCTTCGACGGCGCCATCGAATCCGGCCTCCGCGCCGGCCGCAACATCCACGCAGAACTCAAAGCCGCAGGACTGGAGGAAAAGGCATGAGCGCCCCCGTACTGGAAACCCGCCGGATCGATTCCAACACCTACCGTGCCGTCATGCGGCACCTGCCCACCGGCGTTGCCGCGATCTGCTCCACGGACCCTGTCGCCGGGGCCCAGAACGGCATGATCGTGGGAACGTTCGCCTCGCTGTCCATGGAGCCGGCGCTCGTGACCTTCAGCGTGATGCACTCCTCCACGAGCTGGCCAAAGATCGCCGACGCCGGCACCTTCAGCGTCAGCCTCCTCGCCGAGGACCAGCAGCAGGTGTGCCGCGCGCTCTCCGCCAAGGGCGAGGACAAGCTCAGCAATGTTGCCTGGTCCGAATCCGCGTGGGGCACCCCTCACCTTCACGATTCCCTTGCCTGGTTCGACTGCCGGGTTGAACAGCAGTTCACGGCCGGGGACCACGTCGTCGTCATCGCCAGCGTGCTGGCCATGACACCCGCTGAGGGGGCTTCGGCCCCGCTCATCTTCCACGGCGGACGCTTCGGCAGCTTCCGCGAAACCGCCTGAACAGAACCACCTGATCCAATCCATCTGATCAAGGAAGACTGATATGGATATCACCCCCTCCGCCGAGAAAACTCCGGACAGCGACATCACCCCCGCGCTTTACCGCCAGATCCTGGGCAAGCTGCCCACCGGCGTCACCGCCATCACCGGCGTCAACGACGACGACGAGAAGCTCGGCCTCGTCGTCGGCACCTTCCAGTCCCTGTCACTGGAGCCGCCGCTGGTGATGTTCTGCGTGGACAAGTCCTCCTCCAGCTGGCCGAAACTGCGCAAGCTGCAGAAGTTCACCGCCAACATCCTCTCCGACGACCAGATCAGCATCTGCCGGTCGCTGTCCCGGAAGGGACCCGAGAAGTTCGAGGGCCTGCCCTGCGCCCCCGGCCCCCTCGGCACCCCGCACCTGGACGGCGCCACCGCCTACATCGACTGCGTCGTGACCGCCGAGGTCGTCGTCGGCGACCACTACATGGTGGTCGGCTCCGTGACCAACATGAGCGAAGGAACCGGCGACGCCCTGCTGTTCCGGGGCGGCAAGTTCGGCCAGTACCTGCCCATCGAAATCCCAGCCCCCGTCCCCGCCGCCCCTGCGGCACCGGAAAACGAACCCGCAAGGAGCGCATCATGAGCCGCCGCGACACCATCCTCAAGGCCTGGAACGGCGCCTGGGGAAACGGGGACTTCACGGCGTTCGAGCAGCTCCTCGCACCCGGTTACGTCCGCCGGTCCAAGTCCGGCAGTGAGGACTACGCCGCCCTTAGGAAGACCATCGAGGCGATGCACACCGCCTTCCCCGATTCCCGCACCGAAATCCTGGAAATCATCGAGGACGGCCCCAAGGTGGCCGTGCACTGGCAGACCACCGGCACCCACACCGGCGAATTCATGGACGTCCCCGCCACGGGGCGCAGCATCGCCGTGACCGGCGCATCCTTCCTGAAATTCGACGGCGACAAGCTCGCCGAGGAATGGGTGGTCTGGGACCCGCGCGAACTGCTTTCCGCCCTCGGCATCTGGCACCTGGGAGCCGGCAACGCCTAGGCTTGCCGCTCCTTCCGTAAACGCCACCTCTACTGACTTAGACCGCCCCAGGAGGCGCCACCAATGACACTTGCAGGACATTCCCTCATCGCCGGGGAAACCACCCCCGGCACCAGCGGCACGGCCCATGGCATCAACCCGGCCACCAATGAACAGCTCGAACCCGCCTACACCCTGATCAGTGAACAGCAGCTCAAAGCGGCCACCGACGCGGCCGCCGACGCTTTCGACTCCTTCAGCGCCCTCGAGCCGGAGCAGCATGCCCGGTTCCTCGAAGCGATCGCCGAAAACATCGAGGCCATCGGTGATGAGCTGATCGAACGGACCTCGATCGAGACCGGGCTCGGCCTGGACCGGCTGCGCGGCGAACGCGCCCGGACCACCGGCCAACTGCGGCTCTTCGCCGACGTCGTCCGCCACGGCGACTTCCGCGGCGTCCGCATCGACGCCGCGCTGCCCGAGCGCACTCCCCTGCCCCGGGCCGACATCCGCCAGCGGCAGATTCCCCTGGGACCCGTGGCCGTGTTCGGCGCCAGCAACTTCCCGCTCGCGTTCTCGGTCGCCGGCGGTGACACGGCCTCGGCTTTCGCTGCCGGCTGCCCTGTGATCGTCAAGGCACACAACGCCCACCCCGGCGCCGCCGAGCTCGTCGGACAGGCCATCACCAAGGCGGTTGCTGATCTTGGCCTGCACCCGGGTGTCTTCTCCCTCGTTTACGGCTCCGGCGCCAGCATCGGCCAGGCCCTTGTGGCCGACCCCGCCATCAAGGCCGTCGGCTTCACCGGCTCCCGGGCCGGCGGAACCGCCCTCATGCGCACCGCCGCCGCACGCCCCGAGCCGATTCCGGTCTACGCCGAAATGTCCTCGATCAACCCGGTGTACGTCTTCCCCGGCGCGCTGGAGGGCGACGTGGCGACCCTCGCCAAGCAGTACGTTGCCTCGGTGACCGGCAGCTCCGGACAGCTCTGCACCTCACCAGGCCTGGTCTTCGTCCCGGAAGGCGACGCGGGGAACCGCTTCACCGCCGCCATCACCGACGCCATCACCGAACTGTCCGGCCAGACCATGCTCAGCGGCGGCATCGCCTCGGCCTGGCAGCACGGCCACGACGCGCTCGAAGCAGCCGCCGACGTCGAACTCCTCGGCCGGGGCACGAAGGGACCGGGCGAGAACTCGCCGGCACCGGCTGTCTTCAGTGCCGAACTCGACGTCTTCATCAACAACCCCGTCCTGCATGAGGAAATCTTCGGCGCCGCCTCCCTGGTGGTCCGCTACAAGGGCATTGAGGAACTGGTTGCAGTCACCGGCAAGCTGGAGGGACAGCTCACCGCATCCCTGCACATCACCGGGGACGACTACGCCGCCGCGGCGCCGCTCATCCCGGCGCTGGAGCGCAAGGTTGGCCGCATCATCGTCAACGGCTGGCCCACCGGCGTGGAGGTCGGCCACGCCGTGGTCCACGGCGGCCCGTTCCCGGCCACCTCGGATGCCAAGACCACCTCGGTCGGATCGCTCGCGATTGACCGCTTCCTGCGCCCGGTCGCCTACCAGAACTTCCCCGACCAGCTCCGTCCGGCACCCCTGCAGGACGCCAACCCCTGGCAGGTCAACCGCCTGATCGACGGCAAGCCCGAGCACGCCTCCTAAGATTCCAAACTTCCGGCCCCGGACAGGCTCCCCGCAACAGACATCGTCCGGGGCCGGAAACCCACCCGCGCCTGGCAAGACCTAAGGACTCCCCGCATGACCACCATCGCGCTCGAAGACATCGCGGGCACCCTCCGCGCCGCCCGGCTTCAGGGCCAGCCGATCGACGCCCCCACCGAAACCTGGCCGTCCCTCGATGCCGATGCCGCGTTCGAGGTGCAGAAGATCAACGTCCGCCGCGCCGTCGAAAACGGTGACCGTCTGGTGGGCTACAAACTCGGCAACATCGCCAAGGTCATGCAGGACGCCTTTGGCCTCGACCAGCCGGACTACGGGCACCTGCTGGCCAGCAGCTTCGCGTACGAAGGCACCACCCTGAAGCTGAGCACGTTCATCGAGCCCTTCGTGGAACTCGAGCCCGCGTTCGTCCTGAAGGGGCACCTCGGCGGACGGAACACCACCATCGCCGATGTCATCAATGCCATCGACTACGCGCTGCCGGCCATCGAAATCATCGACTCCCGGGTCAAGAACTGGGCCATCGGGCTTCCGGACACACTGGCAGACAACGGCTCCACCGGCGCGATCCTCCTCGGCGGGACCCCCCGGCGCCTCACCGACCTGAACCTCCGGGACACCCGCGGCGTCCTGCGGTTCAACGACCGGGAAGTTATTTCCGGCACCACCGGCAACATCCTCGGCAACCCGATCGCCGCCCTGGCCTGGCTCGTCAACCGCCTCGCGGACTACGACGTCGAGTTCGAACCCGGACAGGTCATCCTGCCCGGCAGCTGCCTGCAGGCCGTCCCCATGCGGGAAGCCGGCCGTTGGTCCGGCACGTTCGAGGGCTGGGGCACCGTCGAATTCGACGTGGCACCCTAGCTGGCTATAGGTCCTGTCAAGTACATGTTCGGGGCATGGCAGTGCACGCTTCCTGGAAGCGTGGGGCGGACCTTTGTGTGTGGCGGC
>NZ_JBHUSB010000011.1:0-76408 GCF_042673905.1 Arthrobacter sp. NPDC057009
GGGACAGTTGTGGCCCCAGATCCGCAGGGATTTGGGGCCACAACTGTCCGTTCGCGCTTCGGTCGGGCCTCCGTTCGCGCTTCGGTTCGCGCTTTGCGTTTGCGGACGGACGGGTCAGGCCGGGTCTGCGGGCAGCAGGAATCCGTCGCGGACCAGGTTGGACACCTCGGCGAGCAGCCCGCGCCGGAAGGCGTCGCCGTCGAACTCCTCCGTCCCGCCCAGCAGCGCCGCAAGGGCGCCGATGATCTGCCCGGCAGTCAGCTCGCCGTCGCATGCAGAGACAAAACCGGCCAGTTCGGTGCTCAGGAGGTTGGTGCGGCGCAGCCCGGCGCCCTGGCGGAGCAGGATCACGCCGGGATGCTCTGCGCCGGGGCGCTGGTGGCGCTCCTCGGTAACGTCCTCGGCCACGATCAGGTGGGCCGCGGACACGTCGTGCTCTGCCAGCCAGTCGGCCCGTTCCACGGCTGCCGCCAGATGCGGGCCGACAGGCTGTTCGATGGGGTAGGTGATCTCCTCGAACCGGTGGATCCGCCGCTCCCCGGCCGGCCGGCGCAGGAACACCATGCCGAAGCCGATCCCTTCGACATTCCGCGACGCAAAATCCGCCAGGTAGGCGCCATAGGCATCCTGGTAGTGCCGGCGGTCGCGGGTTTCGGAGGAATCCTGCAGCCAGGTCTCCGCGTATTGCTCCGGCCCCACCTGTTCGCGCTGGATGAACCACGCGTCGGTGTCCGGGCCGGCCCAGCTCTGCGGCCGTTCATCCCAGGCCGAGCCCTCCCGGATCTCCCAGTTGCCCAGAAGCTGGGCTGTTCCGCCCGGGGCGAGCACATCGGGCAGCGAGCGGATGAGCGACGCGACGATGTCGTCCCCCGGCAGTCCGCCGTCGCGGTAGGTGAACTGGTCAGCCGCGGCCTCGCCGGCGGTGCGCGGGGTGATGACGAACGGCGGATTGGACACCACGAGGTCGAACGCTTCGCCGGCAACAGGCTCCAGGAGCGATCCCAGCCGCAGGCTCACGCGCTCTTCCGGCCGCGCAGGATCAATGGCCAGCGCGTCGGCGTTGAGCAGGAGGTTGAAGCGGGTGAACGCGAGGGCGCGCGCCGAGATGTCTGTTGCCGTGACATGGCGGGCGTTCTGCAGCAGGTGGAAGGTCTGGATGCCGCAGCCGGTGCCCAGGTCCAGCGCCCTGCCGGCAGGCCGCCGGATGGTGGACTGGACGAGGGTGGTGGACGCCTGCCCGATTCCCAGCACGTGGTCGTGCCGGAGTACCCCGGGCCGCTGGTGTGCGGCGAGGTCGCTGGCCACCCAGATCTCGACGCCGCCGTCGCCGGAGTCCCAGCCGTAGGGCCGCAGGTCCGCTTCGGCGGTCACCTGGGTCCCCGTGATTTTTGCCAGCCCAAGTGCCGCCAGGCCGGCTGCACGGGTCCGCGGCAGCGCGGCGTCGAGCACTTCGGCTTCCTGCGGAACGGCCAACAGCCAGAAACGCACGACGGCGGCCAGGGCCGCGGTGCGCGGCTCACCGGCGGCTGCCTCTTCAGTCACGATCAGTGCGGGGATGAGCTGGTCCCGGTCCAGGGCAGCGTTGGCCGACTCCCCCAGCAGTTCCGCGACTCCTTCCAGGGTGTAGCCCACCTCGCGGAGGTCCGCGGCCAGCGCCTGCAGGAGGTCGGGATGGTCGCTGCGCGGTGCGTCGGGAGTGTTGCCGGTGGTGAAGTGCGTTGGTTCAGTCACCGGGCAAGTCTATTTCCCGGCCGCGCCAGTGCCGGTCCCCGGCGGTTGCCGTGCCCGCGCCCTATGGCAACCCCGCCGCGGGTGGCGCCCCAGTATTGTCCTCGCCGGAAGTTACAGTTGGGCCATGTTCGGAACCCAGGCAGTGGCGGCCGCTTCGGATTGGCTGCCCTACGCGGCGGCATTCGCCCCGCTGCTGGCCGCCGTCATCGCCGGCTGGATCGCCTGGCGCACGCTCGCGCAGCGGCGGCAGGCGGACCGGCGGGACCAGTGGTGGAAGCGGACGCAGTGGGCCATCGACCTTGCCATGGAGCGCGACTTCAGCAGGGCCATAGTGGGGCTGGTTGCGCTGAAGCATCTGGCCGCCAGCGATCTGTGCACCGACGAGGACTACGAGCTGCTGGACAAGATCGGCGGCGCCAAAATCGATGCCCTGACCCTGTCCGAGGAAAGCGCCAGGCGCGCGGTCCCGGAACCGCAACATCCGGACCGTGAAGCCGCCGGGCAGGCAGCCCCGCAGACAGCGGCGCCGCCGGGCGCCGCGGCACGGGCCGCCGGCTTTCCCGTCACCCTGGAGTCACGGGGCGAGCGTGTGCTGGCGGCTTCCGCAGGCATGGCCAAGGTGCTGGCCGAGGCAGACAGACTTGTCTCTTTTGTCGTCTCGCAGCGGGGCAGGCAGGGCCGGAGGGAAAGCGGCACCGTCCCGAACGGGTAAGTTTGAGGTCATGGCTGAACGTTGTCCCTTGGTTTCCCGTGCCCTGATTTCCCGCACCCTGGGCACGGCGGCAGCCGCCGCCATGATGCTGGCAGCCACTGCCTGCTCCCCCATGGTTTCAATCGAAAATGCCGATGTTCCACAGTGGCGGGCAACTGCGCTGCCTTCCGACAGCCAGGCCGTGCTGCAGGATTCCGGCAAGATCCTCAACCGGAACAGGATCGTCCAGTCAGCGGCCAGCGTTCCGGCTGGAGACTACACACTGACCATCACGTGCGACGGCGGGGGCAAGGCGTTCTTCGCGGTGACGCTCGCCGGCGAGGAACTGACGGAGGCCGGAGCCGCCTGCAACGGCAGCCGCGAAACCGCGAAGATCGCCGTACCGAAGGCCGGGCGGATGGAGATAAGCGCCTCCAGCGTGGACGCGCCGCTCCTGTACGCCTACCACCTGGTTCCCGCGCGCTAAACCGGCCGAATTGCCATCTGTACCGTCGCCTCCTGCAGGCTTAAAGTCGGGGTATGCCCACGGTGCGGATGGCCTCCGCGCATCGTTTTCCCGGGCGGGCGCAACGCACGCTTTCGCTGCGGGCGCCGGCAGCCGCCGTCGTGCTTTTCTCCGTGCTGGTTGCCTCCGCCCTGGGCGGCTGTGAGTACAGCTATGACGACGGCCGCGGCGAGCTTCCAGCCGCCGCGCCTGTGGTAACGGATCCCGTGGTGCCCCGTGATCCGCTGGAGAACATGCCGGTATCCGGCCCGGAGCTCACCGCATGGGCGAAGGAAGTACTGCCCGACGCCGAGGGGCAGGTTTTCCACACCAGCTACGGCAGCGTTTCCAGGGGCCGGAGCAAGACCGAATCCACCAAGCAGCTGCCGGCCGGCACATACTCTCTCACCCTCGCCTGCCGCAGCGGGCGGCGGGTGGCGTTCACCATTCGCGATTCCGACTTCGCCCTAGTGGATCTGAGCCTGCGCTGCGGCACGTCCCGAGTCAATGTGGTGCACCTGTCCGAGGACTCCGTGCTACGGGTAACGGTCGAGGCGCGGAGAGACGCCAATTTCGCCTACCGGATCAGCCGGATATGACGCACGTTGCTACCCCGGGCGAGCCGTTCCGGTGCTTAGGCAACGGCCCTTAGGCGGCGCAGCCGTCCGGGCAACGGAGAGTCTCGGGGTCGGCCGCGCAGCCGGCGCAGTACAGGGTGAGCGTGCGGCAGCTGGGGTTCGAGCAGTTCTCGAACTTGCTCGTGGGTGCCTGGCACCGGACGCATTCGCCGATGGTTTTGGCGTCCTCGCTGAATTCGAGGTGCATGCGCTTGTCGAAGACGTACAGGGACCCTTCCCAGAGCCCCTGGTCCTTGAACTTTTCCCCGTAGCGGACGATGCCGCCGTCCAGCTGGTACACCTCGTTGAAGCCGCGGTTCACCATGAGGCTGGACAGCACCTCGCAGCGGATGCCGCCAGTGCAGTAGGTGACCACCGGCTGGTCCTTGAGGTGGTCATATTTGCCGGAGTCGAGTTCCGTGATGAAGTCGTGGGTGGTGGCCACGTCCGGGACCACCGCGTCCTTGAACTTGCCGATCTGGGCCTCGAACGCGTTGCGGCCGTCAAAGAAGACGACGTCCTGGCCGCTGGCCTTTTTGGCGTCGACGAGTTCGTGGAGTTCCTCGGGCAACAGATGCGTCCCGCCGCCCACGACGCCGTTCTCATCCACTTTCAGCTCGCCGGGAGCGCCGAACGAAACAATCTCATCGCGGACCTTGACGCTCAGGCGGGGGAAGTCCTCTGCCCCGCCGTCGGACCATTTCACGTCGATGCCGCGGAAGCCTTTGTATTCGCGGGTTGTTTTCACGTACTGCTTGACGGCCCCGATCTCCCCGCCGACGGTGGCGTTGATGCCGTCCTTGGAGATCAGGATGCGCCCGGTCAGGCCGAGCTTTTCGCAGAGGGCGCGCTGCCAGAGCCGGACAGCGTCCGGGTCTGCGATGGGAGTAAAGCCGTAAAAGAGCACGATTCGGTTCAAAGCCACGTATTTAAGGGTACTTGCTGGCCGCTGGGGCAGGATTCGGGCCGTGGAAGAGCTCCCTATCACAATTGCATAAGCAAGCGCCAAAGCCCTGTTGCTTATGACAGCGCTGGAATACCCTCGTCACATGACGCCAGAAGCCATGGTTGGAGACATCACTCATCTGCTTGAAGTCTGGGTAGCCGGTTGGGCTGGTTGCCGGGGCTATGAAACGCGAACCGAGGGACGGTTCCCCGCCGCCCTGCGTGCGGACACAACCGGGGACTGGGAATACTTCGCATCCGATCCGACAGATGCCGAGTTCGCGGACCTGGCGGCCAAGACGGCCGAGGCCCCCAAACGGATCCTGACCATCCTGACCAATGACGTGGCCCGCTACAAGCTCTTGGCCGAGCAACACAACCTCAACACCACGTCAGCCTCCCAGGCCATGATGGTCGTGGACATGGAAACCCAGGACGCGGAAGACCCGTGGCTCTCCGACGACGAATTGTCCCTGAAGACGTGGGAGTCCGACGGTGTCCACTTCGCCGAAGTACGCTCGGGCGAGACGCTGGCAGTGAGCGGCCGCGTGACCGTCATTAATGGCACTGCGGTGTTCGACAAGATCGTGACCGAACCCGCCTTCCAGCGCCGGGGCCTGGGGAGCTTCATCATGAAGGCGTTGGCGGCGCAGGCGTTTTCCCACGATGTGGAAGACGGCCTCCTGCTGGCCTCCCTGGACGGACAGAAGCTGTATTCACATCTCGGCTGGTCCTCGGTGTGCCATGTGCTGATGCTCTCCGCCTCCGATGAGGGCGCGGACCTCTCCGTGGTCTGACTCTTTCAGTGCCGGGCGATTTTTGTCCGGATGAAAGAATATTGGGGTGAACCCCCATGACTCGCTGATTCCGTTGCTGGGCCGTGGCCCGGACCCGGAGCAGCTCCGGCATGTGCGGACCATCCCGGCGCGCAACGCCGTGCACGAGCAGTGGCCGGCCTGGGCCCACCCGGACCTGGTCGCCGCCTACGGCAAGCTCGGCATTCACCAGCCCTACCGGCACCAGATCCGGGCAGCTGACATCGCCCACGGCGGCGGGCACGTGGTGATCGCTACCGGCACGGCGTCGGGGAAGTCCCTGGCCTACCAGCTGCCGGCGCTGGATGCGATTCACCGTTCGGAACTACGCGTCCTGTCCGAGCCCGGGAAAATCCACGACGACGGCGCGGTGACACTTTATCTGTCCCCCACCAAGGCCTTGGCGGCGGACCAGCTCTCCGCGATCCGCTCCCTGAACCTGCCGACCGTCCGCGCGGAAACCTACGACGGCGATACCGACCAGGCGTCCCGCCGCTGGATCCGCGACCACGCAAACTTCATTCTGGCCAACCCTGACATGCTGCACTTCGGCATCCTGCCGAACCACGCCTGGTGGGCCGGGTTCTTCCGGCGCCTGCGCTACGTGATCGTGGACGAGGCGCACAGCTACCGTGGCGTCTTCGGCTCCCATGTGGCCAACCTGATGCGCCGGCTGCGGCGCATCTGTGCCTACTATGCGGCCGATGGCAGCCCCGCCGGACCGGTATTTATCGCGGCGTCCGCCACCGCTTCGGAGCCCGAGAAGTCCTTTGGCCGGCTGATTGGCGCGCCGGTCCGGGGAGTCTCGGAAGATTCCTCCCCGCACGGGTCCACGACGGTGGCGTTCTGGGAACCTGCGCTCACCGAGGTACGCGGCGAAAACGGAGCCAAGGAACGCAGGACGGCGGTGGCCGAGACTGCCGACCTTCTCGCGAACCTTGTCTCCTCACGGATCCGGACCATCGCGTTCATCAAATCCAGGCGCGGCGCAGAAACCATCTCCTCCATCACGAAGCGGCTCCTGGACGAAGTCGACCCCAGCCTGCCGCAGCGGGTGGCGGCCTACCGCTCCGGCTACCTCCCGGAGGAACGCCGTGCCCTGGAAAGAGCGCTGCGGACCGGAGAGCTCCTCGGCATTTCCAGTACTTCAGCGCTCGAACTGGGCATCGACGTCTCGGGGCTGGACGCGGTGCTGGTGGCGGGCTGGCCCGGCACCAGGGCGTCCCTCTTCCAGCAGATCGGCCGCGCGGGCCGCGCCGGACAGGATGCCATTGCCGCCTTCGTGGCCAGCGACGATCCCTTGGACACGTACCTGGTCAACCATCCTGAAGCCATCTTCGACGTGTCGGTCGAGGCGACGGTGTTTGACCCATCGAATCCCTATGTCCTGGGCCCGCACCTCTGTGCCGCGGCCGCTGAACTCCCGCTGGGCGTGGCGGAGCTGCCGCTGTTCGGTACCACTGCGGAGAAACTCCTCGGCCAGCTGGTGGCCCAGGGCTACCTGCGGCGGCGCCCTGCCGGCTGGTTCTGGACCCATCCCCAGAGCGCGGCGGCCATGGTGAATCTCCGCGCCGACGGTGGCGGACCGGTGAGCATCGTGGACGCCGACACCGGTTCCCTGCTGGGGACGATGGATTCGCCGCAGACCCACTACCAGGCCCACACCGGAGCCGTGTACGTCCATCAGGGTGACAGCTACGTGGTGGAGGACCTGAATGAGGATGACCACTGCGTGGTGGTGCGCCGGGCCAACCCCGACTACTACACGACGGCGCGGGATATCACGCAGATCGAGGTCCTCGAGACCCAGCGGACGGCGCAGTGGGGAGACGTTGCCGTGCACTTCGGCGACGTCAAGGTCACAACGCAAGTGATCTCCTTTCAGCGGAAGGCCCTGATTTCCAATGAAGTCCTGGGCGAGGAACCCCTGGACCTCGGAGCCAGGGACCTGTTTACGAAGGCGGTGTGGTTTGAGGTGGAGAACCGGTCGCTCACAGGTGCAGGACTTATCGAAGCGCAGTTCCCCGGCGCCCTCCACGCTGCCGAGCACGCGGCCATCGGCCTGCTCCCGCTCGTGGCCTCAAGCGACCGCTGGGACATCGGCGGGGTTTCGACCGCGCTCCATGCCGATACCGGTGTGCCGACGATTTTCGTGTACGACGGGCACGCCGGCGGTGCCGGATTTGCCGAACGCGGCTTCGAAAAAGCCAAGGCATGGCTCACGGCCACGAGGGACGCGATCGAAGCCTGTGAGTGCGAATCAGGTTGCCCCTCCTGCGTCCAGTCGCCGAAGTGCGGCAACAAGAACAACCCTCTGGACAAGGATGCCGCCGTCACGCTGATCGATGTCCTGCTGAAGGATGCCCGGGACTCGGCCGCGCCGGAGGATTCCAGGGCTGGTGCGCCGGCGCCGAACGCGGTCTAGATGAGGAACACGCTCCGGGTGAGGAACGCGGTCCAGACACGAATGCGTCTGCGCCGATGCGGGGAGCCAGACTGGAAGAGGCCCGCGCACTCCAGCGCTGTGGCTGCCTGGGCACGGTGCCTTATCTGCCCACGAAATCTGCCCCGCGAAACTTAGGGCGGCGGTCCGGCCCGTGCCCGGCCTGTCGCGACCCCCAGGAGGGGCCCCGCGGCCAGTTCAGTGCTGACCTCGACGGACTGGTCCCCTCCCTCAGTGCAGCTAACGAGAGTCGCTTTGTGGCGGGCCGCGACCTCGGCAGCCACGAAGCAGGGCTCCCCCGCCGACACACCGCGCAAAGCGTCAGCTGCGGCCAACGCAGCAAGGTCGGCCGCAGCGGCGGCCTTGGACGCCGCTGCCGACGCCTGCGCCAGCAGGAGAAGCAAGGCCATGACCATGACAACCACCATGCCCAGGCCGACAGCCAGCACAGTGCCCGATCCACGTTCGGATTCAGCATCGGACACGGGACTCCTGTGCTGGCCGGGGGGCTGTTTCCGGAACCGCCTCATAAGAACTGCCCGTCAGTACTGCCACGCCCCGCCGGTGCCGCCTGCGCCGGTTGCGCCGCGTCCGGAGACGGCGCAGATGCCGCCGTTTCGCTGCGTGCCTCGGCCCTGGCGGTCAGCGTCCACGGCACCATGCGCCCCACCGGCCCCGCAACCCGGTCCGACACCGTGACGCTCATCCATTCGCCGCCGGAAGCCACTGCCGACGAGGCCGACGGGCCAGCCAGCTTGCGGACGATCCCGTCGACGGCGGCAGGGTCTTCACCCCTGGCGAGTGCCCTGGCGCCGGCCCGGGCCGCGTCCTCAAGCCGCAGCTGGGTGATTCCCGCCGCAGACCCCGCCAGCAGCATTGCCAGAAGCAGCAGGACCGCCGGAAGAGTGACCGCAAATTCCGCGGTCACGGTGCCGCGGCTGTCCGCGTGGTTACCCTCGGCGCCGCGGGCCTTCCCCTGCCCGCGGCTGCCGGCGTCTTCTCCGGAACGGCTCCTGGACTGCCGGCAGGACTCAAGCCCGGCCGCCGTCAGGGTCTGCGGAACGGGTTTCACGGCAGGGCCAGCGCCGTACGGATCAGGGTGAGCAGGAATCCGCGGACTTCGTCGCTTCGCAGGATAAACACCAGGAGCCCCGCGAAGCCCACCGCCGCCAGCGTGGCGATGGCATATTCGGCGGTCGCCATGCCGGCTTCCGAACCCATGAGACGCCTGCGTGGCCGTGGTTTCACCCGCGGCGCCATGCTGGCGCCCGGGTAGATCTCCAGCACGTCGGCTTCTTCCGAATCCTGACGAAGGGGCCGGGCGGCTTCACCCGGGGTGTGGTGGTTGAGGGACATGGAATTTCCTTTCTGGAGTTCCGGCGAACTGCCGGTGCATTCGACTCTCCCGCCCGCTGTCCGGACCGGTAAGGCATGAACTTCCCTAAGTGGAAAAGCAGCCAGGGCGGCCGCCTGTGGAGGGAAAGTGCCCTGCAGCAGCCGCGACAGCATCGCAAGCGGTAGGCCCCCGGCGCGGCGTGAGAAATGTGACAGCGGCAACGTACGGCGGGGCGCCACGGAAGCAATGCGCCAGCCACGCCTGCAACGTGGCGCAGGAGTTTGGGGCTGAGGGGAAAGAGTTCAGTCTCCCGTACCAAAACGGGTTGCGGGGCCGGGGAAGTCAGCCGCCCGAAGGAACGAGTGCAAGCAGCACCGGAACGACTCCCAGGCAGATGAAGGCGGGCAGTGAACAGAGTCCCAGCGGAACAACCAGCTTGACCCCGAGGGAAGCCGCACGCTTCTCCGCGGCCCGGAAGCGTTCCCGCCTCATTCTGGCGGCCTGGGCATAAAGGATGGATGACGATGGCGCACCCGTCAGCGCGGCGAAGCCCAGGGCGTCCCGCAGGGCCAGTATCTCCGGCGAGCGCACGTCTGAACTCCGCCAGGCCGTCTCCCAGTCGGCACCAATGGCCATGGCTCCCACGACAGGACGCAGGGCACGGCCGTACTCGGGTGAGGCTGCAGCGGCCACCAGTTCCAAAGCACGACCGATACCCGCACCGGCATGGAGCATGGCGGCAATCAGCTCCAGCATCATTGCGGTGTCGCGCAACCCCGGTATGTGTTCCGCCCGGCTCTGCGAGCCGTGTTCCCCGTCGGCATTGCCGTCGCCCGTAACGAGGGCGTTCCGGCGGAGGACCCTTGATCTTCCGTGAGCAGTTCCGCCAAAGGCGAGACATGCGGCGGCCGCCAGCCCCAGGAAGACGAAGGCAGCAGCCAGAACCGGCTCACGCATGAACCTGCTCCTGCGAACGAGGGCAGCCCGGGAAGCAGGGGCAGCCAGGTAGGCAGGGGCAGCCGGGCCGGCGGGTCCTCATGGCGCAGCCGCTCCGGCCGCTGCACGCACGAGCCTTGCGGACCAGATGCGGCCGGCAGCGGTCAATCCGATGCCTGCGACCAGCGCAGCCACCCCGAGCGGTGTGCCCAGCAACATCGCCAGCGGGTCCACGCCGAGGCAGACCCCCAGCCCCAGTCCGAGCAGGGGGAGCCACGTCAGCAGCGCGACCGTCGCCTTCGGTCCGGCGAGCGCCGTCTGCCGGGCTGCCTCGGCGTCGTCTTCAACCTCCAGCTGCGCGGCAAAGCGGGTGAGAACGTCCGCCAGCGGACAGCCGCTGGCCGCCGCTATCTCGAAACAGGCCGCCAGCTCACCCCAGATCCGCGGCTCACGGCCTCCCGCTCCGTGACGTGAGGCCGAACTTGCCGACCGTATCGCCCCGGCTACCGGCGCTCCCCGCAGGGCGGCTCCCCGGGCAGCCGACAAAACAGCCGCTGATCCGGGGCTGAGCCGCGGCCGGCGTCCGCCGTCCCCTGCAGGCCCCTGCTCCACGTACAGCTGCCACAGTTCGTCCCACAGACGTGACGGGGACCGGCCGCCCTTCAGCAGGGCAGCCAGCTGCTGAACCATAACTGTCAGGGACACGAAAGACTCTTGGCGTCGGCCCCGGCTGAGGCCATGCCCGCCCCGGACCTGCGTGGCCGAGCGGCCGCCTCGGCCCGCCCGGGCGCCAGATGTAGCGCCGAAGGCACTCCGCGCCCGCTGCCGTAGCCCGTGCGCCGGGTCCAGGACCAGCCACGCGGCGAGCGCCAGTGCACCAATCAAGGCCGCGGTCATGCCGCTGCCCTGCGGGCCCCGAGGTTTTCAGTGCCGCCATCGGGCACAGCGTCAGGGACAACGGCAAGACCGGGATCGAGGGCAAGCCGCCGGGAAAGGAGCTCCCAGGACGGCCCCGGAACAGGCGTCCCCGCTGACATGTCCAAAGCCAGGGCGACATCGAGGCCACCGGACCGCTCGGTCAGGACGCCTATGCTCGCGACATAGCGTCCCTGCCTCGACCGGGCCACGTGCACCACCACGTCAAGGGCGCTGGCCACCTGCAGGCGGACCGCATCCTGGCCGAGCCCGGCCAGCGCCCCCAGAGCAGTGAGGCGGGCCGGGACCGCGCCAGCCGCGTTCGCGTGGATGGTGCCGCCGCCTCCGGTGTGGCCGGTGTTCATGGCTGTCAGGAGTTCGCGCACCTCGGATCCCCGGCACTCCCCCACAATCAGCCGGTCCGGGCGCATCCTCAAGGCCTGGCGAACGAGTTCACCGAGGTCCACGGCGCCGCCTCCCTCAAGGTTGCCGTGCCGCGACTCCAGTGAGACCACGTGCGGGTGCACCGGGTTCAGCTCGGAGGCGTCCTCGATCAGGACCAGCCGCTCCCCGGGGTGGCAGAGCCCCAGCAGAGTGGACAGGAGGGTCGTTTTTCCCGAGCCAGTGGCTCCGCTGACCAGGAAACTCAGCCGCTGCTCGACCATGCGCTCAAGTACACATTGAACCAATGGCCCAAACATGCCCCCGGCCCGGAGCTCGTCCACGGTGAAGACCTGTTCCCGCCGGATCCTGATGCTTAGGAGCGTGCCCGCCGCCGAGATGGGCGGCAGGACGGCATGGACCCGGTAGCCGCCCTCCAGCCGCACGTCCACGCACGGCGATCCGTCGTCCAGCCGCCTGCCGCCCGATGCCACCAGCCGGGCGGCAAGGGCCCTGAGCTGGGTCTCCCCTGCGAAGGACACCGATGTCCTTTCGATGCCGCGTCCCCTGTCCAGCCAGACGGAGTCCGGGGCGTTAACGAAGATGTCCGTAACCGATGGATCCCGGACAAGGTGCTGCAGGGGCCCGAGGCCGTTGAGCTCAGCGCTGATCCGTTCTGCGGCGGCGAGGGAACCGGCCGTGCCCAGCAGCTTTCCGGTGGCCTGCACCGCCGCCGCCACCCGCGACGGGGTCACTGGCCCGGCTTCTGCCATGACCGACTCCCGGACAGTCTCCAGAAGCCCCACGTCCAGGACCTTGGCCGCACGCCGCCGCCCCGCAGTCTCTGCGAGCGCCGCGCGGGATGCGGGTGCACCAGGCATTCCGGATGGGGCACGGACACCGGCAGCGGCACCGGCCCCGGGCGCTCCGAGATGGGCACTCACCGGAGGTCACCGGCCTGTGGGTCACCGGCGAGGAGGCCCAGCACCGAGGATGCGAAGCGCCGAACGGTCTTCCGTTTGCCCTGATCGAGCAGGCGGCCCAGCTCGGTGGCAGAGGCCGTGCCCCGCACCTCGGGCATCACGCCGTGCAGGGGGAGCCCCACGGATTCGGCGACCAGCGCGGCGTCCAGCGCCACCCCGGCCTTGCCCCGGATGACGAGGGCCGATTCGACCGGAGGAAGTTCCTGCAGCAGCCGCGCGGCGGCAACCGCAGCCTTTAGTTGGGCGGGGACGACAACCAGGAGGCGGTCGCAGTCCCAGGCGAACGTGCGCAGCGGCTCGGCGCTGCGGCCGATGTCGACAATGACCACCTCGTAGCCCCGCCGTGCTGCGTCGAGGACGCCGCCCACGGTGACCGGGTCCACGAGGGCCGGCCGTTCCCGGGTTCCGGGCCAGGAAAGGAACGAAAACCCGCCGGCGACGGGAAGGGCGTCCGCGAGCTGCTGCGGGTCAATGCTGCCGCTGGCATCGGCCAGATCCGGCCAGCGGAGACCTGGGGATTCCTCCGCCGCCAGGGCCAGTTCGAGGCCGCCGCCCCAGGGATCGGCGTCCACCAGCAGAACGCGGACACCCAGTTCAGCCGCCGCCTGCGCGAGCCATGCCGCCGCGGTGGTGGCGCCCGCCCCTCCGCAGCCTCCGGTAACTCCGAGCACCAGGCCTCCGGCCTCCGGCGAACGGGATCTGCTGAGGTACTCTGCCAGCCAGGCTGCGGCGTCGGGAAGAACGGCGACGCGTTGTGCCCCCAAGGCAGCGCCGAGATGCCAGAGCGTGTCCCCTTCCCCGTTGAGGCCGACGAGAACGGCGGGGGCACGGCGCCGGGGCGGCAGTTCACGGACATCGCTGCCCACTAGGACGTCGGCGGCGGAATCCCAGAATGGCGCGGCTTCCGCCACATCGTCCACCACCCGGAGGCGTCCGCCGGCCGCCGCGACAATCCGTTCCACTTCGCCGCGCAGGAATTCAAAACCCGTGACGAGCAGGATGTCGCCGCCGTCAGCCGGGAGCCAGGTTCCGGGCTCAGAAGCAGGTACCCGCCCCGGCGGAGCCGTCAGTGCAGTATCAGGCACGGCAGCTTCCGCCAGCGCGCTGTCCGGTTCTGTTGGGAGTCGCCGGTTCCGGGCGTGGTGCCTGCTCATGCAGCAACTGTGCCCAAAAGACGGGGCCGCCGTCAGGGACGGATGAGTGTATGTGGAAAACGGGCACCCAGCTGCCATAGGGAAAAGCCCGGCCAGCCGTGGAGGACAAGAGGCCGGGCGCAGCGGGCAGCGG
The DNA here is from genome assembly GCF_042673905.1 of Arthrobacter sp. NPDC057009. NCBI lineage: Bacteria > Bacillati > Actinomycetota > Actinomycetes > Micrococcales > Micrococcaceae > Arthrobacter > Arthrobacter sp. NPDC057009. The sequence goes on from NZ_JBHUSB010000011.1 coordinate 13,586, forward strand.
CAAGCAGGGCAGAATTGGATACATGTACCTGCTGCTCGCCGCCCACCCTGACGGCGCAGCCATACAGGAAGTCACGGCAGCGGGTCTCCCCTCCCCCGCCAATCCGAAGCCACGGATCGTCAGCCTGCCCCGCGCCGGAGCGGAAGCCGCACCCGGCAGCGGAACCGGGCTGGCCGCCGTCGTCCGCGAACTCGAAAAGCGGCGCCCGCGCTGGATCTGGCACCGCACCCAGGACTGGTACCCGTCCCTGCTGGCAGCGGGCGTGGACGTGGAGCGCTGCTACGACCTCTCCCTGTGCGGCGCCATCCTGGCGCATTCCGAGTTCACGGCCCACACCCCGTACGCGAAAAACGCCGAGAAGCTCACACAGGACGACGAGCTGCAGCCGCCGCGGCTACTTCAGCCACCCCCTCGGCCGGCCGACCAGGGCGCGCTCTTCGAGGACCCGGGCACGGCCGCCGAACCGCGGCAGACCCTGGCCGGGCTGCGCGAAGAATATGCCGCCCAGCAGGAGGCCCTGGCCGCCGCCGGCGGAACAACAACCGGAGCCACCGGAACAGCCACCGGAGCAGCTGACGGCCACCGCAGGCAGCGGCTCCAGCTCCTCCTCGCCGCCGAATCCGCCAGCGCCCTGGTGGCGGCCGAGATGCAGCACGCCGGGGTGCCTTGGCGCGAGGAGCTGCACGAGCAAATCCTCGCCGAGCACCTGGGGCCGCGGCCGCCGCTCGGCCACCGGCCCGCCAAACTTGAGGCCCTGAACACCGAGCTCAGGGCCCTGCTGAACGCGCCCGCGCTGAACCCCGACTCCCCGCAGGAGCTGATGCGCGCCCTGCACCGCAATGGCATCGAGGTGAAGTCGACGCGGCAATGGGAGCTGAAGGGGTCCAGCCATCCGGCCATCGCGCCCCTGCTGGCGTACAAGAAACTGTCGCGGCTGCACACTGCCAACGGCTGGGTATGGCTGGATGCGTGGGTGCGGAACGGGCGGTTCCGGCCCGAATACGTGGTGGGCGGAGTGGTGTCGGGCCGCTGGGCATCACGCGGCGGCGGGGCGTTGCAGATCCCCCGACAGGTCCGCGGCGCGGTGCACGCAGACCCCGGACACAAGCTCATCGTGGCGGACGCGTCGCAGCTGGAACCCCGGGTTCTCGCTGCCCTCGCGCAGGACTCCAGCATGGCAGAGGCCGCCCGGGACCAGGATCTCTATGCCGGGATCGCCGCCAGGGGATTCGGCGGTGACCGGAGCAAGGCAAAAATGGCCCTGCTCGGAGCCATGTACGGCGCCACCTCCGGCGAGGCAGGCCGCCTGATGCCGCAGCTCGCCCGGATCTACCCGCGGGCGGTGGGCTTCGTCGAGCGCGCAGCCCGCGAGGGCGAAGCCGGCGGCACGGTCACCTCCCGTCTGGGGCGCAGCAGTCCGCCGCCGTCGGAACGGTGGTTCCGCAGCCAGCGGTCCACGTCGGCGGAGGAGCAGCGCCGGGCGGATGCCATCGCCCGTTCCCGCGGACGTTTCACCCGCAACTTCGTGGTCCAGGGCTCAGCGGCAGACTGGGCCGCCTGCTGGCTCGCTGAACTGCGACGGCGGCTGCGCACCATGCGTGCCAATGGTTCGGCGGCCGGGGAACTCGTGTTTTTCCTGCACGACGAGGTAATGGTCCACGCCCCGGATTCCGCCGTGGACGCCTGCATCCGCGCCATCGAGGAGGCCGCCAATGCTGCCAAGGAGCTGCTCTTCGGGCCCATTCCGGTCGAGTTCCCGGTGAGCGTCGCCGTCGTCGACTCCTACGACAACGCAAAATAGAAGCCGCCCCTGACCGTTAACTCGGCCACCGCCCATACCGAAACGGGGCACTTTGGCACCCAACACGCGGCCCGTCGTCGTCATTACGACGGCGGCACCCCCAAAGTGCCCCACGAGGGCACCGCGGAGGCCGGCGCGGGACAATAACCCCTGCCGACAGGAAACAAAAGTCACATCCGTCACTTCCGGCATACGCGGTTGTAAAGAGTAACTTACCGGCGGGTAGTTCGCTTCGTGTGGCGTGGACCACTAAGGTCGATGGTGGCCGGGCAGTGGCAACGAGTTGGCCCGGCACATGCGACGAAGCATCAGCAGGGGGTTTCCACGCCAATGGCGGGCAAATTTGAAGTTCACCAGGACAGCGATCAGTCTTACAAATTCCGGCTCATGGATGGGGCCGGAAACATCGTGGCAGAGTCACCGCGGTTCAAGAGCGTTTCGGGAGTAGTGGCGGGCATCAACGCACTGCGCGAAAACGCGGCCACAGGCCTGGTGGTGGATCTGCGGAAATCGCAGCACTGACGCCACGTCGGCTGCGCCGGGAAGAAGCAGCCTAGAGGTCCAGCGGATGGAGCCTGGTCCGGTCCCATGGCACGGCCCACGCCAGCTGGTCGAACAGTTCGTTCAGGATCATGCCCGTAAAGCCCCAGACCACCAGGCTGTTCACGGTGAACGCCGGGCTCTGGAACGTCTGGTTCATGCGGGTCACGGCCGCCATGGTGCGGTTCTCGGGGTCCAGCAGGTCACGGACCGGTACCCGGAAAACCTGGGCCGACTCGCCGTAGTCCACCACCCGGACCGGCGACGGCGCAGCCCACCAGGCCAGGACCGGGGTCACCAGGAAGTTTCCGCGCGGCAGGGCCAGCTCCGGCAGGGCACCCAGCACTTCGACGCCGGCAGGGTCCAGCCCGGTCTCCTCCTCCGCTTCCCGCAGCGCGGCCTCCACGGGGGTCTCCCCCGCGTCGATGCCGCCGCCGGGAAAGGCCACCTGGCCGGGATGGTCATCGAGGGTGTGGGCGCGTTCCAGGAGCAGGACGTCCAGGTCGGCAGCTGCCAGCGGTTTGCCGGAGGCCGCAGGCACATCGTCCAGGGCTCCGAAGAGGATCAGGACCGCGGCCTTTCGGGCAACGGACTCGTCGACGGTCAGCTTGCGCCAGTACGGGTTGCGCGCTGGCCCGGTTCCTGCCCGGATGGACTCGACCAGGTCCACCAGGTCCTGGCGCGCTGTCACGGTGTCCTCCGTTGCGATTCCATCCGGATCTCGGCGGCGCGGTGCGTCTCGGCCAGCAGCTTCGCCAGGAGCTCCTCGTTGCCGGGCGCGAGTTCGTATTTCAGCAGCTTCGCCGCCTTGGCAGGATTCGTCTCGCCTGAGCCAAAGCTGGGGCACCAGTTGGCCACCGCGCACGCCCCGCAGGCGGGCTTGCGGGAGTGGCAGACCCGGCGGCCGTGAAACACCACGCGGTGGGACAACATGGTCCAGTCCTTGGGCTCGAACAGCTCCGCCACGTCGGACTCGATCCGGACCGGATCGTCGGACTCGGTCCAGCCGAAGCGCCGCGCCAGGCGCCCGAAGTGGGTGTCCACCGTGATGCCGGGGACGCCAAACGCGTTGCCCAGCACCACATTCGCGGTTTTCCGCCCGACGCCGGGAAGCGTCACCAGGTCTTCCAGCCGGCCGGGCACCACACCGTCGAACTCGTCCACCACCCGGTTCGCCAGCGCGAGGAGGTTCTTGGACTTGGCCCGGAAAAACCCCGTCGGTTTGATGATGGCTTCAAGGTCCGCGGTGTCCGCTTCCGCCATGGCGCGGGCGTCCGGGTAGCGGGAGAAGAGCAGCGGCGTGATCAGGTTGACCGTCACGTCCGTGGTCTGCGCGGAGAGCACCGTGGCCACGAGGAGCTCGAAGGGGTTCCGGAAGTCCAGCTCGGCGTGGGCGTACGGGTACTGCTCAGCGAGTGCCCGGTTGATGCGGCGGGCGCGGCGCTTCAGGGCCAGAGGCGACTCGCCGGAGCGGGCCGGCTTGCTTGCCGCCAGCCCGCTTCCGGCGGCCACGGCAGCTTCCGGTACGTCAGCCGGAACCTCCGCGGAAGCCTCAACGGAGACTTCCGCGGGGGCGGGGACCACGGCGCCGCCCGGCGTGCCGCGCCGGCGCGAAGCGGATTCGGCCACGGCGGCCGCTAGCCGCGCTCGATGTTGCTGAGGTCGCGCAGGACGCCCACCCGGCCGTCCGTGTGCTGGACCAGGAACTCGTCCCCGCGGTCCTCGAGGGCCAGGACCCAGCCACCGGGTTCGATGCCGAACAGCGGCGCGCCCGTGCGCTCGTCCACTGCAGTGCGGTGCTGGGCGACGGCGAACCAGAAGGCCTCGTGGACCTGCTCCTGCTCGGACTCCTCAGGCCTGCTCGACGGGTCCACAGTGGCGCCGATCGGTTCCTGCGACCGCTGCTGCTCCTGCAGGTCCACCCGCGGGTGGACGGCGGTGGCAGGCGTGGCCGAGGCCGCCCGTGCCGCCTCTGCCTCCCGTGCAGCTGTATCGGCCCGCGCAGCTTTGTCACCCTGGCCGGCGGCACCGGCCGCTTCCGGTGCCGGGGCTGCGGCTGTTTCAGGTGCAGCTTGTGTCGCCGGAGCTTCCGCACCGGCTGCCGGTGCACCGGTTGCCGGGGAGACGGGGGCGCCGTTCGGCTGGGTCTGCTCGGCCGCTGTGGCCGGCTGCGCCGCGGCGTCCCGGGTCTGCGCGGAGGGTACGACGGCGGCCTGTCCGGTTTCGGGGGATGCTGCGGCGCTGCTGGCCGCATTACCTGCGGGCCACACGCCGGTCCCCGGTGCGGCACCGGCAGCACCGGGAATGTCAGCTGTGGCACCGGGGATTACGGCACCAGCGGTGCCGGCCTGGGCCGTACCCTGTCCCGGCTGGCTGACCGCCGTCGCACCGTGGGAAACATGGCCGTGGGAAACATGCCCGGAGGTAGCCGGACCAGAGGAAACAGGACCAGGGGAGGCGGCGCCGCGGGCTTCAGGACCGCGGGCTTCAGGACCTGCCGGAACCGCGCCGGCGGCAGCACCGCCAGGCTTGACGGCGGCCGGCTTCGCCTCTTTGGGCGCCTTGGGCTTGCGCACCGGAACGGCCGAGTCGCGGGCCATGATGTGGGCCGGCACCTCGGCGCGGTCCAGGAAGTCCCCGGCGAAGAACGGGATGTAGCGGGCCAGCACCGTGGCGGCCAGCAGCACGAGGGAACCGATCAGCGCCACGAGAAGGCTCGGGGTGTAGGCGCCGGCGACGGACAGGAAGAAGAAGCCGACCGCGAAGGATGCCACCACGGAACCGAACTGGTCCACAGACAGGGAGCCGATGCGGACCTTCGTCTCGGGGGCGAGCCTGCGGGCCACAAACAATGCGGCAACAATGAGCGGCAGCACCACGCCGAGCCCCAGGAAGAACAGACTTCCCAGATTCCACAGGTTGTAGCGCACAGCGAACATCGGAATCAGTGATGCGACAAAGAGAACCAGCGTGGCCCCGAAGACGGTCAGGTCGCGGACGGTAAAGGGTCCGGCTACCGCCTCATTCCGCACACCCTGCTGCTTCATGAAGTTCGGCGCAGCATTGTGCGCTTGGGCCGGGCCCGGCTGGCCTTGGCTTTGCTGATTCATTCTGTTCTCCTTAGCGTGGCGGCGCCCGGACTGGCGTCCGTTGCGTGATTCCGCCCTACGGCCGGAGCCTGACCACAAGCGGTCTGGCTGCCCCCGGCCACTGTCACGAGTCCATCTCAGCCTAGTCAAGTGGAGGGTGCTTCACTAGCTGACTGGCCGCGGCGCGGCGTGCTCACAGAAGCCCCACAGCTCCGCCAAAGGACCATTCACCGCTAAATGGACACCGCTCACGGCTCCCGGTGTGACGCGGCCCACGCGCCGTTGCCGGAAGCGCTAGTCTGGTTTCGGAACAGCTCTTTGCGGTTTTTCCGGAACGGGCCGGTGCCCTCCGTCGTGCGGCCAACACCGTGCGGCCGGGCAAAGGCCGGGACCGGTGGACCGCGCAGCAAAGATCGATGAATGATGAGGTTCACCATGTCCCAGGACACCCCCGGCTCGACGGCCACCGCTGCCACCCCCAGCCAGCAGGGCGATGCTCTTGAAAACCTGCTGCATGAGAACCGCAAGTTTGCCCCGTCCGAGGAATTCGCCGCCAACGCCGTGGTGGGCGCGGAGGTCTACGAGGAGGCGGCGGCTGACCGGCCGGCGTTCTGGGCGAAGCAGGCCCGTGAGCTGCTGACCTGGAGCAAGGACTTCGATGAGGCGCTGGACTGGTCCAACCCGCCGTTCGCGAAGTGGTTCGTGGGCGGGGAGGTCAACGCGGCCTACAACGCCCTGGACCGGCACGTCGAGAACGGCCTCGGCGACCGGGTTGCCATCCACTTCGAGGGTGAGCCGGGCGATTCCCGCTCCTACACCTACGCGGAACTGACCGAGGAAGTGAAGAAGGCCGCCAACGCCTTCGAGTCCCTCGGCGTGTCCAAGGGCGACCGGGTGGCCGTCTACCTGCCGATGATTCCCGAGGCCGTCGTCACGCTGCTGGCCTGTGCCCGGATCGGTGCGGTGCACTCGGTGGTGTTCGGCGGCTTCTCGGCCGACGCGCTGCGGTCCCGGATCGAGGACGCCGAGGCCAAGCTCGTGGTCACCGCGGACGGCACCTACCGGCGCGGCAAGCCCAGCGCCCTGAAGCCCGCCGTCGACGCCGCCCTCGCCCTCGAAGGGAACGGCGCCGGCCACACGGTCCAGAACGTCGTGGTGGTCAAGCGGAACGGCCAGGACGTGGACTGGCACGAGGGCCGGGACCACTGGTGGGCGGACACGGTCGGGACAGCCTCAGCCGAGCACACCGCCGTCGGGCATGATTCCGAACACCCGCTGTTCATCCTCTACACCTCCGGCACGACCGGAAAGCCCAAGGGCATCCTGCACACCACCGGCGGCTTCCTCACCCAGACCGCCTACACCCACAAGGCCGTCTTCGACCTGCACCCCGAGACGGACGTGTACTGGTGCACGGCCGACGTCGGATGGGTCACCGGGCACTCGTACGTCGCCTACGCGCCGCTCATCAACGGCGCCACCCAGGTCATGTACGAAGGCACCCCGGATTCCCCGCATCAGGGCCGCTGGTGGGAGATCGTGGAGAAGTACAAGGTCTCCATCCTCTACACCGCCCCCACCGCGATCCGCACGTTCATGAAGTGGGGCCGGGACATCCCGGACAAGTACGACCTCTCCTCCATCCGGGTCCTCGGCTCCGTGGGCGAACCCATCAACCCCGAGGCCTGGATGTGGTACCGGGACGTCATCGGCGGCAACAAAGCCCCGATCGTGGACACCTGGTGGCAGACCGAAACCGGCGCGCAGATGATCGCCCCGCTGCCCGGCGTCACGGAAACGAAGCCCGGCTCCGCGCAGGTGCCGCTGCCCGGCATCGCCGTGGACGTCGTGGACGAAATGGGCGAATCGGTCCCGGACGGCCACGGCGGCTTCCTGGTGATCCGTGAGCCCTGGCCTGCCATGCTCCGCGGTATCTGGGGCGACCCCGACCGGTTCAAGGACACCTACTGGTCCCGGTTCGAGACCATGTACTTCGCAGGGGACGGGGCCAAGAAGGACGAGGACGGCGACATCTGGCTCCTGGGCCGCGTGGACGACGTCATGAACGTCTCCGGGCACCGGCTCTCCACCACCGAAATCGAGTCCGCCCTGGTCAGCCACCCGGCGGTGGCGGAGGCCGCCGTCGTGGGCGCCAGCGACGAAACCACCGGCCAGGCCGTCGTCGCGTTCGTCATCCTCCGCGGCGACGCCGTGGACTCCGGCGACCAGATCGTCCAGGACCTGCGCAACCACGTCGGCAAGGAAATCGGCCCGATCGCCAAGCCCAAGACCATCCTGGTGGTGCCCGAGCTGCCCAAGACCCGCTCCGGCAAGATCATGCGCCGGCTCCTCAAGGACGTCGCCGAAGGCCGCGACGTCGGAGACGCCACCACCCTGGCGGACAACAGCGTCATGCAGCAGATCGCCGCATCGCTGAAGAAGTAGGCAAGCGAAAGCAGGGCCCGTCCGGACCACCGGGCGGGCCCTTTTCCTGTTCCCTGTGACGAAGTTACAGTCAGTTCTGGGCGATGATGGGCAGTAACACTCCTGCCCTGACCTGCCGAGTGAAAGGATCCCGATGCTTCCCGCGGCCCGCCACCAATCGATCGTGGACGCCGTCCGGCGCGACCGGGTGGTCCGCGTGTCGGACCTCGCCCAGCAGCTGGGCGTGTCCCTGATGACCGTGCGCCGCGACATCGAGATGCTGGAGGAAAGCGGCCAGGTTGAGCGGATCCATGGCGGAGCCAAGCTGCCCGGGGATGCCAGCACGCACGAGCCCGGGTTCGAACTGAAGTCCACGCAGCTGACTGCACAGAAGCGCGCCATTGCCGTGGAGGCCGCCGCCCTGGTCCACGAGGGCATGGCGGTGGGCCTGAGCGCCGGCACCACCACCTGGGCGCTCGCCAAGGAACTTGCCGGCGGCCCCCGGATCACAGCAGTGACCAACTCAGTGAAAATCGCCGACCTCTTCCACCATGCGTCCGTCTCGGGCTCCGGACGGCACGCCTCAACGGTGATCCTCATCGGCGGCGAGCGCACGCCGTCGGACGCCCTGGTGGGACCCATCGCGACGGCGGCGCTGCGCCAGCTGAACCTGGACCTGCTGTTCCTCGGTGTGCACGGCATGGACGCCGCGGCCGGCTACACCACACCGAACCTCCTGGAGGCCGAAACCAACCGCGCCTTCATCGCCGCCTCCCGCAAGGTGGTGGTCCTGGCGGACCACACCAAATGGGGCACCCAGGGAATCAGCACCATCGCCAAACTCGAGGAAGCCGACGAGGTGATCTGCGATTCCGGCTTGTCCCCCGACGCCCAGCGGATCCTCCGGGACCGGGTGGGCAGGCTGCGGCTCGTCTAGGGGCTGTCTAGGGGCAGCCGCAGGACTGCCTGACCAGGAGCTTCGTCGGGAAGACGCGGTGCTGTGCCGGCTCGCCGCGGTCCGCTCCGACCAGCGCCCGCACGGCAGCTTCGGCCATGTCGCGCACGGGCTGCTCCACCGTGGTCAGCGTCGGCCAGGAGTATTCCGCGTCCTCCGACCCGTCGAACGAGACCAGCGCGATGTCCCCTGGGACGGACAGGCCGGCCTCGTGGAGCGCGCGGAGGATGCCGATGGCCTGCATGTCCGAGCTGGCGAAGATGGCGGTGGGCCGGTGCCCGGAGGCCAGCAGCCGCTGCCCGGCGGCGTAACCGCCCACCCGGGTGAAGGCACTGCGGGCGATGGGGCCTTCGGGCAGCCCGGCACCCCTCAGCGCCTGCACCCAGCCCTCTTCGCGGGCGTCCGCCTCGTTGCCCGTGGTGGTGCCCATGGCCAGCCCGATGTTGGTATGGCCGTGCCCGATCAGATGCTCGACGGCGGTGCGTGCACCTTTGGCCAGGTCCACGCCCACCGTGGTGACGCCCGCCGAACTGCCGCTGTGGCTGAGCAGCACGGACGGGATTTCGGCGGTCTCCAGATCGGCCAGGTCCGGCTCGAACAGCACGCTGGCCAGCACCACGCCGTCCACCTGCCGGGCCGCCAGGTTCCGGATGTTCCGGCGCTCCTTGGCCAGGTTCCCGTCCGAGTTCGTCAGCACCAGGGCGTACCCGAGCGCGCCCGCCGCGTCCTCCACGGCATGGGCCAGCATGGAGAAAAACGGGTTGCTGTTGTCCGGAATGACCAGGCCGATGGTCTCGCTGGAGCCCAGCTTCAGGGCCCGGGCAGCGGCGTTGGGGCGGTAGCCCAGCTGCCGGATCGCTTCCTGGACCTTCGCTTCGGTGGCCGGCGCCACCTTCTTCGGCCCGCCGTTAACCACGTAGCTGACGACGGCGGTGCTCACCCCGGCATACCGCGCAACATCCTTGCGGGTCACCTGGGTACGCGGGGTGGGCACTGCCGGAATGGTCATGGTGTCCATGCTAGCCACAGCCCGCATCAGAGCGTGGCCGGGGCATCACCGAAGTCACGGATGGGGAGGCGTTCGCCGTTGCGCCGGGCAGATTCGTGCGCCACGATGCCGGGAAGGGTGAAGCGCGCGGCCGTCCAGGCGTTCACAGGCGGCAGGGACCCGGTGTTCACGGCCGTGACGAAGTCGTCCACGAGGAAGTGGTGGCTGCCCTCATGGCCGTTGGGCGCGCCGCGGAACTCCTCCGGCAGCCTGTCGCTGTCGTGCACGGGAGCAAGCCCGGAGACGAAGGCATCCCGAAGCTCAGGCGCCACGTTGGCGAGCGAGGGGTCGTCCAGGGCCATGCTGGGCCGGGACTCCACCTGCTCGGAGATGTCATGGACGTTGGCCTTGTCCTGCCAGACCGTCACCTTGGCCAGCTGCTCGAAGCCGGCCTCGGTGCCGAAGAAGCGGAACCGTGATTCCCGGATGTGCGAGGGGTAGCCCACCCGGCGCATCTCGTTGGTCCGCATGGCTCCGCCGTCGTTCAGTTCAAAAAGCGCCGTGGCGTTGGAGAAGTCGTTCCCGAACATGCTGATGTCCTTGTCGAACACGCCGTCCTGGCGGTCGTCCTTCACGCCGACGCAGCTGACGCTGACGGCGTGCGCCGGCAGTGCGCCGAGGACCCCTCCGATGGCGTGGGTCGGGTACAGCATTGGAGGGTAGCTGGCCGTCTCCTTCCAGCGTTCGCCGCCGCTGTACTGGTAGGCGTCGTAGAAGCCCAGGTCCATGTCGTGCACGTAGTCGCCCTCAGAGTAGAAAACCCGCCCGAACTTGCCGGCCGCGTGCTGCTGGCGCGCATAGACCGTGGCCGGGTTGTAGTAGCTGGTTTCGCCCATCATGTAGACCTTGCGGGTCTCCCGGACGGCGTCGATGATCCTGGCGATCTCATCCTCGGTGACAGCCATGGGCACCGCCGAGTAGACATGCTTTCCGGCGCGGAGCGCCCGCTCCACCAGCGGCCCGTGAGTCCACCGCTGCGTGAAGATGGCGACGGCGTCGACGTCGGACGCCAGCAGCTCGTCGAAGGTGCCAAGGGAGCCGGCCAGCCCGTAACGTTCGATGGCCTCGGCGGCGCGTTCCGGCCGCTCGTCCACCACGAAGACGTCGCTGACTCCGGGATGCAGGTGAAAGAGATGGGCGAACTGGGCACCGAACTGCCCGACCCCGACTACTCCGATTGAAAACGCCATTGTTCCTGCCTTCCAAGGTTTGGGCAGCGCCGCGTTTACGGCCCGCGCATATGCTGCGCCACAGTCTTGCACCCAAATCTACTCGAGTCAACGCCTGCAACGTTGCAGAACTTCGGCGCAGTAATGGCAACAAAATTTTTCTTGCGCCCCCTCATCTACTCGTGTAGATTCGTTGGCGATTGTTAGTTCCATCACACACCCAGGAAGGGTCGATGATGACCACCCTTACCAAGAACCCAGCAGCCAGGAGTGATCAGCGGCCGGCGCGGTCCGGCAGCAAACGCCGAGGCGGCCTCCGGCGGTACGGCGACCTCAAGATCGCCCTCTTCTTCATCGCCCCGGCAATGATCGGTTTCATCCTGTTCTACGTAGTGCCCACCATCCGGGGGATCTACCTGAGCTTCACGGAGTACAACATCCTTGGCGACCCGGAGTGGGTGGGCCTGGACAACTACGCGGCGATTGCCAAGGACCCGCTGTTTTGGAATTCTCTGGGCGTCACAGGCCAGTACGTCCTCATGAACATCGCACTCCAGACGGCGCTGGCGCTGGTCCTGGCGCTCCTGATGGACAGGGTGGCAAAGTCCACCCTGGTCCGGGGTGCGCTGCTCCTGCCCTACCTGATGTCGAACGTCATCGCAGCACTGCTGTGGTTTTGGATGCTGGACTACCAGATCGGCATCGTGAACCAGTTCATCGAATGGGCAGGCCTCCCCCGCGTCGCATTCTTCGGCAGCGAGGAGTGGGCCATTCCCACCCAGGCCCTGATCAACACGTGGCGCCACATGGGCTACACCGCACTGCTGATCTTCGCCGGCCTCCAGGCCATCCCGCAGCACCTCTACGAAGTGGCCAAACTGGACGGCGCGTCACCGTTCCAGACCTTCCGCAAGATCACCCTGCCGCTGCTTCGCCCGGTCCTGGTCCTGGTCCTGGTGGTCACCGTGATCGGTTCCTTCCAGGTCTTCGACACCGTGGCAGTAACCACGCAGGGCGGACCGGTCAACGCCACCCGCGTCATCCAGTACTACATCTACCAGCGTGCCTTCACCGAGTCGGACTTCGGCTACGGATCCGCCATCGCCGTCATCCTCTTCCTCATCCTCGCCCTCGTTGCCTTCATCCAGATGAAGTTCCTCCGGGGCAACGAGTCGGACCTGGACTAAGGAGTCCCGCATGACCACCACCAGCCGTGCACCGCAGCAGGCCACCGCACCGCGCCGCGCAACCACCCGCCGTCGTACCTTTAACGCCCGCCGTGCGGGCGCCTGGGCCCTGCTGGCCCTCGCCATCGCCGTCTCGGTGCTCCCGTTCCTCTGGGTGTTCCGGACCGCACTGTCCACCAACGGGGCGCTGGCCACCCAATCGGCCAGCCTGCTCCCTGCAGACTTCACAGTTGGCGCCTTCATGCGCGTCTTCGGGCTGCAGAGCCCGGCCGACGCCGTCGCGGAGGGCGGCTCCGGTGCCGCCATCGACTTCTGGCTGTACCTGCGCAACTCGGTCGTCTTTTCCTCCATCACCACCGCCGGGGCCGTGTTCTTCAGCGCGATGGCTGCCTACGCCTTCGCCCGGCTCCGCTGGAAGGGCCGGAACGCGGTGTTCAGCCTTTTCCTGGGCACCATGCTGGTCCCGCCGATCTTCACGGCCCTGCCCAACTTCCTCCTGATCAAAAACCTGGACCTGCTCAACACGATGCTCGGGATGGTCCTCCCCTATGTCTTCATGACGCCGTTCGCAATCTTCTTCCTCCGGCAGTTCTTCCTGAACATGTCCCGCGAAGTTGAGGAGGCAGCCATGCTCGACGGCGCCAAGCACCTGCGCATCTTCTTCCAGATCGTTCTCCCCAACGCCGCTGCACCCATCGCCACCCTTGCGCTGCTGACCTTCATCGGCCAGTGGAACGAATATTTCTGGCCCCTGCTGGTCGGATCCCAGGACGACGTACGCGTCCTTCAGGTGGGACTCGGCGTCTTCAAGTCGCAGTCCCCGCAGGGCGCACCGGACTGGTCCGGCCTCATGGCCGCCACCCTGGTCTCGGCGCTGCCTGTCCTGGTCCTCTTCGCCGCCTTCGGCAAGAAGATCGTCAACTCCATCGGATTCTCCGGAATCAAATAAACACCCCCCTGCTCCTCCTCCACCCCACCCGAACGGAAAGAACATGATGAAGAAATCCCTCGGCACCGTCGCCGTCGCCGCCGCCATGGCGCTCTCCCTCTCCGCCTGCGGCGGTTCAGGATCCTCCGCAGAATCGGCCAAGGGCGAGATCAGCTACTGGCTCTGGGACGCCAACCAGCTGCCCGCCTACCAGCAGTGCGCCGACGACTTCACCAAGGCCAACCCCGACATCAAGGTCAAGATCACCCAGCGCGGCTGGGACGACTACTGGAGCACGCTCACCAACGGGTTTGTCGGCGGCACGGCCCCCGACGTCTTTACCAACCATCTCGGACGCTACGGCGAACTCGCCGAGAACAAGCAGCTGCTGCCCATTGACGACGCCGTCAAGAAGGACAACGTGGACCTGACAGCCTACAACGAGGGCCTCGCGGACCTCTGGGTTGGCCAGGACGGCAAGCGCTACGGCCTGCCGAAGGACTGGGACACCATCGGGCTCTTCTACAACAAGGCCATGCTCGCCAAGGCCGGCATCTCCGAGGACCAGTTGAAGAACCTGACTTGGAACCCGCAGGACGGCGGAACGTACGAGAAGGTCATCGCCCGCCTGACCGTCGACAAGAACGGCAAGCGCGGCGATGAAGCCGGCTTCGACAAGAACAACGTGGCCGTCTACGGCCTAGGACTCAACGGCGGCGGCGACTCCTCCGGCCAAACCGAGTGGAGCTACCTGACCAACACCACCGGCTGGTCCCACACCGACAAAAACCCGTGGGGCACGCACTACAACTACGACGACCCCAAGTTCCAGTCCTCCATCGACTGGTTCGCCGGACTGGTCAAGAAGGGGTACATGCCCAAGCTTGAGTCCACCGTCGGCGCGGCCATGGCCGACACGTTCGCTGCCGGCAAGTCGGCCATCAATGCCCACGGTTCGTGGATGATCGGCCAGTACACCGGCTACAAGGGCATCGAGGTGGGCATCGCCCCCACTCCGGCGGGCCCGGAGGGCAAGCGTGCGTCGATGTTCAACGGCCTGGCCGACTCGGTCTGGGCCGGAACCAAGAAGAAGGACGCAGCCATCAAGTGGGTGGAGTACCTTGCCTCCGCACCGTGCCAGGACGTCGTTGCGTCCAAGGCTGTCGTCTTCCCCGCCCTTAAGGCATCGTCAGACAAGGCCTCTGCAGCGTTCAAGGCCAAGGGCGTCGACGTCACGGCCTTCACCGACCAGGTAAAGAACAAGACCACCTTCCTGTACCCCATCACTGACAACACCGCCAAGGTCAAGGGCATCATGGAGCCTGCCATGGACGCCGTGGTCTCCGGCAAGCAGCCGGCCAGTTCCCTGACCGACGCCAACAGCCAGGTCAACGCCCTCTTCAAGTAGGGATTCAACCGGGCATAAATAAAAGCCCGGCGAATCCAGCCAGCACCACCGGCGGGGCCGGGACCGCGGATGCCGCGGCCGGCCCCGCACCACCTTCTAGCTACCTGCTAAACCACGAAAGAGACTTACGTATGGATCCCCTGCACCTCCGTTCCGCCGGCACCAGCCTGGTGATCAGCTTCGACAGCGGGGAGGCCGAGGTGATCCACTGGGGCGCCGACCTTGGCAGCGAACTCCCTGACCTGTCCATCCTCACGCCGGCGATCACCAACTCCGCCATCGACGTCACCGTCCCGGCGGGACTGCTCCCCCAGGCGTCCTCCAGCTGGCGCGGCCGGCCGGCGCTGCGCGGCCACAGGATTGCCGACGGCGCCTCCGGGCTCGATTTTTCTGTTCGGCTGCGCGCGGTCCACGCCGAACTGGCCGGCAGCTCCGCCGCCGTCGTCCAGCAGGACGCCGACGCCGGCATCACTGTCCAGTCCTCCCTTACCCTGCACGACGGCGGCCTGCTGGAGCTGCAGCACACCGTCACCAACACCGGAACGTCGCCGTTCCAGCTGGACGAACTGGCCACCGTTCTCCCGGTGGCTCCGGACGCCGTCGAACTTCTCGACCTGACCGGCCGCTGGTGCCGGGAACGGCACCCGCAGCGCCGCCCCATCCAGCAGGGCACCTGGGTGCGTTCCGGCCGGCACGGGCGGACCGGGCACGACTCCTCGCTGCTGTTCGCGGCCGGCACGGCCGGCTTCGGCAACCGCCACGGCCGGGTCTGGGCCACCCACCTGGCCTGGAGCGGCAATCACGAACAGTTCGCTGACACCATCGGCGACGGCCGCACCATGATCGGCGGCTCCGAACTGCTGGGCCCGGCCGAGGTCATCCTCGAACCGGGCGCCGGCTACACCACACCCAAGCTCTTCGCCGCCTACTCGGGCCGCGGCCTGGACGGCATCAGCGAGGCGTTCTACAGCTGGTTCCGTTCCCGCCCGCACCACGTGCTTCCGGCGGCGGGCGGCGGCAAGCCCACCGGTAAGCCGCGCCCGGTGGTGCTGAACACGTGGGAGGCTGTCTACTTCGACCACAACCTGGACACCCTGATCGAACTCGCGGACTCGGCCGCCGACCTCGGCGTGGAGCGCTTCGTCCTGGACGACGGCTGGTTCCGCGGCCGCCGCGACGACACCGCGGGCCTCGGCGACTGGTTCGTGGACGAGACGCTCTGGCCGGACGGGCTGACGCCGCTCATCGACGCCGTCACCTCCCGGGGCATGGAGTTCGGCCTGTGGGTGGAGCCCGAGATGATCAACCTCAACTCGGACGTGGCGCGGGCGCACCCGGACTGGATCGTGGGACCGGCGGCCGTATCCCACAAGGACGGTGGGCGCCTGCCCCTGGCATGGCGGAACCAGCACATCATCGACCTGGTGAACCCGGAGGCGTGGCAGTACATCTTTGACCGGATCGATGCCCTGCTGCGCGGGAACAACATCAGCTACCTGAAGTGGGACCAGAACCGCGACCTCACCGAGCATGGGCACGCCGGACGCTCGTCCGTCCACGCCCAGACCCTCGCCGCCTACCGCCTGTTCGACGAGCTGCGGAAGGCCCATCCCGGCGTCGAGATTGAAAGCTGTTCCTCCGGCGGGGCCCGCGTGGATCTGGGCATTCTGGAGCGCACCGACCGGATCTGGGCTTCGGACTGCAACGACGCCCTGGAACGGCAGACCATCCAGCGCTGGACCGGCGTCGTGGTTCCGCCCGAACTCGTCGGCGGCCACGTCGGCCCCACCACCTCCCACACCACCGCCCGTACGCACGACCTGTCCTTCCGGGCCATCACCGCGCTGTTCGGCCACTTCGGGATGGAGTGGGACGTCCGGGAGATGCAGGGCGACGAGCGCGAGGAGTTGAAGCGGTTCATCGCCCTCTACAAGGAACACCGCGGGCTCATCCACAGCGGCCGGGTGGTCCGTGCCGACGTCCCCGACGATTCGCTCATGCTGCACGGTGTGGTGGCCAGCTCAGCTCAGCTTGCTGGTGCTGCTGCGGGCACGACCGCGGCCCTGTTCGCCCTGGTCAGCACTCGCACCTCGTTCGCGGAGCAGCCGGGCCGGGTTGCGCTGCCCGGACTGGACGGGGCACGCCGCTACCGGGTGGAAGCCATCTTCCCCGTCGCCGGGGACGCCGACTACGGCCACACCTTCACCCAGATCCAGCCGCCGGCCTGGCTGGGCTCCGGCGCCGAAGCCAGCGGCCGCTTCCTGTCCGAGGTCGGGCTGCCGATGCCCAACCTGAACCCGGAGCACAGCCTGGTCCTGCAGGTCACGGCGCTCTAACCCGATCAGTGAAGCCTGCCCCGGTGTCCCCGCCAGTCCCCTGCGTCCCCGCCCCGGACTGGCGGGGGCGCCGGGCAGGCTCCATTTCAGACGAACGGAACACCTATGAAGATTCTGGTCACTGGCGGCACCGGGTACATCGGTTCCCACACCGTCCTCTCCCTGCAGGAAGCCGGCCATGACGTGGTGGTCATCGATAACCTCGCCAACTCCAGCAGCGAATCGCTGCAGCGGGTCGCCGGGCTCACAGGCAAGCAGGCTGCATTCCACCACACGGACCTCCTGGACGAGCCGGCCGTCGACGCCGTCTTCGGACAGCACGACATTGACGCCGTCATTCACTTCGCGGGGCTCAAGGCCGTGGGCGAATCGGTCCACGAACCGGTGAAGTACTACTACAACAACCTCGTGGGCACCCTGAACCTGATCCGCGCAATGGACCGTCACGGCGTCCGCTCGATCGTCTTCAGCTCCTCGGCCACGGTCTACGGCGCGCACAACGCCGTTCCGTACGTGGAGAAGATGGAAATTGGCGCCACCAACCCCTACGGGCGCACGAAGGAACAGATCGAGGACATCCTCTCCGACCTTGGCGCCGCGGACAGCCGCTGGAACATCGCCCTCCTGCGCTACTTCAACCCGGTGGGCGCCCACCCCTCGGGGCGGATCGGCGAAGACCCGCAGGGCATCCCCAACAACCTCGTGCCCTTCATCGCGCAGGTGGCCGTAGGCCGCCGTGAAAAGCTCATGGTGTTCGGCGGCGACTACGACACGCCCGACGGAACGTGCCTGCGCGACTACATCCACGTCGTCGACCTCGCCGAAGGCCACGTGGCAGCCCTGAATCACATTGCGGGAAAGGCCGGCGTGTACCGCTGGAATCTCGGTTCGGGTACCGGGTCCTCGGTGCTGGAAGTCCTGCGCTCCTTTGAAAAAGCATTGGGCACCTCCATCCCGTACGAGATCACGGGCCGGCGGCCGGGAGATTTGCCCGCCTTCTGGGCGGACGCCACCTCCGCCATGGCCGACCTCTCCTGGTCCACCACCAGGTCGCTGGACCAGATGTGCGAGGACCACTGGCGCTGGCAGAAAAACAACCCCAATGGCTACGCCGGCTAAGACGGGCGCTAGTTGGCTGCCCAGCGTGAGCGGTTGCACGGCACGGCAACCGGACGCGATAGATTGGCAGTCATGACTGAAGCCCCCTCCGCCACCGAAGCCGGCCGCGGCACCATCCTCGTCCTGAACGGCCCCAACCTGAACCTCCTCGGCACCCGCGAACCGGAGAAGTACGGCACGGCCACCCTGGCCGACGTCGAACGGCTCGCCAAGGACGCCGCCGCCGCCCACGGCCTGGACGTCGAGTGCTTCCAGTCCAACCATGAAGGCGCGCTGGTGGACGCCATACACGCCGCCCGCGGCAAGGCCATCGGCATTGTGCTGAACGCCGGGGCCTACACCCACACCTCGGTTGCCATCCGGGACGCCATCTCCGCGGTCCAGGTTCCCGCGGTGGAAGTCCACATCACCAACGTGCACGCCCGCGAGCCATTCCGCCACCACTCCTACCTCTCGGACATCAGCAAGGCCGTGATCGCCGGCGCCGGGATTATGGGTTACCGGTTCGCCGTGGAGTACCTCGCCGACCTGAACGCCGGCAAGGCCTGACCATGCCGGCGGCGGGGTCAGGCACCGGGACCGCGGAGTGGTACCGGCACTTCGGCACCGTTGATGCCCCCGGTTCCTCACCCTGCTACGCCGACTGGTCCGTGCACATCGCCGGCGATCCCGAGCTGATCGCCCGGATCGACGAATGGCCGTACAACAAGCGGCAGCCCCTGCTGATGCTCGCCGCGGCCCGCTTCCTCGGCGCCGGAATGTCCCCGTACGCAGAGTTCCGGAGGTTCCTGGACGAGCATTGGGACGAGGTCTCGCGCATCGTCCTGTCCCGCGCAACCCAGACCAACGAGGTGGGCCGCTGCGCCACCCTGCTTCCCTCGCTTGCGGTGATCGCCGCCACCGAGGGCCGGCCGCTCGCCCTGATCGAGGTGGGCGCCTCCGCGGGGCTCGCCCTGTTCCCGGACCGCTACAGCTATGAGTTCGACGACGGCGGAACGGTTACGCGGGTGGGTCCCCATGGATCCGGCGAACGCCCGGAGCCTCCTGTCCTGCACTGCAGGACATCCGGCCCCGTTCCCCTGCCGGACAGCCTTCCGGAGGTGGTGTGGCGGGCCGGGATTGATCTGAACCCCCTTGACGTGCGGAATCCCGACGACGTCGCCTGGCTTGAGGCGCTGATCTGGCCGGAGCAGGAGTTCCGCCGCGAGCGGCTGCGGCGGGCCATTGCCGTCGCCCGGGAGGATCCCCCTTTGCTGGTGGCCGGCGATCTGAACGCGCAGCTGCCGTCGCTGGCCGCCCAGGCACCCGCCGATGCCGCACTGGTGGTCTTGCACAGCGCCGTCATGGGTTACCTCAGCGCTGACGGGCGCGCGCAGTTCCGGGCCACCATGCAGGGCCTGGCGCGTGACCGTGGCTGCCACTGGCTCTCCAACGAGGGCGAGACGGTGATCTTCCAGGAGGACGGCTCCTCCGTGGTCCCGGAGATGGACGCCGGCCGGCTCCGCGGGAACTTCCTGCTGCAGCATGACGGCCGGCCGGTCGCCATCACGGGCCCGCACGGCCAGCGCCTGGACTGGCTCTAGCCGGATCCGTGCTGGCGGATGGCCCTACTGCTGGATGCACTGTCCCGGCGATACCGGGCTGGAGAGGCTCGGTGCCTCTGCTGCCACCGGCCGGAGGTCGATCATCGGAATCGCGAAGCCCAAGGCAGCGTTGGATGTAGCCTTCGCGAAGATCACGCCCGCCACCTCCCCGTTGGTGGTGAGCAGCGGCCCGCCCGAGTTGCCCGGCTGGACGTCGCCCGCGAGCTTGTACACCTCGTCCGGAGCCGGGTTGTTGCCATAGATGTCCGGCACCAGCACCGTGGAGATGCCCTGCACTGTGGCCGGCTTGGACTGGTAGGGGCCGCCGTGCGGGTAGCCGGCGACCGCGGCGGCGGTTCCCGCGGGCAGGTCGGAACTGAGCGGCAGCGCCGCGGTGGGCAGTCCGTCCACGGCCAGGACTGCGAGGTCGCGCTTGCTGTCGAAGTACACAACCCTGCCGGGCATGGCGCCGCCCCCGGGGACCTCCACCACGGGCTGCGACACGCCTGCCACGACGTGCGCGTTGGTCACCACGCGTCCGGGCGAGACCACAAAGCCTGTTCCGGTCTGGTTCTGCCCGCACTGGAACGCGGTTCCGGCGATCTTCAGGACCGAACCGGCTGCCCTGTTCAGTGCCGGGGTGTCCGTGTTGGCGTTGGGAACGGGGACCTGCTGGTCCTGCCCGATGCCCTCGATGAGCGTCGGGATCCCGTTGCCGATCACCGCCGAGCGCAGCTGGGCCATGGCGGACTTGACCGGGTTGGGCGTCATTCCGTCTATGAAACGGATCACCTTGGATTCGGCCAGCTGCTGCGAAACGAAGGGCACACCGAGTGCACTGATGCTGAAGGCCAGCATGGACATGACCAGCGCGGACACTATGAGGTTCACCGCCCCGCCGATGAGCCGGTCCACAGCCCGGAGCGGTCTCATCCGGACGGCGCTGCGGATGCTGCGCCCGACCATCGTGCCCAATGCGTTGCCGAGGACCACCAGAAGGACGGCCGTGCCGACGATGGCGGTCAGGCGCCACCCGCTGTCCTCCACGAAGTCGCTGACCAGCGGAACGGAGAGAAAGGCGGCCACGGCACCGGCCGCAAAACCGGCAAGGCCGCCGACGGTCACCAGGAAGCCGTTGCGCAGGCCGTAAATGAGATAGGACAAAAGCGTGAGAATCAACGCAAGGTCCAGAACGGTCAGGCCAAACACCGGGTCTCCTCAAAAGCAGCTGAGTCCCGATTCTACTGGCGAAGTCTGACAATTTGCCGTGGATGCCCGGCGCCGGCGCTGGTCTTGCGGCGACTTCTAGGGCGTTTCAGCTGCCAAGTACGTCACAGACCGTTGAAAATTCTGAAACAATGGCACAAGCGCCCTAGACGACACTTTTACTCAGGAGAATTCATGGACATCGAGGTACTGCGCCGCGCACCCCTTTTCGCCACTCTGGACGACGACGCGTTCCGCCTGCTGACGGACGAACTGACCGAGGTCGACCTGTCCCGCGGCGCGTCCGTCTTCCGCGAGGGCGACCAGGGTGACCAGCTGTACTTCATCGTCTCCGGCAAGGTAAAGCTCGGCCGCACCTCCCCCGACGGCCGCGAGTCCCTGCTGGCCATCCTCGGCCCGGGTGAACTCTTCGGCGAGATGGCCCTGTTCGACCCGAGCCCGCGGACCGCCACGGCCACCGCCGTCTCCGAGACCCGCCTCGCCGGCCTCAAGAACGAGAGCCTGAACTCCCTGCTCCGGACCCGCCCCGAGGTCTCGGCCCAGCTGCTGCAGGCCCTGGCCCGCCGCCTCCGCCGCACCAACGACTCCCTCTCCGACCTCGTCTTCTCCGACGTGCCTGGCCGCGTCGCCAAGGCCCTCCTGGACCTCGCCGACCGGTTCGGCCGTCCCGCCACCGACGGTGTCCTGGTGGCACACGAGCTCACCCAGGAAGAGCTGGCCCAGCTGGTTGGCGCCTCCCGCGAGACCGTCAACAAGGCACTGGCCGAGTTCGTCCAGCGCGGCTGGCTCCGCCTCGAGGCCCGCGCCGTAGTCATCCTGGACATGCAGCGCCTCCGCCAGCGCTCCCGCTAGTTCACAACAGCAAAAGGCCGCCCGTTCATCTCGGGCGGCCTTTCGCTTTTAACTCACGTGATTGCTACCGACAGCTCACCATCGGCGTTTCGTCACCACCGGCGGAGGTGACCAAAGCAGACGGAAGAGGCCTAGCGTTCCCGCTGGGGCTCTCCTGCTACCGTCTTGGCCGCCTCGACTTCGAGCATGAGCGTGCCGTTTTCGTCGACAAGGCGGGGCTGATAGACGTGCGGGGTGCGCTTGTAGCTGAGGTAGGCTATGCAGCCGTTGGCTTTCGCCATCTTCTCCAGCATGATCTCGGAGCCAGGGACCATGAGCTGGCCGAGGGTGAGGCCCACGGTGTTCTCCTGGCCCACCTCGTCGCCCAGGGCCGTGGTGTCCCGTTCGGCAACAACCTTGGTGGCCGACACCCAGCGCCCCCAGACTCCTTTGCTCTCCAGCAGGGATGGCTGCTGGTTCATGGGGACGGTGGCGGCGAAATAGCGGGTGTTGAAGCGCCGGTGCGCAAAGTCAGGGCTGAGCCAGTTCACGAGCGGCTTGAGCAGGTCGGTGCGGATGGACAGGCCGCGGATGGACAGGATCTCGTTGAACGACTTTTCCTGCACGGCCACGGCTTCCCGCGCCTTCATCCATTCGGGCGTGGACGTCGCCTCCACAGTGGAGGACAGGTCCGGGCCCGCCAGTAGCACACCGGTTTCCTCAAACAGTTCGCGGACCGCGCCAACCACATGGCGGCGGGCCAGTCCGACGTCGTCCGTTCCCATCTGCTCGGCCCAGTGCTGGGGCGAAGGCCCCAGCCAGCCGATGGGGTCGTCGTCGGAGGCGTCCAGCGATCCGCCCGGAAAGGCAACGACGCCGAGCGGCGATTCTCCGGGACGGTAACCGAGCCAGGTTTCCAGGCCGGCGGGTGAGTCCCGGAGAAGCACCACTGATGAAGCCAGGCGGGGGGCTCGCGGAGTCCGTTCGCCGTGTTCGAGCCAGCTGCGTGCCGCCCCCTCAAGATCGGGAGGAAGAACAAACACCCGGCGTGCTAGGTGAGGCAAAGGAACCGACTGCTCCCTAGCTGAATTCGGCGATCAGTTCGACTTCCACGGGAGAGTCGAGCGGCAGGACAGAAACGCCGACGGCGGAACGGGCGTGCTGCCCAGCGTCACCAAAGACCCGGCCCAGGAGCTCGGACGCACCGTTGATGACGCCGGGCTGTCCGGTGAAGGAAGGATCGGAGGAGACGAAGCCCACAACCTTGACAATGCGGGTGATGCGGTCGAGGTCGCCGATGACGCTCTTTACCGCTGCCAGGGCGTTCACCGCGCAGACGGCGGCGTAGGCCTTCGCGTCTTCCGGCGACACAGTCGGCTCGTCCGAGGTGCCCTCGGAGCCGGCGGCCACCTTGCCCGTAGCTTCGAGTTTGCCGTTAATAAACGGCAGCTGCCCGGAGGTGTAAACGTGGTTGCCGGAGACGACGGCCGGCACGTACGCGGCGACGGGCGCGGCAACTTCCGGGAGGGTCAGACCCAGCTCAGCGAGACGCTGCTCGACGGCGGACGAAGGCGCCGTTTCAGTGCTGGAAGCGGTTTCCTGCGGGGTGGTCATGCTACTGCTTCTCCCTCTTAAGGTAGGCGACAAGGCCGTTGCCGTCGGGTCCGGGGACTACCTGGACAAGCTCCCAGCCGTCGTCTCCCCACTGGTCAAGAATCTGCTTCGTGGCGTGGATGATGAGCGGAATCGTGGCGTACTCCCATTTGGTCATGAAATAAAGCCTAATCGTTGCCGGTAAACTGGAGAACATGGCGACTCGTAAGAACCCCATATTCGACACGGCCACCACCCTCGGTAAAATTTTCGGATTCCTTGGCGTGAGCGCTATTTGTGGCGTCCTCGTGGCTGGCCTGCTGGTTCCGGCAGCCGCCGTCTCGGGCAGCACGGCCAGTGGCTCGATCGAATTCTTTGACACCCTGCCGGCAGAGCTCCAGGTGGACCCGCCCAGCCAGTCCACCAAGGTCCTGGCCGCCGACGGGAGCGTGATCGCCAACCTGTACGCGGAGAACCGCACCCGGGTCGAGCTGGACCAGATCTCCCCGTACATGAAGGACGCGGTGATCGCCATTGAGGACAGCCGGTTCTACGAACATGGCGGCGTGGACACCACCGGCATCCTCCGAGCCCTCGTCAGCACGGCGCGCGGCAACAAGCAGGGTGCCTCCACCATCACGCAGCAGTACGTCAACAACGTCCTGAACGCCAACCTTGAGGCTGAGGGCAACGCCGACGAGATCAAGCTCAACGGCGTGAACAAGGGCGTCGGCGACAAGCTCCGCGAGATGAAGCTCGCAATCGCCCTGGAAAAGAAGTTCAGCAAGGAACAGATCCTTGAGGGCTACCTGAACATCGTCTTCTTCAACCGTGACGCATACGGTATTGAGGCCGCCTCCAAGTTCTTCTTCAGCACCACCGCCAAGGACCTCACCCTCCCCCAGGCTGCGCTGCTCGCCGGCCTGGTGAACAGCCCCTCGGCCTTCGACCCCATCACCAATCCGGACAGCGCCAAGAAGCGCCGGGACCTGGTGCTGAGCGCCATGCTCACCCACCGCAAGATCACCAAGGCCCAGTACACCGCCGCCGTCGCCACTCCGGTCACGCCGAAGGTGACCCCGGCACGGCAGGGCTGCGCCTACTCGCCCACCGCCCCGTACTTCTGCGACTACGTCCTTCACCTCCTGCTCAACAACCCGGCCTACGGGGCGGATGCCACCGAGCGTGAGAAGAAGGTGTTCCGCGGCGGCCTGACCATCAAGACCACCCTGGACCCGAAGGCGCAGAAGGTTGCCCAGGACCAGGTGAACGCGGCCGCCGGTGCGAACCCGGACAAGTGGGGCGCTGCCCTGGTATCGGTTGAACCGGGCACGGGCAAGATCACCAACATGGCCCAGAACACCGCGTGGTTTGCCGGCAAGGGCAAGTTCGAGTCCCAGATCAACTTCAACGTGGACCAGTACGACGACCAGGGCAACGACCTTAACGGCCTCGGCGGTGCACAGCCTGGCTCCACGATGAAGCCGTTCACGTTTGCCGAGTGGCTGAATGAAGGCAAGTCGATGAACACCATCGTCAACGCCGCCCAGCGCCGCTACCCGCAGAACTTCCCGTGGCAGAACACCTGCCCCACCCCCACAGTGGGCTGGTATGACAGCACGAACGGCACTGATGACCTCCAGAACGCCGAAGAAGGCTACTACCGGAACATGAGCGTGCTGGACGGCCTGAAGAACTCCATCAACACGGCAACGTTCGCCTCGGCGGCGCAGGTTGACCTGTGCGGAATCCAGAAGATCGTGGACGCCGTCGGACTGCACGGCGGCCTGCCGGCCCGTGACAAGGACACCAACGCGGTGGTCGACGCGAACCCGAGCATCACCATGACCACCCTTGGCAACCTGCTGGGCTCCACGCAGACGGCGCCGCTGACGATGGCCACGGCCTTTGCCACGTTCGCCAACGACGGCAAGTACTGCGCCCCGATCGCCATCACGTCCGTGACCGACCACACCGGGGCCCAGCTCCCCGCGCAGGCCCCCGCCTGCCGGGACGCCCTCAAGCCCGAGGTGGCGCGCGGCGTGAACTACGCCCTCCAGCAGGTCCTCAACGAAGGCTCCGGCTCCCTGATCGAGCCGCGGATCTCCACCCGGACCAACTTCCCGATCGCGGCCAAGACCGGTACCTCCAACAACAACGGCTCCACCTGGGTTGTCGGCCACACCATGGGCCTCGCGACGGCCGCCTGGTTCGGCGACGCACTAGGCGCCCAGGACCGGGCCGGCCAGAACGTGACGGTCAACGGCAAGTTCTACACGGGCATCGACGGCTACATGATCGCCGGGCCCATGTTCTCCCGGTTCATGGCGGACATCGCTCCCGGCTACGGCACCGAACCTTTCCCGGAACCGCCGTCGAACCTGCTTTACGGCACGCCGCAGTTCCAGCCCACGGTCCCGAACAACCCCTCCCAGGGCGGCAACACTGGCGGCAACACGGGAGGTAACACCGGCGGCAGCACAGGTGGAAGCACCGGCGACACCGGCAATAACGGAAACGGAAACGGAAACGGTAACAGGGGGAACGACTGACCGTGGCTGACCTTTCACAGCTGGCAAGCCGCGTCCGCAGCATCGGGCGCGGCTTTGCCGTCACCGCAGGCGCCGGGACCGCGGCCGCCGTCGCCGCCACGGCCTACGGGCTGTGGGAAAAGAACCAGTTCGTCCTCCGCGAGGAGACCCTCCCGATCCTCCCCGCCGGCAGGGCACCGTTCCGCATCCTGCACCTGAGCGACATCCACTTTGTCCCCGGCCAGAAGGCCAAAGCCGCGTGGCTGCAGTCACTCGCGGCACTCAGGCCGGACCTGGTGGTGAACACGGGTGACAACCTCAGCCATCCCAAGGCCGTGGACCCGCTGATCAACGCGCTGGCGCCGCTCATGGAATTCCCGGGCGTGTTTGTTCCGGGCTCCAATGACTACTACGCCCCGAAATTGAAGAACCCCGCCCGCTATCTGCTGGGCCCCTCCAAGGCGGCGCCGGACCGGGAGGAACTTGACTGGCCCCGGCTCCGGGCCGGCTTCGGCATGGGCGGCTGGGTCGACCTGACCAACCGGCACCAGTCACTCGTTCTGCAGGGCATGCGGTTCGACTTCTCCGGTGTAGACGATCCGCACCTCAACCGCGAACGGTACGCCGGCTGGCCGCGCGGCACCCGCGGCCAGAATGCCAAGGACCATCTCCGCGTCGCCGTCATCCACGCCCCCTACCAGCGCGTCCTGGACCACTTCACCGAGGACGGCGCGGACCTGCTCCTGGCCGGCCACACGCACGGCGGCCAGCTGTGCATCCCAGGGTACGGTGCCGTCGTCGCCAACTGCGACATCCCCACGTGGCGGGCCAAAGGGCTCCATGACTGGAGCAGCAACGGACGTACGACGCCGGTCAACGTCTCGGGCGGGATCGGCACGTCCCGCTTTGCGCCCGTCCGTATCGCCTGCAAGCCTGAGGCCGTCCTGCTGACACTCACGCCGCGCGCCTGACTCCGGGATCGCCCGCCGGCTTCCGGAAACTGCTTGTCCTCGGCTGAACCAGCCGTCTGTGAAGGCCGCCGCCCATGGCATAGGGTAGTTGCTACGGGAAACTACATCACTGTTAACCGAAACAGCTGAGTTCAAGAAGCGGGCATGGCCAAGCAGAGTTCATTTTTTCGATCCGTCAGCCGTCTCTATCCGCATGTGAAGCCGGTCCTGCCGCGGCTGTTGATGGGCCTGCTGTCCGCGCTCCTGGCCAGCGTGGTTGCCCTGGCCATTCCGCAGGTGCTGCGCGTGCTCATCAACGATTCCCTCCGTCCCGGGGCCACAATGCAGGCGGTCTGGGGCTCGGCCGGCCTCATTCTTGCCCTGGGTGTCGCCGAAGCCGTGCTGGTTGCCCTGCGCCGCACCTTCGTGATCAACCCGGCCACCACCGTGGAGACACGGATGAGGGTCTCGCTCTACGGCCACCTGCAGGACCTGCCCGTCTCGTTCCATGACCGCTGGGGCTCGGGCCAACTCCTCTCCCGCGCCATGACGGACCTCAACTTCATCCGGCGCTGGATGGCTTTCGGGGCCATCATGCTGGTGGTGACCACCCTGACCGTGGTGATCGGCGTCGTCGTCATGTTCACCATGAGCTGGCAGCTGGCCCTGATCTTCCTGGCCGCCGCCGGACCCGTGATGGTCTACGGCTTCCGCTTCCGGAGGCGCTTCAGCAAGGTCACCCGGCGGAGCCAGGACCAGGCCGGCGACCTCGCCACCACCGTTGAGGAGTCCGTCCACGGCATCCGCGTCCTGAAGGCCTTTGGCCGCAGCCGCGAAGCACTGGAAACCTTCAACGGCCAGGCCGAGGAACTGCGGCAGACGGAGATCGCCAAGGCCAGGCACCAGGCCGTCTTCAGCATGGTGGTGACGCTCCTGCCCGAACTGGCCCTGGGCGCAGGCCTGGTGACAGGCATTCTGCTCGCCGCCAGCGGCGA
Organism: Arthrobacter sp. NPDC057009; assembly: GCF_042673905.1. Lineage (NCBI taxonomy): Bacteria > Bacillati > Actinomycetota > Actinomycetes > Micrococcales > Micrococcaceae > Arthrobacter > Arthrobacter sp. NPDC057009. The sequence goes on from NZ_JBHUSB010000011.1 coordinate 41,300, forward strand.
GCTCAGCATCGGCTCCCTCGTGGCGTTCTTCGCCACCGCCGCGGTCATCGCCGCGCCCGTGGAGTTTTCTGGCATGCTGCTCGCGATGGCCTTGACAGCCAAGACTGCACTGGACCGGCACTTCGAGGTCATGGACTCGCAAAACACCATCACCAGCGCGGCCGAACCGCGCCGCCCGTCCGAAATCACAGGGGCGCTGACTTTCAGGAACGTGACGTTCGCCTTCGACGACGCCCCGGACAAGCCGGTCCTGAAAGACGTCCGGCTGGACATCCGTCCCGGCGAGACCATGGCGCTGGTGGGCATCACCGGCAGCGGCAAGAGTGCCCTGCTGCAGCTCGTGCCCCGGCTCTACGACGTCACGGCAGGTTCCATCACGCTCGACGGCGTGGACCTCCGGGAATTCAGTGTGGAGGAGCTCCGCACCGCCGTGGCTGTGGCCTTCGAGGACACCACGCTGTTCTCCAGCTCGGTCCGCGACAACGTGCTGCTCGGGGTCCAGGACCCTGACGCGGACACCCGGGAGAAAATCCTGGCGGAGGCCCTGGACACCGCCCAGGCGCACTTCGCGTATTCGCTGCCCGAGGGGCTGGACACCCTCATCGGCGAGGAGGGCCTTAGCCTGTCCGGCGGCCAGCGCCAGCGCCTCGCCCTTGCCCGGGCCATCGCCGCCCGCCCCTCCGTACTGGTCCTCGACGATCCGCTGTCCGCCTTGGACGTGAACACCGAGGAGCTCGTGGAAAACCGCCTGCGGGAAGTGCTGTCCGGCACCACCACCCTCATCGTCGCCCACCGGCCCTCCACCGTGGCGCTGGCGGACCGCGTGGCGCTGCTGGAGGACGGCCGCATCGCCGCCGTCGGAACCCACACCGAACTGCTGGCAGGAAACAGCCACTACCGTTACGTGATCGCGAGCCTGGAAACGGAGCCCCGCGACCTGGACTCCGAACTGTCGGCCCTCGACGACGCAGAGGAGGTCACCCGATGAGCGCCACAGCCTTTGGAACTGCCAACGAGGACAACGCCCACCTGAGCAAGAGCGACAGCAAGGCAGTACGACGGCGGTCGCTCGCCCTGCTGGGGTCGCTGATCCGTCCCGTCCGGCTGCGGTTCTGGCTCACCATCGCCACGGTGATCCTGTCCCAGGCGGCCCGGGTGGCCGGCCCGGCGCTGATCGCCTTCGGCATCGACCACGCGCTGCCTGCTTTACGTGCGGGCAACAGTCTTCCGCTGGTGCTGACCGGCGCCGCCTACCTCGCCACAGCGCTGGCGGCCGCCGGGCTGACGGCCCTGTACGTGACCGCCACGGCGAACCTCAGCCAAGCCATGCTGCTTGACCTGCGGCTGCGCGTGTTCCGCCACACCCAGCGGCTCAGCCTCGAATTCCACGAAAAGTACACCTCGGGCAGGATCATCGCCCGGCAGACCTCGGACCTCGAAGCGCTGCGCGAGCTCCTGGATTCAGGAGTCACCTCCCTCGCCTCCGGTGCGCTGTTCATGGTGCTCACCGCCGTCACCGTCTTCGCCCTCGACTGGCGCAGTGGGCTGGTGGTGCTGGCCGCAGCCCTGCCCATGTTCCTCCTGGCCCGCTGGTACCAGAAACACTCGCAGATCGCGTTCCGCCAGTCCCGGGTGGTCTCGGCCCGGCTCATCGTCCATTTCATTGAGACCATGACCGGCATCCGCGCGGTCAAGGCGTTCCGCAAGGAGCGCGAGAACGCCGCACGCTACGGCGAACTGGCCGAGGAGTACCGGCAGGCGACCGTGCGCTCCATCAACCTGAACGGCGTCTTCCAGCCCGGCCTGGTGCTGATCGGCAACGCCTGTGTCGCCGTCGTCCTGCTGTTCGGCGGCTTCCGGGTGCTGACCGGCGACCTGGCCGTGGGTGTGCTGCTGGCCCTGATGCTCTCTACGAAGCGCTTCTTCCAGCCCGTGGACCAGATGGCCATGTTCTACAACTCCTTCCAGAGCGCGCAGGCCGCGCTGGAGAAGGTCTCGGGCCTGCTCGAGGAGGTGCCCACGGTGCGTCCGCCGCGGAACGCGGTGGAACTGCACGATGCCCGCGGCGCCGTCGAGTTCCGGGACGTCGAGTTCCGGTACGGCAACGGCCCGCTGATCATTCCTGCACTGAACCTCACTATCCCGGCGGGCCAGACCGTGGCGCTGGTGGGCCAGACCGGGGCCGGCAAGTCCACGCTGGCCAAGCTGATTGCCCGTTTCTATGACGTGTCCGCCGGTTCGGTGATGCTCGACGGCGTGGACGTCCGGCAGCTGGCCACCGCGGACCTGCGCCGGAACATCGTGATGGTCACCCAGGAGGCCTTCCTGTTCAGCGGATCGGTAGCGGACAACATCGCCCTCGGCCGGCCGGATGCCCCGCGCGAGGAGATCGAAGCCGCCGCGAAGGCCGTAGGCGCGCATGAGTTCATTCTGGAACTGCCCGATGGGTACGACACCGACGTCAACAAGCGCGGCGGCCGCGTCTCGGCAGGCCAGCGCCAGCTGATCAGCTTCGCGCGGGCGTTCCTCGCCCGGCCGGCGGTCCTGATCCTGGACGAGGCCTCCTCCTCGCTGGACATCCCCTCCGAGCGCCTTGTGCAGAACGGGCTCGCCGGGCTGCTGCGCGGCATGGACGGCGCCGGCCCGGCCGGGGAGGGGACTGGAGCCGGCGGCACGGAAGCCGGCCGGACCACCGGCGACGGAAACGCCCGCACCGCGCTGATCATCGCACACCGGCTCTCCACCGTGGAGACGGCAGACAGGGTGCTCGTGGTCCACGACGGACGGGTGGTGGAGGACGGAACACCGGAGGAACTGATCGGCGGCAACGGCCGCTTCGCCCGGCTGCACAGCGCCTGGAAGGACTCGCTGGTCTGAGCCGGTAACCCCGCCCGGGCCTCGATTTCACATGTTGGCCAGGTATCGGATATCCTTGTTCAGTTGCTTTCGCAGCAACGGATCGGGATGTAGCGCAGCTTGGTAGCGCGCTTCGTTCGGGACGAAGAGGTCGCAGGTTCAAATCCTGTCATCCCGACCACAAGGAAAGAGGGTCTCCCATTGGGAGGCCCTCTTTCTGTTTGTCAGCTCAGTTTCCGCCAGGATTCTGGTGGTGGATGTTTTGCGTCGCCTGCCCGTCGCCCAGCAGTGGCATCCTTGGGCGGCGTGATCCGTCGTCCGGCAGGTAGTCTCCGCGGCTGCCGTAGCTTTGGGCCTGGTTCAGGTATTGGTGACGCAAGCGCAGGCCGACGGCGAAAAGGACCAACGACTCCAGCAGCGCCGCGATGCCGATCATCCCCCAGACGAACGTCCCGGCGTCGGCCGTTCCCCGGAATATTTCAACGACGGCGGCACCCGCTGCCGCCGCCACGATCAGCGACGTGCCGGCGATGGTCCAAAGGAAAAAAGCCCGCTGCTGTCCGTCGGTCGCTCTCCGCGTCATGGTCCCCACTCCTTATTTACGGATGCTGTTTATGGGTGCTGCTTTGGGACAGAAAAACGGCTCCGGAACACGATGTGCATGTTCCGGAGCCGTTTTCCTCATGGAAGCTGTTTACATGGGATCGGGCCAGTTGCCAATATCGGTCTTGTTCACGTCCTCGACGTGCATCGGATCCGGCCAGTTGCCAATGGCAACCCAGGTGCCCGCGTTATCCGCGATCGAGCCAGCAGACAGAGCGGCGGGAGCCGCAGCAGAAAATGCAAGGGCCCCCACCAAAACGGCAGCGGCTGCTATCTTCTTCAACATGTGAGAGTTCCTCAATACGAGTCGGATTCCTTACCCAGTCAGCACAATCCTTGTTGACATACATTGTAAAATGTTTTCCACAGAGGGTGTCAAGCATTCTGTACAAAGGCTGTCCGGAATAGGAGGGAGCCCCAGTGGGTAATGGATTCGGGGAGAAGCTTCGCGCCGAGCGGCTGGAGCGCGGACTGACCCAGGCCGAACTGGGCAAAGATCTGTACTCCCCCAGCTACATTTCCTTGCTGGAAACCGGCCGGCGGGAACCCACAGCCGACGTCATCGAAGAGCTCGCCCGCAGGCTGGAGCTCGCGCCCAAGGCACTCGAGGCGTGGAGCCAGCCCATCTCGGTCAGCGACGCCGAATACGTGCTGGCAGGACTCTACGCCCGGCAGGCATGGGACCTGCGCGACTACTCCCTCGCGGCCGAGCATGCCGCCAACGCTGCCCGGATTGCCCTCGAGGGCAAGAACACCAGCGCCTGGTGGAACATGACCTACATGCAGGCCGAGTGCCTCATGAAGCAGGGCCAGCTCAAGGAATGCCAGAAGATCATGGAGCACCTGTCCGAGCATCCCATGGCCACCGAATCGGCCGGTCTCGGTGTCCGTGCACGCCAGATGCTCGCCGCGCTGTGCCACGCACAGGGCCAGCTGGGCATCGCCGTCGAACACGCCGAGAAGGCGGTGGAGCTCTGTGCGCAGCTGCCCAAGGGATCAACACTGATCATCGGTGCGCTCCGCGCGCTCATCGGGGCGCTGGCTGACGGCGGCAGGCTGGACGAGGCGTGGAAATACTGCCAGGACATGAACGAGCAGATGGATGAGCATTCGATGTCCCAGCTCGCCGGCGAAGTGGCGTGGGTGATCGGGAACGTCGCGTTCATGCGGCACGACTACCCGGAGGGTATCAAGCACCACGAGCGGGCAGCAAAGCTGCTCTCCCCCGCCAACGACATCGAGCTCTGGGCGCGCTTCAACAAGGCATCCGCCGCGGTCCGTCTCTCGTCCGGAATCGTCGAACCGGAGACCCTGTCGGCCATTGAGCGCGCCGAACTCGCGCTGTCCATCGTGGGCGGGAACAAGGCGGACCAGCTGGAGGTCGCGTTCATCCGCGCCCGGTGGCTCTACCTCACCGGCGATATCGTGGCTGCTGTCCAGAAGCTGCGTGACATCCACGCCGAACGCGCCGGCCTGGGCAAGCACACGGCCGGCGAGGTCTCGCTGCTGCTCGGCAAATCACTCAAGGCTGCGGGCGAACTGGATGAGGCGTTGGTTTATCTGGAGGAGGCACAGAAGGCGTTCAGTGCCGCCGGCGCGCAGGACCGGGTCCAGCAGGCCCTCGATGCCGTGCTGGAGATCCGGCTCGCCCAGCGCCGGGCCGCCGCGGCGGAAGCGAGCTAGCAACGGAAGCCAAAAGCAAAGGGCGCCCTCCGAAGAGGGCGCCCTTTGCTGCCGTTTGCTCCGGGACCTAGCTGAAGGTGCGGCCGGTCAGCTTCTCGTAGGCCTCGACGTAGCGGGCCCGCGTGCGGTCCACGATGTCAGCGGGCAGGGCCGGCGGAGGAGTATCGGACGCCTTGTCCCAGCCGGATTCGGCGGAGGTGAGCCAGTCCCGGACAAACTGCTTGTCGAAGGAGGGCTGCGCCTTCCCGGGCTCGTACGTGGCGGCGTCCCAGAACCGGGACGAGTCCGGCGTGAGGACCTCGTCGCCCAGGGTGATGGCGCCGTTCACCACGTCGTAGCCGAACTCCACCTTGGTATCGGCCAGGATGATGCCGCGTTCGCGGGCGATCTCCTCGGCCTTGGTGTAGATCCGCAGGGTCAGTTCGCTCAGGCGCGCGGCGATGTCGTCGCCCACCATGGACACGACGGCGTCGTAGGTGATGTTTTCGTCGTGCTCGCCCACCTCGGCCTTGGCCGACGGGGTGAAGATGGCGTGCTCCAGGCGGGAGCCGTCCACCAGGCCTTCCGGCAGCGGGATCTCGCAGACGGTGCCGGACTGCCGGTACTCCACAAGCCCGGAACCGGTGAGGTAGCCGCGGGCGATGCATTCCACCGGGAACATTTCCAGCTTCTTGCAGATCATGGCACGGCCCTCGACCGCGGCGGGGACGCCGTCCTCCACGGTGGAGGCCAGGACGTGGTGCTCGACGCCCAGCTGCTCGAACCACCAGAGGCTCAACTGGGTGAGGATCCGTCCCTTGTCCGGGATCTCGCTGCTGAGCACGTGGTCATAGGCGCTGATGCGGTCGCTGGCCACCACCAGCACGCATTCCTGTCCGAACTGCTCATTGATGGATTCGGTGGCGGGGACGTACAGGTCCCGGACCTTGCCCGAGTAAACGTGCTTCCAGCCGGGCAGCTCGGCATGGGCCGTGTCCAGGCCGCGGGTTCTTTCCTGCTCAGCCACTGTCACGCCTTCCCTTCTGCAGCGGGGCCGGCCTGGGCAGCGGGGGCTGCAACGGCGGACGACACCTTGATCTCGCCGCGCGCGGCCTTGCCTGCTATGTCCGTGCGGAACTGGGCGCCCTCAAGCTGAACCAGCTCCACGCCGTCGTACGCCCGTTCCCGGGCCTCCACGAGGTCGGATCCCAGCGCCACCACGGCCAGCACGCGGCCGCCGGCGGAGACCACCTTGCCCTGATCGTCGAGCTTGGTTCCGGCGTGGATCACGTGGACGCCTTCCAGCTCATCCACCTTCTTGAGCCCGCGGATGCGGTCACCGGTGCGCGGGGTGTCCGGGTAGTTTTCGGAGGCAACGACGACGGCGACCGCCGTGTCCTTAGACCAGCGCAGCTCTTCCGCCTGGTCCAGTTCGCCCTTGGCAGCTGACAGGAGCAGGGAACCGAGGGGTGTCTTGAGCCGGGCGAGGACGGCCTGCGTTTCGGGGTCGCCGAAGCGGACGTTGAATTCGATGACGCGGGTGCCGCGCCTGGTCAGCGCCAGGCCGACGAACAGCACGCCCACGAACGGGGTACCGCGGCGGGCCATCTCGTCCACGGTGGGCTGGGCGATGCGGTCGATGACCTCCTGGACGAGGCCTTCGGGGGCCCAGTCAAGCGGGGTGTACGCGCCCATGCCGCCGGTGTTGGGGCCTTCGTCGTTGTCGTAGATGCGCTTGAAGTCCTGGGCCGGGGACAGGGCCACCGTGTTGCGGCCGTCGCACAGGACGAACACGGAGACCTCGGGGCCGTCCAGGAACTCCTCGATGACCACGGTGCCGCCGGCGTCGAAGCAGCTCTGGGCGTGGGCCAGGGCGTCGTCCCGGTTGTCGGTGACCACCACGCCCTTGCCGGCAGCCAGGCCGTCGTCCTTGACGACGTAGGGTGCACCGAAGGTGTCCAGTGCCGCGGCTGCTTCTTCAGCGTTTGCGGCCACCAGTGCCATGGCGGTGGGTACGCCGGCTTCGGCCATCACCTGCTTCGCGAAAGCCTTGGAGGCCTCGAGCTGGGCGGCCGCCTTGCTGGGGCCGAACACCGGAATGCCGGCTTCGCGCACGGCGTCGGAAACGCCGGCGGCGAGGGGAGCCTCGGGACCAACGACCACCAGGTCAACGTCGAGCCGGGTGGCGAGCGCCGCCACCGCGTCCGGATCGTTCCCGTTGATGGCGTGCGTAGGGACGAGCTTGCTGATGCCGGCGTTGCCTGGAGCCGCGTGGACTTCGGACACGTTGGGGTCGGCAAGGAGGGAGCGGACAATGGCGTGTTCGCGGCCACCGGGGCCAATGACGAGTACCTTCACAGTCTCCAAGGGTACTTTGTGCACCGTGCTGGCTCCTAAGCTGTGACCGGCTCCCAGTTGTGGCCGGGGCTCCGGTTGCGGCCCGCTCGTCGCGGCCCGGCTCTCCTTTGGGATCGGGACAATCCGGGCGGCCCGCCGCTACGAACCAATGTCATGCAGAAGCTCATGAGGTGGTTCAGGGGACCGGCCGCATTGGCGGCCCTCGCCGGGGTGGCCGCCGCCGCCGTCGTTCTTTCCGTTGCGGAACTGGCGGGGGCGTTCTTTACGGCCCGCGCCACTCCCCTGGTTGCCCTGGGCTCGACGTTCATTGACTTCACGCCGCCGTGGCTGAAGGACTTCGCGATTGCGACGTTCGGAACCAACGACAAGGCCGGGCTCTTCGCCGGGATGGGCGCGACGGTTTTCGTACTGGCGTGCGTCTTGGGCGTGATGGCGTACCGGAAATGGGCGCTGGGTGCTGCCGGCGTGCTGTTCATGGGCGCGGTGATCGTGGCCAGCGTGGTGACCCGCGCTGGCGTCAGGCCGTTGGACGCCGTGCCCTCACTGGCGGGAACCGCGGCGGGGCTGGTGGTGCTGCGGCTGCTGGTGTCGCGGCTGTGGCGCCGGCAGGTTTTTCCGGATGCGCCGGCCGACGTCGCGGCCAAGGAGCCGGAACGCCCCGCCACCTCCCGGCGCGCGTTCTTCACGGCCACCGGCCTGACTGCGGCTGCGGCGGCCATCGCCGCCACCGGGGGCCGCCTGCTCAGCGCCGCGCGCAGCAACGTGGCGCAGGCACGGGAGTCACTCCGGCTGCCGGCGCCCGCCCGGCCCGCAGCGGCGGTGCCCGGCGGGGTGCAGTCGGCCACCGCCGGCGTGACACCGTGGCTGACCCCGGCCAGGGACTTCTACCGGATCGACACCGCCCTCAGCGTTCCGGAAATCAGGGCAGAGGAGTGGGAGCTGCGCGTGCACGGGCTCGTGGAGGAGGAGGTCCGGCTCACGTTCCAGGACCTGATCGACGCCGACCTGATCGAGTCCCACGTGACCCTCACCTGCGTTTCCAACCCGGTGGGCGGCAACCTCGCCGGCAATGCCCGGTGGCTGGGGCTTCCGGTCCGCGAGGTGCTCAAGCGGGCCAGGCCCACGGCCGGCGCGGACATGGTGCTCTCCACCTCCGTCGACGGGTTCAGTGCCTCCACGCCGCTGGAGGTCCTGCAGGATGACCGCGACGCCATGCTCGCCATCGGCATGAACGGCGAGCCGCTGCCGCTGGAGCACGGCTACCCGGTGCGGATGGTGGTACCGGGACTGTACGGCTTCGTCTCCGCCACCAAATGGGTGGTGGACCTGGAGGTGACCCGCTTCGCCGACAGCAAGGCCTACTGGACGGAGCGCGGCTGGTCCGAGCGCGGCCCCATCAAGACGATGGCCCGGATCGAGGTGCCCAAATCCTTCGCCACGGTGCCGGCAGGGAGGGTGGCCATCGGCGGTACCGCCTGGGCCCAGCGGCGGGGCATCACCAGGGTGGAAGTGCAGGTCGACGGCGGGAACTGGGCCGAGGCGGCGCTGTCGGACGAGGCTTCCGTGGACACGTGGCGGCAGTGGTCCTACTTGTGGGACGCCAAGCCGGGCCAACACTACATCAGGGCGCGCGCCACGGACGGGACAGGCGAGGTGCAGACCGAGAAGCGCGCCGACCCCGTACCGGACGGCGCCTCCGGCTGGCAGTCGGTCATGGTAACGGTTGAGTAGTCCGTTCAGCACCCCCTTTAACCTGCCAAAAGCCCCGGACGGCTCCCGGGGAATGCCCGCGCCGCACCATAGACTGGCCCCATGGCCCTAAATTCGCACGCCACGTTCACTGTGGATTCCGCCGTCGAACTCGCCGTGGTTGAACGGAGCGGATTCGTGGAGTCCCGCCACATCGGGGCGGCCGTGGTCCTCGCCGCGGACGGCCACGTGGTCACCCAGCTGGGCGACATCACCACGCCCATCCTGGCCAGGTCCACGCTTAAGCCCCTGCAGGCGCTGGCGGCGATGCAGGCCGGTGTTCCGCTCCGCGGCGCCCAGGTGGCCGTCGCCTGCGCCAGCCACACGGGGTCGCTCGACCACATGGACGTCGTCGAGGGCATGCTCAAGGCCGCCGGAGTCAAGGAGGACCAGCTGCAGTGCCCCGCGGCGTGGCCGCAGGATGAGACCGCCCGGAACTGGCTGACCCGGTCCGAGCGGGGCAAGTCCCGGCTGGCGTTCAACTGCTCGGGGAAGCACGCGGCGTTCCTGTGGGCCTGCACCGAAAACGGCTGGGACACGCACAGCTACCTGGAACCCAACCATCCGCTGCAGCAGCGGATCCGCACGGTGATTGAAGAGTATTCGGGCGAGCGGATCGCGCACCTGGGCATCGACGGCTGCGGCGCTCCGGTGGCCGCCATTTCGCTGACCGGGCTGGCGCGTGCCTACTCCCTGCTCGCCAAGGCCCCGTCCGACAAGACCTCCAACGCCCGCGCTGCGACCATCGCCACCTCCATGCTGGACTACCCGTGGGCTGTCCAGGGCAGGGGCGAGGCCAACACGATCGTGATGGAGGAGCTTGACGTCATCGCCAAGATCGGCGCCGAGGGCATCCTGGTCATGGCCACCCCGCAGGGCGTGTCCGTGGCCCTGAAGATGCTTGACGGCAATCTGCGGGCCACCTCGCTCGTCGGCCTGACCCTGCTTGCGGCCTGCGGAGCGGTCGACATTCCCGGCGTCTCCAGCGTGCTCGAAAAGGTGGTGGAGCCGGTCCTGGGCGGCGGCCGCCCCGTGGGCAAGATCCGCCTGGGCCACGCCGTCTCGGCACTGCTGGACTAGAAAATTTAGCTTTTCAAGGAGGTTCCGGTGGCTATTGCGCGCCGCAGAATTGACCCGGCGGACGGCCAGGCGGCCCTGAACGAGTGGGCGGCAGGTGCCGTCCCGCCGTCGGACGCTGCCCTTGCCGCACCGTCCGCTGCGTCCGGGCCGGCGGCCCCACCCGCGGTTCCCCGCTCGGTGATTGCGACAGCGGTCCGGTACTCGCTCGAGGAGGTCACCGCCCGGGCGCCCGGGAATTCGGTGGAGGTGCGGGTGCCGCCGTTCGGCGTCACCCAGTGCGTGGAGGGCCCGCGCCACACACGCGGCACTCCCCCGAATGTCATCGAGTGCGACGCCGCCACCTGGCTTGCGATGGTGACCGGCCGGCTGAGCTGGGCGGATGCCGTGGGCGCCGGCCGCGTGGCGGCCTCGGGCCTGCGCGCGGACCTGTCGGCGCTGCTCCCCCTCTAGCAGCAGGGATCCCGCCCACGAATAAAAACCAGGATCCCGCCCGGGACTGATGCTGCCAACCCGGGCGGGATCCTGTGTTCATTTCTCCTGAGTTTTTGTACAGATACCGCGACTTCAGAGGCGTTCAGCGGCCATTATCTGTACGAAAACTCGTGATGTTACTCGTGGTTGATAGCTGCCGACGGCCTGCTCATCTCGAACTCCGGCATCTCGCCGGGGGTGGGGCCGCCACGGAACTTGGGCGAGGCCTGGCCGCCTTTGCTGATCCGCTCCAGCTCCTGGTCCTGGAAGTCCTCCTCGACACCGAGCATGACGGCGGAGTCGTGGTTGGTGATCTCGCCGCGGAAGGCACGGGCCATAACGCTGCGGTCGAACTGGCCCTCCCATTTGGAGACCACGAACGTAGCCACACAGTTACCCAGCAGGTTGACCACCACTCGCATCGAGTCCATGAGCCGGTCGGCGCCGAGCAGCAGGGCCACTCCCGCCACCGGGAAGATTCCGAGCGCGGCTGCAGTGGCAGAAAGCGCCAGGAAGGAGGAGCCTGGAACACCGGCCATGCCCTTCGAGGTCAGCAGTAGGACACCGAGGGCTGCAAGCTGCTGGCCGAGGTCCAGGTTGTGGCCGAAAGCCTGGGCGAGGAACAGGAGGGAGATGGACAGATAAATCGCTGCCCCGTCCAGGTTGAACGAGTAGCCCGTGGGCACCACCAAGCCGGTGGTGGCGCGGGAGCATCCGGCGTTCGTCAGCTTGGTCATGATGCGCGGCATCACGGCTTCCGTGGAGGCGGTGCCGAGCGCCAGCAAAAATTCCTCGCGGGTGTACTTGAGGAACTGCCACAGCGGAACCCGGGCGAATCCCCAGGCCACGAGGAACAGGAGCCCGATGAACACAACCGCGGCACCGTAGCAGGCGGCAATCAGCTTGGCGTAGGTACCGAGTGTGTCCAGACCATACTGGCCGATGATGAAGGCCATCGCACCGAATGCACCGATCGGGGCAACCTTCATGATCCAGGACATGATCTTGAAAACGAGTTCCAGGACCGTCTCCATGAGGCTGATGACCGGCTGGCACCGCTCACGGCCGATGACGACGATCGCGGCGCCGAAGAACACGGAGAAAAAGAGGACCTGCAACAGGCTGTTGTTGGCGAAGGCACCGATGACGCTCGTGGGGATAACGTCCAGGATGAATGCCGCCGCGTCCTTCGGTGCGGCATGGCCGGTCTTGGCGTCCAGCGCCTCCTGGGACAGGGTGCTCGGATCGATGTTCAGGCCCGCTCCGGGCTGAACGATGTTGCCGACGACCAGACCGAAGACCAAGGCGAAAAGCGTGGCCACAGTGAAGTAGACGAGAGCCTTGACTCCTACCCTTCCGACCGCCTTGACGTCGCCAACGGCCGAAATTCCCGTGACGATCACGAGGAAGATCAGCGGCGCGATGATCATCTTGATGAGCTGGATGAAGCCGTCACCAAGCGGCCTCAGTTGAGCGCCCAGGTTCGGCCAGAAATGTCCTATGAGAACACCTGCCACGACGGCGATCAGAATTTGGAAGAAGAGCGACCTGTGCAGGCCTTTCTTCTTCGACGGCGCCGAACTCGCCTTCAGCGCCGAGGAATCTGGGATCTTCATTGATCTGTACCTATCAATTGGGAACGCCCCGGATCGGGGTCTGTTCCCAACGTAACCCCGGTCACAATATTCCGCAAGAGGAAATTAGCTTTTCACGATACGGAAGTGTGAGGGTTGGTCACATTTGAGTTTTTGTACGGTTATTGGGACTTCAGGGGCCTCCAGCGGCCAATATCTGTACAAAAACTCCTACAGCTGCCAGCCCTGTTTCCGCAGCGCTTGCCGCACCCTCGAGACCACCCAGTCGGGGCCGCGGTTCATGTCGACGCTGTTGATTTTTACCTGCCGCCAGCCCGCGTCGGTCACGCGCTGGTCCCGGTAGGCATCCAGTGCCTGCTGTTCGGGCGTCAGGTGATGGACGCCGTCGTACTCGAGGCACGTCCGGTACCGGGGCAGCCCAAGTCCGTCCAGACCGGCCTGTTCAGGACGTCATCCACACGGCAGTTCGGTGTGAACGCCGGAAGACCGGCGTCGTCCAGCAGCAGGCGGAGCTTGCTTTCGGGCGGAGAGTCGACGCCGACGCGCAGCAGGTCAAGCGCAAGCCGCGCCTTCCGCACGCCATGGATGCCATTGGCCCTGTCCACAAACGCGCGCAGTTCGGCAAGCGGCACCATGGCAATCCTCGGCAAACCGAAGAGTCTCGCATGCTCACTGACGATCGCATCGCCGGCCACCACAAGATCGTCGAGGGGCAGGACGGAACCGAGGTCCACCCAGGTCCGGGCGACCGAAGTCAGCCGGAGTCCGTCAATCTCAACAAGATCACCATCGCGGATCTTGAGCCGGTGCCCGGCGATCCCGCGCCGCCGCGGGAGCGGCCCACCGCTGTCCCGGGAAAGGTGCAGGAACCGCCCCGGCTCCCGGAAATGGGGCCCGCTCTTCTTGCCCCACGGCACCGGTTCGACGACGGCGGTCACCGGCCCGCCGTCGTCGGGCCGGAACTCCGCCCACGGTGGCAACGGAACGCCGTGCACTTCCGCAGCCGTAAGCAGCGCAGCGAAGCTGTCCGAATCGAGTGCAGTGTGCGACCGGACAAGCGCCGGCAGGTCCGGGCTGCAGGACTTGGGTACACGGATGCCCCGGCTGGGACGGTGCATGTCTCGGGCGAAGAGCCTGCCGGCGGGGATATCAGCGGCGGCCGCTTCGGTGACGGCGAACGGCCGGCCACTGATGTCCTCTGGGAGCGGTGACAATCTGGTCATGTTCCATTGAGGCACCCCGAGGAGGCCTGCGGGACGTTATCCACAGGCTGACCTTCCCGAAGGGAAGTTTTTGTACAGATATTCGCCGCTGAGGGGCCCTTAAGTTGCGATATCTGGACAAAAACTCGGAAGGAAGGAAGGAAGGAAGGAACGGCAGGTGAGTTCAGCCGCGGCCGACGAAGGGCATTCCGGCGGCTGTGATGACCACCGAGCCCACGCTGGCCGACGGCGGCATCCCCGCCATCATCAGCACCGCCCGGGCCGCGTCCTCCACCGGGAACATCGGCTCCACCTTGCGGCTGCCGTCGGCCTGGAGCGCGCCGGAGCCAACGCCGATGGTGTCCATGATTTCCGTGGCGGTGTTGCCGATGTCGATCTGCCCGCAGGTGATGCCAAACTCGCGGCCGTCCAGCTCGATGCTCTTGGTCAGGCCAGTCATGGCGTGCTTGGTGACGGCATAGGCAACGGTCCGCGGCCGGGGTGAGTGCGCGGAGATGGACCCGTTGTTGATGATCCGGCCGCCCTGCGGCGACTGCGCCTTCATCGCCCGGACAGCGGCCCCGGCGCACAGCACCGAACCGGTCAGGTTCACGGCCACGGTGGCTTCCCAATCGGCAAGGCTGATCTCGTCCACCGATGCCGCCGGGCCAAAGACGCCGGCGTTGTTGAACAGGACGTCCACCCGGCCCCAGCGCCGGAGGACTGCAGCGAAAAGGCGCTCGACGTCGTCGGGCACTGTGACGTCGCACGGCACCGCCAGCGCCTCCGGGTGCCCGTCCGCCGTCTCCAGCAGCTGCGGCTCGCGCCGGCCCGCCAGGGCCACCCGGTAACCGTCCGCCAGCATTTGCCGGGCAACCGCGCGCCCGATGCCGGAACCGGCACCGGTGACGACGGCGACCCGCGCCGGAGTGGATGGAACGGTCATGCTGCTACTCCTGTGCTGTTGAAACCTGCGGCGGCTGCCGGAACCCTACGCGGTGGCTGTGACGCTGTTTGCCGCCAGCGGCCAGCCTATGACGGTCTTGGGCCGCGGGGCGGCGTACGTCCGCACCTTGGACGTGGAAAGCTGCATCCGGACCAGGGACTCGGCGATGGTGACGGCAGCCGCGACGCCGTCCACCACGGGCACTCCGGCGCGCTGCCGGATCTGTTCATCCAGTCCGGCCATGCCGCCGCAGCCCAGGACGATCACCTCGGCCTTGTCCTCCCGGACGGCCAGCAGGGCCTGGCTGATGATCGCCTCGACTGCCCGCTCCGGCTCTTCCTCCAGCTCCAGCACCGCCATGCCACTGGCCCGCACGGAAGCACAGCGGGCGTCGAGCCCTGCCAGCTTGAGCCGGTCCTCGATCAGCGGCACGGCACGGTCCAGGGTGGTGACCACTGAATATTTGTGCCCCAGGAACATGGCCGTGCTGGCCGCCGCTTCGGTGATGTCGACGACGGGCACGTCCAGCAGCTCCTGCAGCCCCTCCCGGCCGTGCTCGCCGTAGCCTGCCTGGATGACGGCGTCGAACGGTTCGGGGTAGTTGACCACCCGGTCCATCACGGCGATCGCGGCCAGGTAGCTCTCAAAGTTGCCTTCGCAGGAGTCGGCGCCGAAGCGGGGCGTGATCCCGACGATCTCGGTTCCGGGCGCCGCGATGCTGCGGGCCTGGGCGGCGATGGAGTCGGTCATGGACTGGGTGGTGTTGACGTTCGCGACGAGTATGCGCATTTGGGTGTCCTCCTCGAAGGGGATTGCCCAACTGACTCGCAGTTGTTGCCGTTCCGGGCGTTCAAAACGACAACTAGTGCGAGTCAGTTGGGGTGGGGTGGGAGTTAGTGGGTGCTGGCGACGGCGATGGCCTCGCCGTCGACGTCCTGGAACCGCTGTTTGCGGTCGGCAATCACGTAGTAGCTCAGTGCTCCGACGCCGGCACCGAAGAACCAGGCGAACGGCGCCGCAGGCTCAAAGGCGGGGACGAACGCGACGAGGATGGCCAGGACAGACGCCGGTACCAGTGCGATGACGGCCCGCGGGTTGACACCCTTCTTGTAGAAGTAGGCTCCGTCCGCGTTCTCGGTGTAGAGCTCGGGGACGTTGACCTTTCCGCGGCGGAGCAGCCAGTAGTCGGCCATGACGACGCCGAACAGCGGGCCGAGCAGTGCGCCGAGGCCGCCCAGGAAGTACACGATCACCAGCGGGTTGTTGTACAGGTTCCACGGCAGGATGACCAGGCCGATGGTGCCGCTCACCCAGGCCGCGCTGCGGAAGTTGAGCCGCTTGGGGAAAAGGTTGGTGAGGGCATAGACCGGGGCGACGAAGTTGGCCATGAGGTTCACTGCTATGGTGAGGATGAGGATCGCGAGGCAGGCCAGGACCAGGAACAGCGTGTTGGGGATGCCTTCGACAATGTCCGACGGCGTTTCGATGACGGTGCCGTTGATCTTGTACTGCCCGCCGGCCAGAATCACCACGATGGCGCCGAAGAGGAGCATGTTGATGGGGATGCCCCAGAAGTTGCCGCGGACGATCGACTTCTTGGAAACGGCGGAGCGGGTGAAATCGCAGAAGTTCAGGACGAACGTTCCGTAGATGGCCACCCAGAGGGCGCCGCCGGCGAAGATGGTGCGCCACATGTCACCGCCCTCAAGCCCGCGGATGCCCGTCCACTGGATGCTGCCGCGTGCCTCGATGAAGACCCAGATCGCCAGCAGAACCATGGTCAGCAGGATGATGGGCCCGGCGAACGCCTCGTACTTGCGGATCATCTCCATGCCGAAGCTGACGATCACCAGCTGCACGATCCACAGCACCACGAAGGAGATCCAGCCGAGCGTGGACAGTCCGAGGATGGAGTTGGTGTCGAGTTCGCGGAGGGAGGGAACCATGGCCACCAGCATGACCCGGAGCACCACCGAGGCCAGGAACGTCTGTATGCCGAACCAGGCCACCGCCACCGCACCGCGGATAAGGCTTGCAAACTGGGCGCCGCGGATGCCGAAGCTGATGCGGCTCATGACGGGAAATGGAACGCCTGTTTTTTGCCCCATGAAGCCGGAGAAGTTGAGCAGGATGAACAGCAGGACGGCGCCGATGGCCAGGGCGGTCAGGATTTGCCAGCCTCCCAGGCCCAGGGAAAAGAGCCCGACGGCGAACGCGTAGTTCCCGAGGCTGTGCACATCGTTCGCCCACAGGGTGAAGATGCTGTAGCCCGTCCAGCGGCGCCCTTGCCGCTTGGTCGGTGCGAGGTCGGCGTTGTAGAGGGTAGGGCTGATGTCGCGGCCTGTGGCTGTGCTGGCTGCATGGCAAAGGGCGTCGGTGGCCTCGGCCTGGTGAACGTGCTGGCCCGACGGCGCTGTCGGGGCGGGAGCCGGTTCGACGCTGACTGGGGGAGTCGTTTGCATCTGGTTCTCCAGTTTCTTTGTTATTCGCGGTGGTGAGCCTGCGGCCTGCTGAGTTGGGGATCAGGCGATTGGTGCTGTTATTCCACATCACGAAATAAACTTGTTGAATGGTGAAATAAGGGTATGACCTGCATCACCCTCGGGTCAAGATGCCCCAGCCCTGGGCCCGCAGTCACAATCCGCAGGAGTGATCGTGCCCGGGCCGATTTCGGAGATCCCTTCCGGTCACGTTTGACCGTGATCCGGCCTGCCAGATAATCTCGAATGGCAAGAATGTTTTCTCACAATACGAAAACATAAGCCCAACATTCAAAGATGAAACGAGGCTGCCGTGGCTGCAGGAGAAGATACCTCCCATATCCTCAGCGGGTTGACTAACCAGCTGCCTGATCGTGATCCGGAAGAGACCGCCGAGTGGGTTGAGTCCCTGGATGCGCTGATCAGGGAACAGGGCACGGAGCGTGCCCAATACATCATGCGCAGTCTCCTGCAGCGTGCCGGCGCGCAAAGCGTCGGGGTTCCGATGGTGACCACCACCGATTACGTGAACACGATCCCGGTGGACCAGGAAGCGCAGTTCCCGGGCAACGAGGAGTACGAGCGCCGGTACCGGGCGTACATGCGCTGGAACGCCGCGGTCATGGTGCACCGGGCACAGCGGCCCGAGATCGGGGTCGGCGGGCACATCTCCACCTACGCGGGGGCCGCGACCCTGTACGAGGTCGGCTTCAACCACTTCTTCCGCGGCAAGGACGCCCCCGGCGGCGGGGACCAGGTCTTCTTCCAGGGCCACGCGTCCCCGGGCATGTACGCCCGGGCGTTCATGGAAGGCCGCCTCTCCGAGGAGGACCTGGACGGGTTCCGGCAGGAAAAGTCCAAGGAAGGCCACGCCCTTTCCTCCTACCCGCACCCGCGGCTGATGCCGAACTTCTGGGAATTCCCGACCGTGTCGATGGGCATCGGCCCGATGAACGCGATCTACCAGGCCCAGAACAACCGCTACCTGCACAACCGGGGCCTGAAAGACACCTCCGACCAGCAGGTCTGGGCGTTCCTGGGCGACGGCGAAATGGACGAGCCCGAATCCCGCGGCCTGCTCCAGCTCGCCGCGAACGAGAACCTGGACAACCTGAACTTCGTGATCAACTGCAACCTCCAGCGCCTGGACGGGCCGGTGCGCGGCAACGGCAAGATCATGCAGGAACTCGAGGCGTTCTTCCGCGGCGCCGGCTGGAACGTGATCAAGGTCGTCTGGGGCCGGGAATGGGATGACCTGCTCACCCGCGACACCGACGGGTCGCTGGTGAAGATCATGAACGAAACCCCCGACGGGGACTACCAGACCTACAAGGCCGAATCCGGCGGGTTCGTCCGCGAACACTTCTTCGGCAAAACCCCGCAGACCAAGGACCTGGTCGCGGACCTGACCGACGACGAGATCTGGAACCTCAAGCGCGGCGGCCACGACTACCGCAAGGTCTACGCCGCGTACAAGGCAGCCACCGAATTCAAGGGCAAACCCACCGTCATCCTGGCCAAAACGGTCAAGGGCTACGGCCTCGGCCCGCACTTCGAAGGCCGCAACGCCACCCACCAGATGAAAAAACTCACCCTCGACGACCTGAAAGAATTCAGGGATTACCTCCGGATTCCGATTTCCGACGCCCAGCTCGAAGAGGATCCCTACCGTCCTCCGTACTACCACCCCGGCGCGGACGCCCCCGAGATTGCCTATCTCCTGGAGCGGCGGAAGGCCCTGGGAGGCTCCGTCCCCGAGCGCCGTCCCGGACCCGAGGCCGTGGAGCAGCCGGACCCAAAAACGTTCGAGGTCGCCAAGCGCGGTTCGGGCAAGCAGCAGGCCGCCACCACCATGGCGTTCGTCCGCCTGCTCAAGGACCTGCTCCGCGACAAGAAGTTCGGACACCGGATTGTCCCCATCGTGCCGGACGAATCGCGGACCTTCGGCATGGACGCCTTCTTCCCCACGGCGAAGATCTATAACCCGGGCGGCCAGAACTACCTGTCCGTGGACCGGGACCTGGTCCTGGCCTACAAGGAATCCGCCCAGGGCCAGCTGATCCACCCCGGCATCAACGAAGCCGGCGCCGTGGCAGCCTTCACCGCAGCCGGCACCGCCTACGCCACCCACGGCGTGCCCCTGGTCCCGGTCTACGTGTTCTACTCCATGTTCGGCTTCCAGCGCACCGGCGACGCCTTCTGGGCCGCCGCCGACCAGATGACCCGCGGCTTCATCATCGGCGCCACCGCAGGACGGACCACCCTCACCGGCGAAGGACTCCAGCACGCCGACGGACACTCCCCCCTGCTCGCCTCCACCAACCCCGCCGTGGTCACCTACGACCCCGCCTACGGCTACGAAATGGGCCACATCGTCCGCGACGGCCTCGAACGCATGTACGGGCAGGGCTCCACAGACCGTAACCTGATGTATTACCTCACGGTCTACAACGAGCCCATCGTCCAGCCCGCCGAACCGGAGAACCTCGACGTCGAAGGCGTCCTCAAGGGCATCTACAAGCTCGCGGACTCCCCCGCCGAAGGACCCAAGAGCCAGATCCTCGCCTCCGGCGTCTCCGTCCCCTGGGCCCTCGAAGCCCAGCGGATCCTCGCCGAAGACTGGGGCGTCTCCGCCGACGTCTGGTCCGTCACCTCCTGGAACGAACTGCGCCGCGACGGCCTCGCCGCCGAAGAAGAAGCCTTCCTCAACCCCGGCAAGGACACCCGCGACCCCTTCGTCACCCGCCAGCTCGCCGGAGCCCAAGGCCCCGTCGTCGCCGTCTCCGACTACATGAAGGCCGTCCCGGACCAGATCCGCCAGTTCATCCCCAACGAATTCGCCACCCTCGGCGCCGACGGCTTCGGCTTCTCCGACACCCGCGCAGCCGCCCGCCGCTACTTCAAAAACGACACCCACTCCATCGTCGTCAAAACCCTCCAGCTGCTGGCGGCGAGGGGTGTGGTTCAGGAGGGCGCGCCGTCGTACGCCATGGACCGCTACAAGCTCCTGGACGTCACCGCGGGAACCACCGGCGGAGCCGGCGGCGACGCCTGACCTCCCGTGCGCTGAACCGACAGCACAAAAAACGACGGCGGCCCGCACCGGAAGGTGGGGGCCGCCGTCGGGCGTTGTTTTGGGTTACGACAGGGACGCGCGCCGGTCAACGATGAAGCCGGTGGCCGCGCTCTCCCGGACCGCCGTGATCCCTGCTGTGACTGCCTTGATGTTGGAAAAGCTGGGCGAAACTGCAACTACGGTTCCGTCGTCGGCTGTCAGCCTGAACCGGTACTGTCCTGCGCCTGCTGTCTCGATTACGAACTTGCCTGCCATATACGCTCCTTCCGCCCGCTGCACCCTTGCAGCCGGCATTATGACCCCCAATTGCCAACACGACATATCCGACGTTAGCCGTCATTCACTGGACAAGCCACCCCTACTACCGGGTAGCATTTCGCCGCACCGAAAACGGACCACGGTCGGGATGCCCCACAAGGGCATGGCCTAGGGTGAT
The DNA here is from genome assembly GCF_042673905.1 of Arthrobacter sp. NPDC057009. Taxonomy (NCBI): domain Bacteria; kingdom Bacillati; phylum Actinomycetota; class Actinomycetes; order Micrococcales; family Micrococcaceae; genus Arthrobacter; species Arthrobacter sp. NPDC057009. The sequence continues at coordinate 61,814 of NZ_JBHUSB010000011.1, forward strand.
CCCATGACAGCCTCTCCCCCGCCCCGCACCACCGGCATCCTGCTGGCGGCAGGCGCCGGCACCCGGCTGGGCCGGGGGCCCAAGGCACTGCTCCCGTTCCGCGGCCGCACCCTCGTGGAGGTCCTGGCGGACGTGCTGCTCGACGGCGGCTGCCGCGAAGTTGTGGTGGTGCTCGGCGCGGGCGCCGGGGACGTCCGTGCCCGGACCGACCTGGCCCGTCACGTTGTGGTGGAGAACCCGGCGTGGGCCGGCGGAATGGGCAGTTCGTTCCGGCTGGGACTGGAGACCGCGCGCCCGGAAGACCACGTGCTGGTGGCGCTCGTGGACCAGCCGGGGCTGACCGCGGCAACTGTCGCCCGGCTGCTGCGGGCGCACCGGCCGGGCCGGGTCACGGCGGCAGCCTACCGGGATGCGTCCGGGAAACTCCGGCGCGGCCACCCGCTGCTGCTCGATGCAACGCTGCGGGCGGAGGCTGCGGCGTCGGTGGGTGGCGACGCCGGGGCCCGGCATTTCCTGCAGGCCCACCCTGGGCTGGTCGACCTGGTGGACTGCACCCTGCCGCCTGGTTCAGGCCAGTCCGGCGGCGAAGACCTCGATACCCCGGACCAGCTGCACCTGCTCGGCTGACCCTGTTACATCCCCGCCGCGAGAAGGTCCTGCAGTCCCTGCTTGAAACGGGCCCTCCCGCCATGGGCCGGATGCCTGATTTTCGGCACGTCCAGGCCGCTGCGGCGCAGACTGCTGTGCGCGACATTTCCCACGGCCACCACGGTCTCGATGGAAAAGATCCCGGTCAGGCCCTGCCAGAAGGGGGTGCCCAGCGCGGCGTCTGCAGGTGTGGGAGTGCGGTTGGACAGCGGCTTTCCCGGCACATGCGTGTGCCAAGGGCAGGCACTCCACAGCAAAGGGAGGAAGTCGAGCTCTGCCAGGACCTCCCACATCACGGTGGCCGTTGGCTCCGCGGCGACGCCGGCGGCCTCCGGCGGCAGCACGTATCCCGTCCCGGAACCGAAGAGCCCGAATTGGTTGGCCGGCCCCTGGAACATGGTGCGGTTGGTAAAGGGGACACCGGTGATCCGCATGCCGCGGAAGCCCGGCGCCTCCCCCACCAGCAGCACCCTCGGCGCCCGCTCCAGCATGTCCCCGAGGTAGGCCGCGAGGTTGTGCCGGCGCAGGGCGTTGGCGGGAACCGAGTGGTCGAAGAAGTTGTTGCGCGCCGGAGTGGTTTCCACGGCGGCGAGCCGGGAAATGAACTCCTCGACGGAAGCCATCACCAGCGGGAGTGGATTGCCTCGCGGAAGTAGTGGTCGTAGATCCAGCGCACGCCCTCGTCGAACTCCGGGGGCAACACCGTGGCTGCCGCGGCGGCGTTGGCCCTGGCCTGCTCCACGGAACGGGCTCCCGGAATGACCGACGTGACGCCGTCCTGGGCCGCCACCCACGCGATGGCTGCCTGCGCGGTTCCGGATCCCTCCGGCACCAACTGCTCAAACTCGGCCACCGCTTTGAGCCCCAGCTCGAAATCAACGCCGGAGAAGGTTTCGCCGACGTCGAAGGCGTCACCGGCGCGGTTGTAGTTGCGGTGGTCATCCGCGGCGAAGACTGTCTCCTTCGTGTACTTCCCGGACAGCAGCCCGGAGGCGAGCGGAACCCGGGCGATGATGCCCACACCGGCGGACTTCGCGGCGGGGAGCACTTCCTCCAGCGGCTTGAGCCGGAAGGCGTTCAGGATGATCTGCACCGACGCGGTGCCGCTGTGGAGCAGTGCCTCGAGGGCTTCGTCGGTCCGTTCCACGCTGACGCCGTAGTTCTGGATGGCGCCCTCGGCCACCAGGGTGTCCAGGGCGTCATACACCTCGTTGCGGCTGTACACGGCGGTGGGCGGGCAGTGCAGCTGGACCAGGTCCAGCGATTCGGTCCGCATGTTGCGCCGGGACCGGTCCACCCACTCGCGGAAGTTGGCCAGGTTGTAGTTTTCGGGCTGCTGCTCGAGCCGGCGGCCCATCTTCGTGGCCACCGTGATGCCGGTGCCCGGGTTGTCGGCGAGGAATGCTCCGATGGCCTGCTCGCTGCGCCCGTCCCCGTAGACGTCTGCGGTGTCGAAGAAGGTCACGCCGGCCTCCGCGGAGGCGGCGAGGATGGCCTGTGCCTGGGCCGGGTCAACGTTGCCCCAGTCCGCGCCGAGTTGCCAGGTTCCCAGTCCAACGACTGAAACGTTCCGTCCGGTCTTGCCTAAGATGCGCTGTTCCATCCCCCGACTATATGTTGCGAAGCCCACGCGGGGTCACTTCGCGGCCCCCGGCGGGCGTTTATGGGGCGCAAAGTGACTCCGCGTTGCCCCTACCTGCGGGAACACCGGCGGCGGGAGCACCGCCTGCGGGAACGCTGGCGCCAGGAACACTGCCAGCCGGAACGCTGGCAGCAGGAACCAGTCCCGCCTCCTTCAGTCCGAGGTAGATCTTGTCCCGGGCGATCGGCAGCTCGGCGAACCGCACACCGGTGGCATTCCGGATGGCGTTGGCCAGCGCGGGCGCCACGGGATTGAAGGGGCTTTCGCTCATGGACTTGGCACCGAGCGGCCCCATTGCATCATTGGTGTCTGCGAAGTACACCTCGCTGCGCGGCACGTCGGCGAAGGACGGGATGTGGTACTGCCGGAGGATGTCCGTGGTGACCCGGCCGGCGTCGTCCACCCGGACCTCCTCGTAAAGGGCGGCACCCAGGGCCTGGGCGATCCCGCCCTCGATCTGGCCCCGGCACTGCCGCGGATTCACCACCACGCCCGCGTCGGCGGCCTGCACGCTCTGCAGGATCCGCAGCTCACCGGTCCCGGTGTTCACCGCCACCCGGAAGCCGTGGACGTTGAAGGCCACCGAACGGGGCGTGCCGCCCCAGCGGCCCTCGGCCTCGAGTTCGACGCCGGCCTGCCGGGCGGCGTCAAACAGTTCAGTGAGCGGGACGCGGGTTCCCTCGCAGACGACGGCGTCGCCGTCGAGCACGCAGCCGGACGACTGGATCTGCCGGACGCCGGCGGCAAAAGCGCGGATCCGTACCGCCAGCTCCTCGGCGGCGGCGAGCGTGGCCTTGCCGGCCACCACGGTGCCGGCCGAGCCGAACGCACCGGTGTCGTGCTCGATCAGGTCCGTGTCGGACTGCCGGACCGCAACCCGCGCGGCCACCGTGGACAGGGCGGTCGCCGCCAGCTGGGCGTGGACCGTGGTGGTGCCGTTGCCGAATTCGGCGGTTCCGACGTCGGCGGCGTACGTTCCGTCGGCCAGGAGGCGGAGTTTCGAATGGGCGAAGTGGCCCCGCGGCGGCACGGTGTCGATCATGGACAGCGCCGTGCCCTCCCCCGTGACCCAGTCCGGGCCGAGGTCATCGAGTCCGGCCGCCCGGTAGCGTTCGCGGCCGCGTTCCAGCGCGTCCTGCACCAGGCGCGTGCACTGGTCCAGCCCGTAGCTGCCGTAGTGGACGTCCTCCTCCGGCTCCGAATGCGTGGAGAGCATGTCGTCACCCTCGCGGACCATGTTGCGGCGGCGGAACTCCAGCGGGTTCATGCCGATGCCCGCCGCCAGTTCGTCGATCCCCGATTCGATGGCGAAGATCATCTGGCTGAGCCCGTACCCGCGGAACGCGCCCGACGGCACGGTGTTGGTGTAGACGGCGAGCGCGTCCACCTTCTTGTTGTCGCACTTGTAGACGGCCAGGGATTCGCCGCAGCCGTGGAACATGACGCCCGGGGCGTGGTTCCCGTACGCCCCCGTGTTGGTCAGGACATCCAGCTGCAGGGCCGTGAGCCTGCCGTCCTTGCTGGCGCCGGCCTTGAGCTTGATGGTGAACGGATGCCGGGTGGTGCTGGCGGTGAACTGCTCCGTGCGGGTGAACTCGAGCTGCACCGGGCGGCGCAGCTTCAGGGCGGCGAGCGCCGCGATGTCCTCGGTCAGCACCTCCTGCTTTCCGCCGAACCCGCCGCCCACCCGGCCTGCCACCACGTGGACCTGGTCCTCCGGCAGCCCGAACACGCGGCAGAGCGTGCGGCGCACCAGGAACGGCACCTGGCTGGAGGTGCGCACCTGCAGGCGGCCGTCGTCATCCACCGAAGCAATGGCGGCGTGGGTTTCCAGCGCGACGTGCTGGACGCGCTGGGTCCGGTACGTCTGCTCATGGATGAAGTCGGCGGCCGCGAAACCGTCGCTGACACTGCCGAGTTCGGAGTGCAGCTCGGCAACGATGTTCCGTTCCGGCTGGGCGATCCGTGCCTCACCGGCGTCCTTGTCCCCGTGCAGGGCGGGGGCGCCGGGCAGGATCGCGTCCTGTGGGGTGAACACCGCGGGCAGTTCCTCGTACTCGACACGGACCGCACGGACGCCGGCTTCCGCGGCGGCCACCGATTCGGCGACGACGGCGGCCACCCGCTGGCCCCGGAACCTCACCACGGTGTCCAACACCCGCGTGTCGTCGGGGTCGTCGGTGTAGAGCTCGTGCTGGGCGCTGGAAAACAGCTGCCCGGGTGCGTCCTCCGCGGTGAGTACTGCCACCACACCCGGCACCTGCATGGCCGCCGCCGTGTCGATAAACAGCACCCGGGCGTGGGCATGCGGGGAGCGCACAAGCTTCAGGTGCAGCAGGCCGGGCAGCGCCTCGGCCGGGACGTCCAGCGTGTAGCGGGCCTGCCCCGTGACCACCGCGCGGCTGGCCGGGGCAGGGACGTCGTCACCCAGCCGGCCGGGCTCCGGGGCGGGCTGCCCCTCGCCCGCGATTCCCGAGCCCGGTCCTTCAGGGGCCGGGTGGCCTTCGTGCCCGCAGAAGGCATCCGCGATGGCCCGGTACCCGGTGCAGCGGCACAGGTTTCCCTTCAGGTTGCGCGGCAGGTTGTCCTTCTGGGCGTCATCGAACGTGGCCGCGGTCATCACCATGCCCGCCGTACAGAACCCGCACTGGAAGCCCTGGCGGTCCAGGAACTGCTGCTGCACGGGGTGCAGGTCGGCCCCCTCACTGGTGGCCGCGAGGCCTTCGATCGTGGTGACGGCATGACCTTCCGCGCGCACGGCCGGGTAAATGCAGCTGTGCACCGGAGCGCCATCCACATGCACGGTGCAGGCACCGCAGTCACCGCCGTCGCAGCCTTTCTTGACGCCGAAGTTGCCCTGCTCCCGAAGGAACGTGCGGAGGCACTGGCCGGGCCGCGGCTGCGCCTGCACCGGCGCACCGTTGATTTCCATGGCCATGCTCAGGCCCCTCTCTTGGTCTGCTGTGTTGTTTGCGGCGGCCAGAAGTCGCCGGAGACTGTCACCGGCGCTCCGGCGGGCAAGGCGAGTTCCGCCAGGATTTCCCCGGCCAGGCGGTGGGTCATGTCCCGGCGCCAGGCGGGCAGCCCGTGGATGTCGTCGTGGTACAGGCCCTCCGGAATGGCGGACCCGAGTCCGCCGGCCAGCTCCTGCGCTCCGGGCAACTCTTCGAACCGGAGCTGCACGGGCCGCTTGGTGGCGGCGGTGACGGTAAGCGTAAAGCGGCCGCCGCCGTCGAGCCTTCCGATCAGCAGCACCCCCGACCTGCCGAGGTTGCTCAGCGAGAGCCGGCGGAACGCCACCCGGGAGGACAGGGCCGACGCCGGGAGGCTGATGCTGCGGAGCAGCTCGCCGGGTGCCAGGGCATTTTGCCCGTCCCCCGTGATGAAATCGGCCACCGGCAGCTCCCGCCGGGAGCCGCCCGGGCCGAGGAGCGTGGCCGTGCCGTCCAGTCCCGCGCACAGCGAGATCATCGGACCGGCAGGCAGGGACGTGCACAGGTTGCCGCCCACGGTGGACATGTTCCAGACCTTGAAGGACGCCACGAAGGAGTCGCAGCAGGGCCGGACCAGGTCCAGGCCGGGCCAGCTTTGATGAGCGGGCCAGCCGGCTGCCCCGGCGTCTTCGGCGGCCAGCCGTTCCGGGAGCGCGTACAGTTCGGCTACGGTGCAGGTGGCGGCGAGCTCAATGTCGTCTTCCGTGACGGTGACGGGCTGCCAGCCTGCCGAGCCGAGGTCCAGCAGGCGCCGCAGCGGTTCGGGGCCGAAGGCGGTGCTGCCGTAGGAAAAGAGGACGGTGCCGCCCGCCAGCCAGGCGTCGCCGTCGCGCCAGTCGGCGGGGTCGGTGGTGCGGACCACCGCCTCGATGGTGTTCATGTCCATGCGATCTCCTGGGATGCCTGTTCTTCAGTGAATGCCGGGGCTGGGCCGGCTGCCGGTGCGCCGGGTTCCGGGTACGGTCCAGGGGCCGGCGCGCCGCCGTTCCCGGCGGGAAGCGAATGGATGGGCCCGGTGCCGTCCCGCAAGGGAGTGCAGGCGACGGAGCCGGTGCGGGCCGCGATCAGCTCGGCGGTGATGGAGACGGCCACTTCCGCCGGTGTGACCGCACCAAGGTCCAGGCCGATGGGTGAATGCAGCCGTGCCAGCAGCTCCGGGGCAACGCCCGCCTCGAGCAGCCCGTCGATGCGCTGCCGGTGGCTGCGGCGGGAGCCCAGGGCGCCGACGAAGGCGACATCCAGCCCCAGTGCTTCCTGCAGCAGCGGAATGTCGAACTTCGGGTCGTGGGTCAGCACGCAGATGACCGTGCGGGAATCGATCCGCCCGGCGGCTGCTTCCGCGGCGAGGTACCGGTGCGGCCAGTCCCTGGCCACCTCGTCCGCGGCGGCGAAGCGCTCCTGTGCCGCGAAGGCCGGCCGGGCGTCGCACAGCGTGACGCGGTAGCCGAGCAGCTTCGCGGCCGGCACCAGCGCCGCGCCGAAGTCGTTGGCGCCGAACACCAGCAGCCGGGCCTGCGGCAGCCGGCTTTCCACCAGCAGGGTCACTGGCTCCGGAGAGGTAACCCCGCCACAGCGCTGCGGCGGCGCCAGCCGGACCAGCCCCGTCCTGCCGCCGTGCAGCAGCGGTTCGAGCTGGGCCGCGGCCGCCAGCAGCGCTTCCCGCCTGGCCCCAGCGTCCAGGTCCGGAGCGTCGAGCCCCAGCAGCGCAGCGAGCTCGGCGGATCCGGCCACCCGGTAGCTTCCCGGGTCGGGAATCACGACAGCGGAAGGGGACTGTGCGCCCGCATCCGCGCCTTTTCCGACAGCCCCCAATGCGCTGCCGGCAACGAACCCTCCGGCATCCGCCCCGTCCCCCGGGGCGTCGATGCGCCGGATCAGGGCCAGCGGCCGCTCGGGATCACTGGCGGCCATCGTCCGGAGCGCCCCGAGTCCGGCGGCACTGCCATCCAGGGTCTGGATGTGGACTTCCAGCTCACCGCCGCAGGTGAGCCCGACGGCGAACGCGTCCTCAGGACTGTACCCGAACGCCTCAAGGCGGCTGCCGCCGTCGGCCATCACCTCCAGTGCGGAGGCAACCACGGCCCCCTCCACGCAGCCGCCGGAGAGGCTGCCCAGGATCTCGCCCGACTCGGACACCAGCATGGACGTCCCGGGCGGGCGCGGCACCGAGCCGCTGGCGGTGATGATGGTGGCAACGGCACACCGTTCACCGGAGGCGGCCGGGTGCCAGCCGGCCAGGGAAGGCATCAGATCCAGCATGGCAGCACTCCCTCTTCCCGTGTGGTGCCCATATTCTCGTTCCTTAACTTGGTAGTGGAAAGCATTGGGCGCGGATATCGATGCGGATCCGCGCCGGCGACGCGCAAACGGTCCGGCGAGGCGGGAATTCCCGTGTCCGCCGGCCGTTTGCGCGTCGCGGGGCATTTTCCGCGTCGTGCCGTATTTTCCTGGCCGGGTCCTTAGGCCCCGAGCAGCGCCCCGACCGGTCCCCGTGCGAAGTAGATTACGAAGCCCACGGTCACCACCCACATCAGCGGGTGGATCTTCTTCGCCTTCCCGGAGGCCGCGCCGATCACCGCCCAGGTCACGAAGCCCACGCCGATCCCGTTGGCGATCGAGTAGCTCAGCGGCATGGTGACGATGGTCAGGAAGGCCGGCAGGGCCACCGCGAACTTGGTGAACTTGATCTCGCGGATCTGCGCCATCATCATGGCGCCCACCACCACCAGGGCTGCGGCTGCCACCTCGAGCGGCACCACGCTGGTGAGCGGGGTGAGGAACATCGAGCCCAGGAACAGCGCGCCGGTGACCACCGAGGCGAGCCCGGTCCGGGCGCCCTCGCCGATGCCGGCCGCGGAGTCGATGTACACGGTGTTGGAGGAACCCGACGTTGCGCCGCCCGCCACCGCACCGACGCCTTCAACGATGAAGGCGGACTTGAGCCGGGGGAAGGTGCCGTCTTTGTGCGCCACCCCTGCGCTCTTCGCGAGCCCGGTCATGGTGCCCATGGCATCGAAGAAGTTGGTAAACACGAGCGTGAACACCAGCATCGTGGCGGCGAGGCCGCCGATCCGTCCGAAGGCTCCGAACAGGTCGAACTGCCCCACCAGGCTGAGGTCCGGCGCGGAGACCAGGTGGCCCGACAGCACCGGCGTGTTCAGGTGCCAGCCGCCGGGGTTGGTTTCGCTGGCGGGGCCGATGTGCAGCACGGCCTCCACGACCGCGGCGAGCACCGTGGTGGCGACGATGCCGATGAGCAGGCCGCCCTGCACCTTCCGTGCCACGAGGATGCCCATGGTCAGCAGGCCGACGATGAAGACGATGGTGGGCACGGAGGTAATGGAGCCGTTGTCGCCGAGCTGGACGGGCGGTCCGCCGGCGGTGGCCTTGACGAAGCCCGAATCCACGAAGCCGATGAAGGCGATGAACAGGCCGATGCCCACCGTGATGGCAGCCTTCAGCTCCTTGGGCACGGCCCGGAAGATCGCTGTCCGCGCGCCGGTGACACCGAACAGGACAATCAGGATGCCGTTGATGACCACCAGGCCCATGGCCTCGGCCCAGGTGACCTCCTGGATCACCGCCACGGCGAGGAAGGAGTTGATGCCCAGTCCGGCTGCCAGGCCGAACGGCAGGTTCGCGATCAGTCCGAACGCGATGGTCATGACGCCGGCGGTCAGCCCGGTGACCGCGCCCACCTGCGCCGCCGACAGCCAGCCGCCCGCGACGTCCGTCGGAGCGTTGTCCGCGCTGAACCCGCCGAGGATCAGCGGATTGAGGATCACGATGTAGGCCATCGTGAAGAAGGTGACCAGTCCGCCGCGCACCTCGCGGGCCACGGTGGAACCCCGCCGCGTGATGTGGAAGAAGCGGTCCAGGAACGAGTTCGACGCGGGGGGCTTGGGGCTGGTGCCCCGCTGCGCCTTGCCGGCTGTCTGGTGCATTTCGAGTGCCGCTGTCTGCCCTGCACCCTCGAGCGCAGCCTGCTTTTCAGCGGAATTGTCCAGGATTGTCATGTCAGCCACCGGGCCCTAGTAGTCAATCCTGGATTCGAGCGTGTTCCAGGTGTTGAACGGTTCCAGGATGGCCGGGGCGTCCGGGTGGCCCAGCTCGAGCTTGGAGACCGGCATCAGGCTCTGCCGGTCCTCGTTGTCGAAGTACTCGTAGAAGACGGCGTCGTCGAAGCCCACGGAGGCGGCATCGTGCCGGTCGGCGGCGAAGACGACGCGGTCTATGCGTGCCCAGAGCGCGGAGGCGAGGCACATGGGGCATGGCTCGCAGCTGCTGTAGAGGGTGGCCCCGCGGAGATCGAACGTGCCAAGCCCGCTGCATGCGCGGCGGATGGCCGTGACCTCGGCGTGGGCAGTGGGATCGTTGTCGGCCGTGACCCGGTTGACGCCGTCGAACGTCTGACCGTCGGCGGTGACGATCACGGCGCCGAACGGGCCTCCGCTGTTCAGGACGTTGGCGGTGGCCAATTGGATGGCCCTGGCCAGGAATGCCTCGGCCGTGACGGTGGTACTCATGATGCGACTCCCTTTGCTGTGGAAGCCGGTACCCCGCGGACGGAACGGAAAGGACCAGATGCGACGGTTACCAGGCTTCAGCATGTGCTTTTGAAGGTTAAGTTGCGCCTGGTAGATAGCTTCCCGGAGTCCGGGTGCCCGCCTTTGGCAACATCGAGATTAGCACTGGATTGTGGCCCGCGCCATAGTTTTCTGGAAACTTAATTTCGCAATGTGAAATGCGTGTTACGGGCTGCTCACACCCCGCGGTCACAATCCGCCGCCATTGACCGCCCGCCCTGGCCAGCCCTACGCTGGTGCCGACCTGCCGCCCCAACGTCACGTTCTGGGCAGCACGTCCCCTGGATCAGCAGACAGGACCACTGAGCTGGAAAGTATCAGCACGCTCAGACAAGGACCTTCATGACCCAGCCGATTAACCCTTCAGCAAAACTCCCGGCCGACACTTCCCGGCTCTGGATCCGGAACCCGCTGGCGGCCTTCACAGCCAACAGCCTCGACGCCTCGGGCGGCCTGGTGGTGAGCGGCGGCAGAATTGTGGAGGTGCTTGGCGCCGGCCAGACGCCCTCCGCGCCGTGCCACCGGACCTTCGACGCCGGCAACCACGTCCTCTTGCCCGGCCTGATCAACACGCACCACCACTTCTACCAGACGCTCACCCGCGCCTGGGGGCCGGTGGCCAACGCTCCGCTGTTCCCGTGGCTGCAGAACCTCTATCCGGTCTGGGCCAGGCTCACCCCGCAGGATCTTGAACTCGCCGCCACGGTGGCCCTCGCCGAACTGCTGCTCTCCGGCTGCACCACCGCCGCCGACCACCACTACCTCTTCCCGGCCGGGATGGAGGGCGCGGTAGACGTCGAAATCGGCGCCGTCCGGCGCCTGGGCATGCGGGCCACGCTCACCCGGGGATCCATGACTTTGGGAACGGACGACGGCGGCCTGCCGCCGCAGTCGACGGTCCAGGCACCGGAGGTGGTGCTGGCGGACAGCGAACGGCTGATCCGCGAGTACCACGAGCGCGGCGACGGGGCCGTGATCCAGATTGCGCTGGCGCCCTGCTCGCCGTTTTCCGTCACCAAGGAGATCATGGCCGAGAGCGCCGCGCTGGCGGAGCGGCACGACGTCCGGCTGCACACCCACCTCGCTGAAACCCTGGATGAGGAGCAGTTCTGCCTCGAGACGTTCGGGCTGCGCACCGTGGACTACCTGGACAGCGTCGGCTGGCTGACGGACCGGACATGGCTGGGCCACGGCATCCATTTCAGCGATGCTGAAATTGCCCGGCTGGGGGCGGCGGGAACCGCCGTCGCCCACTGCCCGACGTCGAACATGCGCCTCGCGTCAGGCACGGCCCGGGTGCTCGAACTGGAGGAAGCGGGAGTGCCCGTGGGGCTGGGAGTGGACGGATCGGCGTCGAACGATGCGTCCAACATGATTCTCGAGGCGCGGCAGGCACTGTACCTGCAGCGGCTTCGCTACGGGGCCCAGGTTCCGGTGGAGCGGGCGCTCGGCTGGGCTACGCGCGGATCGGCGGCGGTGCTGGGGCGTCCGGACCTTGGCCAACTGGCACCCGGGATGCAGGCCGACCTCGCACTGTTCCGGCTGGACGACCTGCGGTTCTCCGGCAGTCACGACCCTCTTGCCGCCCTGCTGCTGTGCGCCGCCGACCGCGCCGACCGGGTAATGGTGGGCGGCGAGTGGCGGGTTATCGACGGACAGATTCCGGGGCTGGACGTGGCAGGGCTGATCGCGGAGCATTCGGCGGCCGCGCGGCGGCTCGTCAACGGCTGACGCCGAGCCGTTCCGGTGTGGTTGGCCAACTGCTAGCGTGGCGGCATGACTCCGTCGAAGACGCCGGCCGAGATCCTGGACATTGCCGGCCACGAGGTCCGCATCTCGAGTCCGGACAAGGTAGTGTTCCCGGAGCCCGGACTGACGAAGCTCGACTTGGTGCGCTACTACCTGGCCGTCGCCGATGGTGCCCTCCGCGGGGCAGGCGGCCGGCCAATGGTGCTCAAGCGCTTCCCGAAGGGCATCGACGCGGAGCCGTTCTTCCAGAAGCGCGTGCCCGAAAACCACCCCGAGTTCATCGACACGACGACGCTGCGCTATGCGTCGGGGACGTCCGCGGAGGAAGCCGTGATCAGGGATGCTGCGGGCCTGGCGTGGGTGGTGAACCTGGGCTGCCTCGACCTCAACCCGCATCCGGTGCGCGCCGAGGACCTCGACCATCCGGACGAACTGCGGGTGGACCTGGATCCGATGCCGGGGGTCGACTGGTCGCAGATCGTCGACGTTGCCTATGTCGCGCGGGAAGTGCTCGACGACGTGGGTCTCGTCGGGTGGCCGAAGACGAGCGGATCGCGGGGACTCCACATCCTGGTCCGCATCGCGCCGCGGTGGTCGTACCGGGACGTGCGGCTCGCGGCGGAGACCCTCGCCCGGGAAGTCGAGAACCGCGCTCCCGGCCTCGCTACCGCGCGCTGGTGGAAGGAGGAGCGCGGCGAGAGCGTATTCGTGGACTTCAACCAGAACGCGAAGGACCGCACGGTGGCCTCGGCCTACTCGGTGCGGCCGCTGCCGGATGCCCGGGTCTCGACGCCGCTAACGTGGGATGAGGTCCGTTCGGCCCGGCCGGCGCAGTTTACGGTGTCCACCGTGCCGGCACGGTACGCGGAGGCGGGTGACCCGCATGCTGGCATCGACGACGCCGCCGGCACCCTCGACGGGCTGCTCGCGCTGGCCGCCGAGCTTGGGCCCGCCGAGAAAGCCCCGCGCGGGGAGGCCCAGCGCGGGGGCAACGGTTCCGGCCGCCGGCAGTCGGTGATGCCGCTCATCGAGGTGGCCCGCACCAGGACCAAGCCCGAGGCGCTTGCCGCGCTGGACGAGTGGAAGTCCCGGCATGCCGACGTGGTGCCGGCGCTCTCTCCGGCCGACGTGCTGGTCGACGGAATGCGCGGGTCAAGCTCGCTCTGGTACCGGGTGCGGGTGAACCTGCAGCATGTCCCTGAACCGGAGCGCCCGCCGCAGGAAGAGCTGATCGCCGACTACGACCCGTGGGCCGGCAAGGAGTGGCCCGGGCGCCCTGAGTCCTGAGGGTGCACTGACGCGCAGACCGCCCGGGGACACAAATAAATCGTGGCGACACGGAAATGGCCTGGCGACGCGCAAATGGCCTGGCGACACCTGAATTCGGGTGTCGCCAGACCAGCGCGTCTTGCAGCACTTACCGCGTCTTGCAGTACTTAAAGTGTCGCCGTCGCGGGTTACGGGCGCCGGCCAAAGACCGGGAGCGCCCGGAGCCACCGGGACAGGCTGCCGGAGCGCCGGTCGCAGTCCGCCGGGATGTAGAAGTCGGGATCCGTGGCGCCGAACGGCAGGTACAGCTCCTGGCCGGGCGCCGGGAATTCCGCGACGTTGTTCTGATCCTGCGAGTCCATCTGTTCCTCCTCGTTTCTTGCCTTGCCCGCTTGGATTATTTTCGTAAAGCGGAAATTTGTTTTTGATATGTGAAATCTTATGGAGGCGTGGGGCGGTGCGTCAAGAGCTTCCGCCCGAGGAACCTTCCGCCACTCGGTCACAATCGGTTTTTTGAATTTGTGATGTACACCACCGGAAAGCTGCGCTACGCTTGTAGGCAATTCGTGGCGCACGTCACGTAACCTGGGAGCAGCAGGCAGGGTCGTAATGAGCTGGCATCAACTGATGTCGGCTCATTTTTTGTTTGGGTCGACGCCACAGGAAATGCGTGGGAAACACGCACTTAATTTCTATGTGGGACCTTCGTTCCACATACCGGAAGTTGGGAACAGACCATGAGCAACAAGATCGTCCTCGGCCACAACCAGTACGGCAAGGCCGAAGTCCGCGTCGTCAAGATCACCCGCGACACCGACCGCCATGAGATCGAGGACCTGAACGTCACCTCGCAGCTCCGCGGCGACTTCGAAGCCGCCCACCTCGAAGGCGACAACGCCCACGTGGTGGCCACTGACACCCAGAAGAACACCATCTACGCATTCGCCCGGGAAGGGGTCGGCTCCCCCGAGGCCTTCCTGCTCCGCCTCGGCGAGCACTTCACCTCCAGCTTTGACTGGGTTACCGGCGGCCGCTGGGAGGCGGAGTCCTACGCCTGGGAACGCATCCAGGCGCACGGCACCGCACACGACCACTCCTTCGTCCGCAAGGGCCAGGAAGTCCGCACCGCCGTCCTGGTCCGCGACGGCGCCGCCACCCACCTGATCTCCGGACTCAAGGACCTGACCGTCCTGAAGTCCACGCAGTCCGGCTTCGTCGGGTACCCGAAGGACAAGTACACCACCCTGCAGGAGACCACCGACCGCATCCTGGCAACCGACGTCTCGGCCCGCTGGCGCTTCAAATCCGGCACGGACTTCAGCTCGCTGGACTTCAACAAGAGCTACGAGGACGTCAAGAGCCTCCTGCTGGAAGGCTTCACCGAGAAGTACTCCCACGCCCTGCAGCAGACCCTGTTCGACATGGGCGCGAAGGTTCTGGAAGCCCACAGCGAGATCGAGGAAATCAAGTTCTCGATGCCCAACAAGCACCACTTCCTGGTGGACCTCTCGCCGTTCGGGCTCGACAACCCCAACGAGGTCTTCTACGCGGCCGACCGCCCGTACGGACTCATCGAGGCGACCGTCCAGCGCGACGACGCCGAAGCAGCCGACGCCGCCTGGTCAGGCATCGCCGGCTTCTGCTAAGCCCCAGCCGGCGGGGGGCCCGGCCCCCCCCCGGGCCGCGCCCCCCCCCCCCCCCCCCCCCC
>NZ_JBHUSB010000011.1:76418-170685 GCF_042673905.1 Arthrobacter sp. NPDC057009
GACACGAGAGGTCCGCGGGCCCGCCGGCACCCAGCAACACCGCATTAGAGCCCCACACCCAAGCAAAGCCCCCCGAGTTTTTGTACAGATACCGCGACTTTAAGCGCCCCAAAGCCCCTAATAAGTGGACAAAAACTCCACAGCCAAGCCCCATCCACAGCTCGGGCCACACACAGCAAGACTCAAATTGTTAGCCAGACACTGTTAGCCAGACGAAGACGTCTGCCATGAACCAAGAAAGTCTGCCATGAACATCACCAAGAAAAGCCGCCCAGCGGCAACCCGCCCGGAAGACCAGCGCCTCTCCATCGGCAGCACTTTCGCCTACGGGTTCCAGCACGTCCTCACCATGTACGGCGGCATCATCGCCCCGCCCCTCATCATCGGCGCCGCGGCCGGCATGTCATCGCAGGACATCGGCCTGCTCATCGCTGCCTGCCTCTTCGTAGGCGGCCTGGCCACGATCCTCCAGACCGTCGGTATCCGCTTCTTCGGCTCCCAGCTCCCGCTCGTCCAGGGCGTCTCCTTTGCCGGCGTCTCCACCATGGTGGCGATTGTCCACGGCGGTGGCGGCATTCAGGCTGTCTTCGGTTCCGTGATCGCGGCCTCCCTGATCGGCCTGCTGATCACACCCCTGTTCTCCAAGATCATCAAGTTCTTCCCGCCGGTCGTCACGGGCACGGTGATCACCACCATCGGCCTCACACTGATGCCCGTGGCCGCCAACTGGGCCATGGGCGGCAACAAGTCGGCCCCCAACTACGGCAGCATGGCCAACATCGGCCTTGCCGCCGCCACCATGGCCATCGTGCTGCTGCTCAGCAAGGTGGGCAACGCCGCCATTTCCCGGCTGTCCATCCTCCTGGCGATGGTGCTGGGAACCGGCATTGCGTTCGTCTTCGGGATGGCCGACTTCTCCAAGGTGGGCCAGGGTGAAATCGTAGCCTTCCCCACGCCGTTCGCCTTCGGTCCCCCGACGTTCGAGATCGCGGCCATCATCTCCATGCTGATCGTCATCCTGGTGACGCTCACCGAAACGTCGGCGGACATCATCGCCGTGGGCGAGATCGTGGGCACCAAGGTCGATTCCAAGCGGATCGGCGACGGCCTCCGGGCCGACATGCTCTCCAGCGCCATCTCCCCGCTCTTCAACTCCTTCACGCAGAGCGCCTTTGCCCAGAACGTGGGCCTCGTGGCCATCACCGGCGTCAAGAGCCGGTTCGTCGTGAGCGCCGGCGGCCTCATCCTGGTCATCCTCGGCCTCCTTCCGATCCTTGGCCGGGTGGTCGCGGCGGTGCCGACGCCTGTCCTGGGCGGTGCCGGCGTCGTACTCTTTGGAACCGTTGCCGCCAGCGGCATCAGGACCCTCTCCAAGGTGGAGTACCGCAACAACATGAACCTGATCATCGTCGCCGCGTCCATCGGCTTCGGCATGATCCCGATTGCCGCACCGGCCTTCTACGACCAGTTCCCGTCCTGGTTCAGCACCATCTTCCACTCCGGCATCAGCTCGGCGGCGGTCATGGCCATCCTGCTGAACCTGCTCTTCAACCACCTCAAGGCCGGCAACTCGGACAACCAGTCGGTCTTCGTGGCAGGCACGGAGCGGGTGGTCCAGGAACAGGACATCAAGTGCCTGATGGACGGCGACCGCTTCGAAGGCGGGAAGCTGATCGACTGCGACGGCAAGGAAGTCCCCATCCAGGCGTCCTCAACGTCTGAGCACTAGCGACCCATAGGCGCGAACGTACACTTGTGGCCCCATTTCTGCAGAGAATTGGGGCCACAAGTGTACGTTCGCGCTCGGGCGGGTCCGCGGGATGAAAGAACGACGGCGGGAGGCCAGCTTGGGGAAGGGCGTCAGTTTTGGTTGAGCTCGTCAGAGATGGCCTGGGCCGCCTGGCGGAGGAGCGGGACCGCGCGCTCGGCGAAGGAGTCGTCCACGCGGGAGACCGGCCCGGAGACGGAGATGGCGGTGGGCGTCGGAGCGTTGGGCACGGCCATGGCGAAGCAGCGCACGCCGAGCTCCTGCTCCTCCTCGTCGATCGAGTAGCCGCGTTCCCGGATCCGGTTCAGGTCCGCGATCAGGGAATCGAAGTCGCCGATGCTCTTGGCCGTGGGCGTGGGCATGCCGGTGCGGGTCACGATGCCGCGCACCACCTCGTCGTCCAGCTGCGCCAGGATCGCCTTGCCGACGCCGGTGTCGTGGGTGTGGGCGCGGCGGCCCACCTCGGTGAACATGCGCATGGAGTGCAGCGACGGCACCTGGGCCACGTAGATGACCATGTCCGAGTCCAGCACGGCCATGTTGGACGTCTCCCCCAGCCGGTCCACGAGGGACTTCAGCTGCGGCCGCGCCAGGGCACCGAGCTGCTTGTTGGCACCTTCGCCGAGCCGGATCAGCCGCGGGCCGAGGGCATAGCGGCGGTTGGGCAGCTGCCGGATGTAGCCCAGCGCCACAAGCGTGCGCAGCAGCCGGTGGATCGTCGGCAGGGGCAGGTCCGTGGAGGAGGAGAGCTCGCTGAGCGTCACGTCGCCGCCGGCGTCCGTGATCAGTTCCAAAAGTTCAAAGACGCGCTCAACGGACTGCACGCCTCCGGTGGCCTTCTCAGCCATGTAGCACTCTCCTGTTGCCTCGAATACGACAACTCTTATCCGCATCGTGAAAAAAGTTGCTTAGACAGCCAAAGATACAGCAAGGCCCCGGGCGCCGTCGATGGAAGTAACCAGGGGCTTGAATTTCCACAAAGAGAATAATAATATCCATAATACGAAAACATTCAGCAGACTGGCCCGCCCCAGCGGCAGGCCCAACCAGGAGGACATTCAATGGCGAACCCGAGCCCCGGAAACTCAATCACCCTGCGCGTGGAGGCGCCGTCGAGCTTCACGGCCACCAGCGAGCTCGCGGCCGCCGTCGGTGCCGCAGGAGCTGCCATCACCGCGCTGGACGTCACCGAGTCCCACCACGAGACGCTCGTAGTTGACGTCACCTGCAACACCACGGACCAGGACCACGCGGACCGCGTGAAGGATGCGCTCAACGCGCTCGACGGCGTCTCCGTGCGCAACGTTTCCGACCGCACCTTCCTGATGCACCTCGGCGGCAAACTCGAGGTGGTCCCGAAGGTCGCGCTGCGCAACCGCGACGATCTCTCCCGCGCTTACACCCCCGGCGTCGCCCGCGTCTGCCTCGCCATCGCCGAAAACCCCGACGCCGCCCGGAACCTCACCGTCAAGCGCAACACCATCGCCGTGGTCACCGACGGTTCCGCCGTCCTCGGCCTCGGCAACATCGGCCCCGCGGCTGCACTGCCGGTCATGGAGGGCAAGGCCGCGCTGTTCAAGCAGTTCGCCAACGTCGACGCCTGGCCGGTGTGCCTGGACACCCAGGACACCGAGGAAATCATTCGGATCGTCAAGGCCATGGCCCCGGTCTACGGCGGCGTGAACCTCGAGGACATCGCCGCCCCGCGCTGCTTCGAGATTGAGAACCGGCTCCGCGAGGAACTGGACATCCCGGTCTTCCACGACGACCAGCACGGCACCGCGATCGTCACACTGGCAGCCCTGGTCAACGCACTGCGCGTCGTCGGCAAGAAGCTCGCCGACGTCCGGATCGTGGTTTCCGGTGTCGGCGCCGCGGGTTCGGCAATCATCCAGCTCCTCAAGGCCCAGGGCGCGCAGCACATCATCGCCGCCGGCCGTTCCGGCGCCATCCACTCGGGCGAGAAGTACGACGACGAGCACCGCACCTGGATCGCGGCCAACACCAACGAAGAAGGCTTCTCCGGCACGCTGCACGAGGCCCTCAAGGGGGCCGACGTCTTCATCGGCGTCAGCGCCCCGCACGTGATCGGCGAGGAGCAGGTTGCCTCCATGGCCAAGGACGCGATCGTCTTCGCCATGGCCAACCCGACGCCGGAGATCGACCCGGCAGTCGCCTCCAAGCACGCCGCGGTGGTGGCCACCGGCCGCAGCGACTTCCCGAACCAGATCAACAACGTCCTGGCCTTCCCGGGCTTCTTCCGGGGCCTGCTGGACGCCGGGGCATCGGACATCACTCCGGAGATGCTGGTGGCCGCCGCCGAGGCAATCGCCAACCGGGTTGCTGACGACGAACTGAATGCGAGCTACATTATCCCCAGCGTCTTCGATCCCCACGTGGCCGCCGACGTTGCCAGTGCGGTAGCGCACGCCGCACACGCGGCCGCCGGTGTTCGGACCGCGCACGCAGCACCCACGGAAGCAGCGCCCGCGGACGCGGCTCTCGCCAACGCCTGAATCAGCCCTGGAAAGGACCCACAATGGCTATCACAGTCACAGACCCCCGGCCGATCGAGCGTGCTGAGGAGATTCTGACCCCGAAGGCCCTCGCGTTCGTGGAGGAGCTGCACAAGCGCTTCGCCGGCCGCCGCGGCGAGCTGCTCGAGGCCCGCAAGGCCAAGCGTGAGCAGGTGGCCCGGACCGGCAGCCTGGATTTCCTGCCGGAGACCAAGGACGTGCGCGACGGCGACTGGAAGGTCGCGCCGGCACCGGCGGCCCTGCAGGACCGCCGGGTTGAGATGACCGGGCCGGCCTCGCCGGCCAAGATGGCCATCAACGCCCTGAACTCCGGCGCCAAGGTGTGGCTCGCCGACCTCGAGGACGCCAGCACCCCCACCTGGGGCAACGTCATCGACGCCATCCTCAACCTCCGCGACGCCGCCACCGGGACGCTGAGCTACACCTCGCCCGAAGGCAAGGAATACCGGCTCCGCACCGACGCCCCGCTGGCCGTCGTGGTGGCACGCCCCCGCGGCTGGCACATGGAGGAGCGGCACCTGCTGCTCGACGGCGAACCCGCCGTCGGCGCGCTGGTGGACTTCGGCCTGCACTTCTTCCACATCGCCAAGCAGCTGGTCCTCAACGGCCACGGTCCGTACTACTACCTGCCGAAGATGGAGAGCCACCTCGAGGCCCGCCTGTGGAACGACGTGTTCGTCTTCGCCCAGGACTTCCTCGGCCTCGGCCAGGGCACCATCCGCGCCACGGTCCTGATCGAAACCATCCCGGCTGCGTTCGAGATGGACGAGATCCTCTATGAGCTGCGGGACCACGCCTCGGGCCTGAACGCCGGCCGCTGGGACTACCTGTTCAGCATCATCAAGTACTTCCGCGACGCCGGTTCCAGCTTCGTACTGCCGGACCGGGCCACCGTGGCCATGACGGCACCGTTCATGCGGGCCTACACCGAACTGCTGGTCAAGACCTGCCACCACCGCGGTGCGTTCGCGATGGGCGGCATGGCTGCCGTCATCCCCAACCGCCGCGAACCCGAGGTCACCGCGCAGGCCTTTGAAAAGGTCCGTGCGGACAAGACCCGCGAGGCGAACGACGGCTTCGACGGCTCGTGGGTGGCCCACCCGGACCTCGTGCCCGTCTGCCGGGAGGTGTTCGACTCCGTCCTCGGGGACAAGCCCAACCAGCTGGACAAGCAGCGTCCCGAGGTCTCGGTCACGGCCGGCCAGCTGCTGGACATCGCCTCCGCCGAAGGCCAGGTCACGGAAGCCGGCCTGCGCCTGAACCTCTACGTCGCGGTGGCCTACACCGCCGTCTGGATCTCCGGCAACGGCGCGGTGGCCATCCACAACCTGATGGAGGACGCCGCGACGGCGGAAATCTCCCGTTCGCAGGTCTGGCAGCAGATCCGCAACGAGGTGGTCCTCGCCGACACCGGCAACAAGGTCACCCGCGAACTGGTCACCCGGATCCTCGCCGAGGAAACCGAGAAGCTGCGCGGCGAGGTGGGCGAGGAAGCGTTCGCCCGCTACTACCAGCCCGCCAGCGCCCTGATCGGTGACATCTGCCTCTCCGAGGACTACACCGACTTCCTCACCACCCCCGCCTACGAACTGGTGGGCTGAGGCATGGCGGTACCCGAAACCTCGCTGACCACGGCGGATCTGGCCCGGATCGACGGGCAGCTGGCGGACACCGACCGGCTGCTCGAGCAGAACTACCCGGGCGACGACGGCTCCCGCCAGCCGGTGCACACGGTATACGTCCCCGCTGACCGGTTCACGCCGTCGCTCGCCGCCGACTGGGGAAACCAGGCGCTGGCGACGGCGGCCGCCCACGGCGGGCTGGCCCGGCTCGGTTCGCTGCTGGGCCAGGACGCCGACCTCGCCGAGGCAGTCGCCTCCCGGGTGGAGACGAAGCTGGGCACCGAGCCGATCGAGGACCTCCGGCTCGACTTCGAGGACGGGTTCGGGGACCGGGGCGACGACGCCGAGGACGCCGCCGCCGTTGCCGCGGCATCCGCGGTGGCCGCCGCAGTTTCGGCCGGCTCCGCGCCGCCGTTCATCGGCATCCGGTTCAAGTGCTTCGAGGCGCCCACCCGCGCCCGCGGGCTGCGCACCCTCGACCTGTTCGTCTCCGGCCTCGCCGCGGCGGGCGAACTGCCCGCGGGCCTGGTCCTGACCCTGCCCAAGGTCACCACCGTGGCGCAGGTCCAGGCCATGGACTACGCCGTCTCCCGGCTCGAGGAAATCCATTCGCTCCCCGCCGGCCGGCTCCGGTTCGAGGTGCAGGTGGAAACCCCGCAGCTCATCCTCGGCCCGGAGGGGACCTCCCCGGTGGCGCAGCTGCCGCACGCGGTCCCCGGCCGGATCAGCGGGCTGCACTACGGCACCTACGACTACTCCGCTTCCCTGCAGATTTCGGCGGAATACCAGTCGATGGAGCACCCCGTGGCGGATTTCGCCAAGGAGGTCATGCAGCTCGCTGTGGCCGGCACCGGCATCCGGCTCTCGGACGGGTCCACCAACATCATTCCCGTGGGCGACAACGTCGAAAATGCCTGGCAGCTGCACGGCCGCCTGGTGCGCCGTTCCCTGGAGCGGGGTTTCTACCAGGGCTGGGACCTGCACCCGGCCCAGCTGCCCAGTCGCTTCGCGGCCACGTATGCCTTCTACCGCCAGGGCCTTCCGGCCGCGGCCGGGCGGCTGCGGAACTACGTGGAGCAGACGGGAGGCGGCGTCATGGATGAGCCGGCCACCGCCCGCGCACTCGCAGCGTTCGTCCTGCGCGGCGTGCAGTGCGGAGCGGTCGGTGCCGAGGAAGTGCAGGCGCTTGCCGGCGTCGGACTCCCCCAGCTCACGTCGCTGGCCCACCCCCGCCTCACCACAACTTCAAAGTAAGGATCCAGACATGGGCAAGTACTACTACCCCGAAGGCGGCCTGCCGCCGCAGACCCACCTCACCACCGAGCGCGCCATCGTCACGGAGGCCTACACGGTCATCCCGAAGGGCGTGCTGACCGACATCGTGACGAGCAACCTCCCCGGCTTCTCCAACACCCGCTCCTGGATCATTGCGCGCCCGATCTCCGGCTTCGCCACCACGTTCTCCCAGCTGATCGTCGAGATCGGCCCGGGCGGCGGGGCACCCCGGGCCGAATTCGAGGAAGGCGTCGAGGGCGTCATCTTCGTCACCAAGGGCACGGTCAACCTGACCCTCGACGGCGAACTGCACCAGCTTGAAGAGGGCGGCTACGCCTACCTCGCCGCCGGGGCCCAGTGGGGGCTGGAGAACGTTTCGGAGGACATCGTGTCCTTCCACTGGATCCGCAAGGCCTATGAACGCCTTGAAGGGTACGAGGCCAAGTCCTTCGTCACCAACGAGAAGGACGTGGAACCGACTTCGATGCCGGACACCAACGACGTCTGGAAGACCACCCGCTTCACCGATTCCAGCGACCTGGCCCACGACATGCAGGTGAACATCGTGACGTTCCAGCCCGGCGGCGTGATCCCGTTCCCGGAGACCCACGTGATGGAGCACGGCCTGTACGTCCTGGAGGGCAAGGCCATGTACCTGCTCAACAACGACTGGGTGGAGGTGGAGGCCGGCGACTTCATGTGGCTCCGCGCCTTCTGCCCGCAGGCCTGCTACGCCGGCGGCCCGGGTGAATTCCGCTACCTGCTCTACAAGGACATGAACCGCCAGGTCCGCCTGACCTAGCCGCCTCTGCCACCGAGATCGCCGGAAGCCTGCCCGCACGCTGGAAGCTTCCGGCGATTTCGTGCGTTTCCGGCGACTTCGCCTATTCAGCCCTACCCCTTGCGCCACAACCGGGCGCGCGGAAGCATGAAGGCATGCTGACGATCGGAACGACTGTCCTTGGCGTCAACGACGTCGCCCGCGCCACCGCCTTCTGGTGCGACGCCCTCGGCTACGTCCCCCGGGAAGACGGCGACGAAACCTGGGTGGTGCTCATCCCGCAGAAGGGCGACGGCGCCCGGCTCGCCCTCATGCTCAGCGAAACCGCCGTGCAGCCCCACCCGCGCCTCCACCTGGACCTCTACGCCGATGACCAGGCAGCCGAGGTGGAACGCCTCGTTGAGCTCGGGGCATCCCGCGTGGACTGGGACTCCTATCCGGACGATCCGGACTTCATCGTGCTGGAAGACCCAGACGGCAACCGCTTCTGCGTGGTGGATGCGGCCGCCTGATGCCCCTTACTGACACTCGGCAGGAACCCTGACGCTCGGCTTGCACGCCCCGAAAGGACGCACGATGGAATTTTCGCCCCGTACCGCCATCGTCACCGGCAGCGATTCAGGGATCGGCCGGGCAACCGCGGTGGCGCTGGCCAGGGCCGGCCTTGACGTCGGCATCACCTGGCATTCGGACCAGGACGGTGCCGAGCGGACGGCCGAGGAGGTCCGGGCGGCTGGCCGGAACGCGGTGGTCCGGCAGCTCGACACCACCGACCTCCTAACCTGCGCGGATGTCATCGATAGCCTGGCCGAGGACCTGGGCGGCGTTGACGTGTTCGTCAACAACTCAGGCACAGGCGACGGCACCAATTTCCTCCAGCTGAACTATGAGACCTGGGCTAAAACGCTGGACACCAACCTCAACGGCGCCTTCCTTTGCATCCAGGCGGCGGCCCGCCGGATGGTCGACGCCGGGCGGGGCGGCCGCATAATCGCCGTGACCAGCGTCCACGAGAGGCAGCCCCGCGTGGGTTCGTCCGCCTACGACGCGTCCAAGCACGGACTGGGCGGGCTCATCAAGACCATTGCACTGGAGCTGGGAAGCCACGGCATCACCGCCAACTCCGTGGCCCCCGGAGAAATCGCGACGCCGATGACCGGCCAGACGGACGAGGATCCGCACCAGGTGGACCGGCCGGGTGTTCCGCTGGGCCGGCCGGGCGATGCGCGCGAGGTGGCCGCCGTCATCGCCTTCCTCGCGTCCCCGGCATCGAGCTACGTCACCGGGGCGTCGTGGGCCGTCGACGGCGGCATGCTCCAGATGGGGCCGCAGGCCGGCTCCCACATCACCGGCCACGAGTGGCGCGAGCAGTAGGAAGAGCCGGAACGGAAGGCGGCCGGCGGGAGAGTGCTCCCGCCGGCCGCTTTCCCGGACCTCGCTGCTGAAGCCCGGCGTCTGGTAGCCCGTCAGGGCTTGAGAACAACCTTGATGCAGCCGTCCTCCTTCTTCTGGAATTTTTCGTAGAGCTCCGGCGCCTCGGCCAGCCCCGCGGTGTGGGTGACCAGATCCATCACGCCCAGCGGGTCGGCGTCGTCCTCCACGATGGGAAGCAGTTCGTCAGTCCACCGGCGGACGTTGCACTGGCCCATGCGCAGCTGGATCTGCTTGTCGAACATGGTGAGCAGCGGCATGGGGCTGGCCGTGCCGCCGTAGACACCGCTCAGGGAAACCGTGCCGCCGCGCCGGACTGAATCGATGGCCGCGTGGACCACGGCCAGCCTGTCCACGCCGGCGGTTTCCATGGCTTTCTGGGCCACCTTGTCGGGGAGGAGTCCGAGTGCCTGGTGCGCGAATCCCGCCACCGGCGAGCCGTGTGCCTCCATGCCGACGGCGTCGACCACCGCATCCGGGCCCCTGCCGCCGGTCATCTCCCGCAGTTCGTCCGCGATGCCCTTGGAATAGTCCAAAACCTCGACGCCGTGGCGCGCCGCCATCTCGCGGCGTTCCGGCACGGGATCCACAGCGATGACGCGCTGGCCGAAATAGTTGCCGATCCGCGACGTGAACTGCCCCACCGGGCCGAGCCCGAAGACCGCCAGCGTCCCGCCGGCCGGGGCATCAGCGTACTTCACTGCCTGCCAGGCGGTGGGAAGGATGTCCGAGAGGAACAGGTAGCGCTCGTCCGGCAGCTCCTGTCCCACCTTGACGGGGCCATAGTCAGCAAACGGCACCCGCAGGTACTCCGCCTGCCCGCCGGGGACAGACCCGTACAGCTCCGAGTACCCGAAAATCGCACAGCCGGAGTTCTTTTCCCGGACCTGGCTGGTTTCACACTGTGACTGCAGGCCCTGGGAACACATGTAGCAGTGGCCGCAGGAAATGTTGAAGGGAACGACGACGCGGTCCCCCTTTTTGAGGTTGGTGACGGCGCTGCCCACCTCCTCCACGATGCCCATGGGCTCATGCCCCAGCACGTCGTCCTTGTGCATATAGGGGCCAAGCACCTCGTACAAGTGGAGGTCCGAGCCGCAGATCGCAGACGACGTGATCCGCACGATCGCATCCGTGGGCTCCTGGATGACGGGATCCGGTACTTCCTTCACGCTCACCGAGCGCTTGCCTTGCCAAGTCAGAGCCTTCAATGGAATGCCTTCCTGTCGCTGCACGTCGCGTCCATTCGACCGTAACGTGCCCTGGTCCGGATGTGAAGATCAGTATGCTTATCAATCCTAGCGGGCCGCAAAGGCGAAAAGTAAGCACACTTGCTTTTCTCTTGTCTCCGGCCCGGAACGCTCCTAGCGTAGGAACTGACCGTGCCCCTGAAGAAAGGCAACATCATGTCGCTGTACCAGCCCGAACCGGTGGAAATCTCCACGCGCATGCGCCCCGGCGAATGGACGGAGGCGAGCCTCGAGGAGCTGGTGACCACGTACCGCGCAAAGATCCTCGCCATGGGCGCGTCGGTGTCGGATGTGGTCACCGAAGTTGTCAGGAACGACGACGGCTCCGTCGCGGTGGCGGTGTCGTGGAACAAGGGGTCCTACGCCGATGAGCCCGAGGGTGGCGGGTTCACAAACACCGAGACCAGGGCTGACACGGCCGGCGCCTGACCGGCCCCCCGGGGAACGTTTTCCTGCAGGCGAACCCAGGCCGGGGAACCTAGCCGGCGAGCAGCTTTCCAATCGCGCTGCCGCCCAGGTTCTCCAGCAGTTCCCGGGGCCCCGCATACACCTCAGCCGCCCCCACTGCCAGCAACTCGGCTTCGCTGGTGCCCCCGCAGGTGAGCGCAATGGTGGGCATGCCGAGGGCGTTGGCGGCCATGACATCCCACACCGCATCCCCGACGTAGACAGCTTCCGACGCCTCAACCCCCACAGCTTTCAGCGCGGCCACAAGGATGTCCGGCTCGGGCTTGCTGTTTTCGGCGTCGTTGGCGCTGGTCGCAGCGTGAATGAAGGAATCCGCGGACAACGCCGTCCGGAGCGCCGTGAGGTCCTGCTGCCTGGCGGACGAGGCCAGCGCCACCGCCAGCCCGCTCTCGCTGCACTGCACAACCAGGTCGCGGGCCCCGTCGAGGGGCCGCAGCGACGGCCAGTATGTGCCGAAAACCCCCGAATGGGCGGACAGGACAGCCTCATCCACCTCATCCTTGTTCCGGGAGTCCGGCAGCAGCGTGTCCACCAGGCGCGCCCCGCCCATCCCCACGCAGCGGTGGATCCGGGCCATGGGCACGTCGTAGCCGGACTGGCGGAACGCGTGCCACCAGGCGAGGGTGTGGATGTAGGCGGAGTCGATCAGCGTCCCATCAACATCGAACAGGACACCCTTCCGGCGGCCGGCTCCTCCCACGCGCATCAGTGCTCGGCCAGCATCGGGGCGGGCACGCGCTGCGGCATCGCCTTGCCTTGCGGGGACACTTTGCCCGGCGGGGACACTTTGCCTTGCGGGGCAGCGTTGCCCTGCAGTGAGACCTTACGCTGCGACGGGGGAGCCAGCGGTGAGCTATGACCGGCGCTGACCGCAGACTTCAATGCCTGCCGGGAGGGCTTCATGTGGCGCTTTTGGGCCGGCCGCTTGACGGCATCCTTACAGAGGTCCCGGATCAGGCCGGTTCCGGCGATCTCCCGCGCCTGCGCAATTCCCGCAACCGCTGCACGCTTCGTCGGGAAGGTGACAGACACCGCCATCAGCGCCCCCGTCCCGTCCAGCAGCCGGATCCTGTATCCGCCGTCGGGAGCATCCACCAACTCGAAATATCCAGACATTTAGGCCTTCCTCCTTCTTCACCGTTCGGTGAGGTGTTAGTAAGTATACTTACCTAACGTCAAAGGTGAGAGACGTCACCCGGTACGGGCCTTTGCGGGGAGTGGTTTGTCGCTTCGGCGGGGCTTGCGCTGGTTCAGCTCCAGCGCGCTGGTGACCAGCGCGAAGTGGCTGAAGGCCTGCGGGGTGTTCCCCAGATGCCGCCCGCTCTGGACGCCCCATTCCTCGCTCAAGAGGCCGACGTCGTTGCGCAGGGACAGCAGCCGCTCGAAGAGTTCCGTGGCCTCCCTGCGCCTGCCGGCACCCAGCAGTGCTTCCACAAGCCAGAAGGAACAGGCGAGGAAGACGCCTTCACCCCCCGGCAGGCCGTCGTCGCTCACCTGCGGGCGGTACCGGAGCACGAAACCGTCCTCCGTCAGCTCACGCTGGATGGCCTCGATAGTGCCCATCACCCGGGGATGGTCGGGCGGCAGGAACCCGACCCGGGGAATGAGGAGCAGGCTGGCATCGAGTTCGGGCCGCCCGTAGCTCTGCGTAAAGGTGTTACGGGCGGGGTCGAAACCGTTCTCCATGACCTGGGCATGGATGGTGTCGCGGAGCGCCTCCCAGCGGTCAGCGGGGCCGGGAAGCCCTGAATCCCGGACCCCCTTGACCATCCGGTCCGCCGCGACCCATGCCATCACCTTGGAATGGGTGAAATGGCGCCGCGGGCCGCGCATTTCCCACAGTCCGTTGTCCGGCTGGTCCCAGGCGCCCTCGAGGTATTCCATCAGCGCCACCTGGACGTCCCAGGCCTCGTCGGTGTGCTTCAGCAGGGAGTTGCGGGTCAGGGCAAGGCAGTCCAGCACCTCGCCCCACACATCCAGCTGCAGCTGCCCCGCGGCCGCGTTGCCCACCCGGACCGGCGCTGATTTCTCGTAACCGGACAGCCAGGGCAGTTCCTGCTCGGGAAGCCTGCGTTCGCCGTGGATTCCGTACATGATCTGCAGGTCAGCCGGATCCCCTGCCACGGCCCGCAGCAGCCAGTCGCGCCATGCGGCCGCCTCTGAGGTGTAGCCGGCGGCCAGCAGCGCCTGCAGCGTCAGGGTGGCGTCCCGCAACCAGCAGAAGCGGTAGTCCCAGTTGCGCGGCCCGCCCAGCTGTTCGGGCAACGACGTGGTCACCGCTGCCACGATCCCTCCGGTGGGCGCGTAGGTTAATGCCTTGAGCGTGATCAGCGAGCGCTGCACGGCGTCCTTGTACGGTCCGGCCACCTTGCACTTATCGGTCCATTCGTGCCAGAACCGTTCGGTGGAGTCCAGGACTTCCTCGGCGTCCACGGACCGCGGCCGGCGGACATGGCTCGGCGCCCACGTCAGCACGAACGGCACCCGCTCGCCGGCCTTGACAGTGAAGTTGCTGACCGTGTGCATGCGTTCGCCGCGCAGCGGGGCGGTGGTCACCAAATAGGCGGAATCCGGTCCGGCGATGGCATGCAGGCCCTGGCTGTCCCTGCGCACCCAGGGGATGATGTGGCCGTAGTCGAAGCGCAGGGCCAGCTCGCACCGCATTCGGACGTGCCCGCGCAGGCCCACCACGATCCGCACGATGTCTGCCACCTCATCGCGCGGCGGCATGAAGTCGATGACCCGGACGGCGCCGTCGTCGGTTTCCCATTCGGTTTCCAGGATGAGCGTGTGCCGGCGGTAGCGGCGCCGGGCGCATTCTCCTCCCCCGGCAGGGGCCAGGAGCCAGCGGCCGGATTCGGGGGTGTCCAGGATCGCATTGAAGCACGCCGGCGAATCGAAGCGCGGCAGGCACAGCCAGTCAATCGAACCTTCCGTGCTGACCAGGGCGCCGGTGTGCAGGTCCCCGACCATCGCATAATCCTCGATGCGTACCATGCCCTTACAGTGCCACAGGCGGCCCCGCCGCACGAGGGGTAGCCGGGTGTAGCCTGAAGCTAGGCGGAGCGGCCGCCGGAGCCCTGTCCAAATAAGCTTGCCCAGCCCTTCCGGAATCGCCGGTTCGGCGGGCGGAAGTGGAGCATTGCGTGGATAGTCGCCTGAACGAGACTGACGTGGTGGGCCGCGTCCAGGAGATGCTGCTGGACACCCAGGATGTGCAGGACTTCCTCGAGGAGCTTGCACGGTTCTCCGCGGACAATATGTCGGGACCGCGAGGCCGGATCTATTGTGGCATCACCCTTCTGCGGCACCGCTCGGCGGCCACGGTAGCCAGCAGCGGCAAGCACGCCCAGGCATTGGACGAACTCCAGTACCGGTTTGGCGACGGTCCCTGCCTTCGCTCCTGCCGGGAAGGTGTCGTTGTCCACGTTCCGGACTTCGAGCTGGACACGGAATTTCCGGACTACAACGAAACCGTGCTGAAGAACGGCATACGTGCGGTTCTGGCGGTGCCTTTCGAGCTGCCCGGCGCCGACGCCCGGGCGGGACTGAACCTGTACTCAGAGAAGCCAAACGTCTTTGACGCCGCCGCCGTGGACCGGGCAGTCAACTATGTGCGGCAGGCCTCCAAGGGTCTCCGGCTCGCGGTTATGCTGGCACAGCGCAACGAGAACGCCGCCAACCTGAGACGGGCCATGGAATCACGGACCATCATTGACACGGCCGTGGGCATCATCATTGCGCAGAACCGCTGCACCCAGGAGGACGCCATCAACCTCATCAAGTCGGCGTCCAGCACGCGCAACCTGAAGCTGCGCGACGTCGCTGCGGCCATCGTGGAGTCCGCCGGCGGCGGCAACGTCACAACCCACTTCGAGTGAGTCCGCCACATGAGGACCCACATCGGCACGTCCGGCTGGAGCTATGACCACTGGGAAAATGTGCTGTACCCGCCCGGGCTTCCCACCCGCGACCGGCTGCAGCACTATGTAGCAAGGTTCAGCACCGTGGAGCTGAACGCCAGCTTCTACCGCTGGCCGCGGGACACCACCTTTGCCGGCTGGCGGACCAGGCTGCCGGCCGGTTTTGCGCTCTCCGTCAAAGCCCCGCGCGGGCTCACCCACGGCAAGAAGCTGTATGCCCCCGAAGTCTGGATCGAACGGATCTCGCGGTGCTGGCATGAGCTGGGCGACAAGCGGGCGGTGCTGCTGGTCCAGTTGCCTCCGGACATGGCGCGCGATGACGCCCGCCTGGACTATTTCCTTGCCGCCATGCCGGACTGGATCCGCGTGGCCGTGGAGTTCCGGCATCCGAGCTGGGAGCAGCCGGAGGTGTATGGCCTGCTTGAACGGCACCAGGCTGCATACACGGTCATGAGCGGCGCCAACCTGCCCTGCAACCTGGAGGCCACCGCACCGTTCGTCTACGTCAGGCTGCACGGGCCCGACCACCGGCACCTGTACGGCGGCTCCTACTCAGACGAGGACCTGGGCTGGTGGGCGGACCGGATCCGTGAGTGGCGCAGCTCCGGACGGGAAGTCTTCGCGTATTTCAACAACGACGGCGGCGGCAACGCCGTGCGGAATGCAGCCACGCTGCGCAGCATGCTGGAAGACTCCGGGTAACAGAGTGCGGCCGGGCAGCCCACGCGCCGCCGGCCTGTGGCAGAGTGAAGGCATGGACATGCGGTCACAGGAATCACCTCTGTCAGAAGCGAGGTTGTCAGGGACGCGGGTCTTCCGCCTGGCCCACTGGCTCTCGGACTCGATCAATACGTCGCGCCTGAAGCTGGCCCGGCGCTGGAAGTTCGAACCCAAGACCATCGCCTACCAGGGGTACGGCTCCACCGAGTGGGTCCGCGTCCTGGGCCGGGTAGTGCTGGCCAGCAAGCCCGTGCCCGGAAGCAGCGCAGACCACGCCGCCCGGAACGGCACCCAGAATGTGCGCGGCTGGCGCGCGTTCACCAGTGTTCCCATTCCCCGTTCAGAGGTGGAGATCGAGATCGCCGGGACCGTCACGAAGGTGAAGGCCGACCGTGGCGGACTTGTGGACATCGACATTCCGGTGTCCCTCTCCCCCGGCTGGCACACGGCCATACTCCGCTCCGCGGGCACCGAACCGGCGGAAGCCAGCATCTTTGTGATCTCCCCCGACACCAAGTTCGGCATCGTCTCCGACATCGACGACACGGTTATGGTGACGGCACTGCCCCGGCCCTTCCTGGCCCTCTGGAACACCTTTGTGCTGAGCGAGCGGGCCAGGATGGCCACCCCGGGCATGGCAGTGCTGCTGGACCGGCTGACCGTTGAACACCCCGACGCGCCCGTCATCTACCTCTCGACCGGCCCCTGGAACGCAGCGCCCACGCTCGCACGGTTCCTGACCCGGAACATGTATCCGGCCGGCCCGCTGCTGCTGACGGACTGGGGACTGACCCAGGACCGCTGGTTCCGCAGCGGACAGGAACACAAGCGCCGCAACCTGGAGCGGCTGGCGGCGGAGTTTCCGCACATGCGCTGGCTCCTGATCGGCGACAACGGCCAGCACGACGAGCAGATCTACTCACAGTTCACCCAGCACAACGCGGACAAGGTGGCGGCCATCGCTATCCGGCAGCTGTCAGTGAGTGAGGCAGTCTTCGCCGGCGGCCACTCCGAGGACGGGGACCACAGCGCCTCGACGGTGCCCTGGATCTACTCCCCTGACGGGGCGGGCATAGCCCGGCAGCTCAGGGAGCTCGAACTGCTTTAGGCGACCAAGCTGCTTAGGTGACAGGCCGCCTTAGGTGACAGGCCCGCCGTCGGGCATTCCGCCGTCGGACATCCCTATGTCTGTCAGCATGCCATCAGTTACGGCGCCCTCCGGCGCGGCCGCCGCAGCCGCGACGGCGGCATCCGCCGAGGCGGCCAGCTTCCGTTCCTCCTGGAGTTCCTGGAACCAGTAGAAGGAGGCTTTCGGCGTGCGCTCCTGCGTCTCGAAGTCCACGTGGACCAGGCCGAACGGCTGCTTGTAGCCGCCCGACCATTCGAAGTTGTCCATCAGGGACCAGACGTAATAGCCGCGCAGGTCGATCTTCTCCGCCTCGCCGCCGGGGGCCGTGGCGCGGAGGGCGGTGCCGAGGTGGTCGGACAGGTAGCGGAGCCGCCGCTCGTCGGGGATGAAGGTCCGGTTGGTGGACTTGTCGCGGACCTTGACGTCCTCGAAGCTCGCCCCGCCCTCCGTGATGATCACCGGCGGAAGGTTCGGGTACCGTTCAGCCATTTCCTTGAGCGCCACGGCCATGTACTCCGGCTTCACGGGCCAGCCGTAGGCGGTGGTTTCGGTGTCCGGCCACGGTTCAATATGCAGCGGCGCACCGGGCGTGGCGTCCTTGAGGTCATCCCCCATCGCCTCCGCCATGGCCGCCGGCACCGGGCTGTCGCCGCCGCCGGCAGCCACTCGGGTGGGCATGTAGTAGTTCATGCCGTAGAAATCCAGCGGCTGGGAGATGACGGCCATGTCCTCATCCGGGTGGTCGAAGGAGGAGAAGAACTTCCCGAGGCGGATCAGGTCCGGGTATTTCCCGGTAAGCACCGGGTCCGCGTAAAGCCGGTTCTGCGCCACATCCATGGCACCGGCACTGATCCAGTCGAGGGGGTTGCCGGAGTTGGGCACCACGGGCGAGTACACGTTGGTCATGCCGATTTCGCCCGGCACCTTGGCCGCGCGCAGGGCCTGCAGGGCAAGGCCATGGCCCAGCAGCTGGTGGTGCACGGTGGGCAGGCCGTTGGCGAAGTCGGCCTTCCCCGGGGAGTGCAGGCCCAGGGCGTAGCCGTTCGTGGTCACGGTGGCGGGCTCATTGATAGTCACCCAGCGGGCCACCCGGTCCCCGTACGCGGCCGCGGCGATGGCGGCGAACTCCCCCAGCCGGTAGGCGGTGTCCCGGTTAAGCCAGCCGCCGTCCTCATCGAGGGCCAGCGGCGTGTCCCAGTGGTAGAGCGTAACCATCGGGGAAATCCCGTTGGCCAGCAGCTCGTCCAGCAGCCGGTCGTAGAAGTCCAGGCCGGCCCGGTTCACCGGTCCCCGGCCGTCGGGCTGGATCCGCGGCCACGCCAGTGAGAACCGGTAGGAATCGATGCCGAGTTCCTTCATAAGGGCCACGTCCTGCGGCATGCGGTGGTAGTGGTCGCACGCCACGGCGGGGCTGTGGCCGTCCACGATCGTCCCGGGCTTGGCGGCAAAGACGTCCCAGCCGGCGGGTCCGCGGCCGTCCTCATCGAGCGCCCCCTCAATCTGGAACGCGGCCGTAGCCACCCCGAGGGTGAAACCGGTCGGGACCATGGCGGCCAATTCTTTGGCGGAAGGATGCATCGCTGGACCTCTGTGACGTTGTGAACGGCTGGTAACCGAAACTTCAGATTGCCGGAGTCTACCGCTCAGGGCGCCGCGCTGCCCGGATTAATCACAGAAATCACATTCCCGGCCGGGTCCTTGAACCACGCGATATCCGGCCCCATCCCGCGGGCGATTCCCTTCGCGTCCGTGGGCAGGTCGGCATCGTCGTAGATCTTGGTCCGGACGCCGGCCGCGTTGAGCTCGTCAACGGCCGCCTCGACGTCGTCCACCACGAGGTTCAGCACGGTGAAGGTGGCGGGCTCATGGTTGTCCTTGGGATAAACGAAAATCCTGTGGCCTTCCGGCATGAACAGCTCCAGCGTGCCCATCGCGCCGTCGGATACCGCCAGGCCCAGTGTCTGCCCGTAGAACTCCCTCGCCCGTGCCACGTCATCGACGCTGAAGCTGGAAAACGAACCCCTGGGCACAAACATGGCCTTCTCCTTCAGCAGCTCAGGTCCTTGCGCCGCCGTACTCCTGCACCTTCCGGGACTGCGGTATCTCCCAGAATGGCACAGGCCGGGCTCGCTGACGAGGGGCCGGGAAGGGGAGCCGGGCGTCGCGGCGCCTGCCCGCCGGGCACCATCCTCCGCCAGGTGTTGACCGCCGCTGGTAGGGTCTGCAACATGGATGAAAAATTGGGGAAGTTCATCGATGATTTCGCGCAGCTGGTTCAGATCGCGCAGTCCGGACAGCACCGGGTGAAGGCCGGAAGGCAGCTGGTGACAACGATCACGGACCATCTGGAGGTGCCGGCCGAATCGCTCGCGGTGGTGGTGGAGGAGGTGCCCGCGCACCGGTTCGTGGACGCGGACATCCTGATGGCCGAACTCGCCGCTGAGGATGATCAGTTCCGGCTTGTGGGCATCGGCGGCGGAGACCAGCGCCATCACCAGTCGCTGAGCGACATGCTGCAGCAGTCCCAGTTTTTCCCGCAGTTTCCGTTGTCCCAGCCCGACTACATCAACCTCGCTGTGGGCCCGGACGAGCAGCGGCAGGCCGTGGCGCTGGGCCTGTGGCTGTTCAGGCACGAAGGCCGCCCGGTTGCTGTCCTCCAGCGGGACGCGGCGCCGCGGTACGGGCGGCAAACGGCGTGCCTCGAGGTCCTGGCTTCCGACGCGAAGAACACCGCGGACTTCCTGGCTGAGTTCCGCCGGCGGATGCAGCGCGGCAGCGTGCTGAAAGGCCAGGTCATCTCCCTGGTCATGGGCGAGTACGGGCCCAGCACCGGCGGAGTCACCTTCCATGCCCGGCCGGGGCTCACCGCCTCCGACGTCATCCTTCCCCAGGGGCTGCTCCGGAAAGTGGCCGATCACGCCCTGGGCATCGCCGCGCACCGGGAGTCGCTGAACGAGTACGGCCAGCACCTCAAGCGCGGCATCCTGCTGTACGGCCGGCCGGGCACCGGCAAGACCCACACCGTGCGGTACCTGCTGAGCCAGAGTGCCGGCATCACGGCGATCCTGCTGTCCGGGGGGTCACTGGCCAGGATCTCCGAGGCTGCCGCCATGGCCCGGGCACTGCAGCCGTCGATCGTTGTGCTTGAGGACTGCGACCTGATTGCCGAGGACCGGAGCTTCGGGCACGGGCCGCAGCCGCTGCTGTTCGAGGTGCTCGACGCCATGGACGGCCTGGACCATGACGCCGACGTCGCGTTCATCCTCACCACCAACCGGGTGGACATGCTCGAGCGGGCCCTCGCCCAGCGGCCCGGCCGTGTGGATCTGGCCGTGGACATTCCGCTGCCGGCGCTGGACGAACGCATCGGGCTGGTGACCCTGTATGCACGCGGCATTCCGTTCAGCCCTGGTGCCGTCCGGGACGCGGCCGCCCGCACCGAGGGAACGACGGCCTCCTTCGCGCGTGAACTGGTCCGCCGGGCCGTTGTGCGTGCCGCCTTGGACGGTTCAGCTGTGTCGGACAGCTACCTGCTCGGGGCGGTGGAAGAACTGATGGCCGACGGCGAGACCCTCACCAGGAGCCTGCTGGGCAGCGGCCCCGCCGGCGGCGGGGACGGGCTGGGCGGCCCGGGCCTGCCCGGGGCCGGGTTTGGCGGGCACGGTTTTCCCGGACCGGGATTCCCCGGACCCGGTCCCTTCGGACCGGGGTCCACAGGCTTCGCCGGACCGGGTTAATCAATCCACCAGTGGCGGCGGGCCGAAGAGGAATTCGTTGGCGTGGGACACGGCCTTGCGGAAGGCATCGTTCCGCAGGGCCACCAGGTTGGCGGAGCCGCCCGCGCCCGGCTCCAGGAACTGGGTGAGGCCCGGGCGAAGCACCCAGATATCCCCCGACGGCGGCAGATAGAACACCCCGAAGGAGCGGTGCTGCTGGTCGTCGTCCGACCAGACGGGCACCACGGCCAGGGCGGCACCGGTGGCGGGGTTGATCCACTGCGCGCGGGGCATCGGCTCCTCGTGGGCCTCGGGATCCAGGAACGGCGCTGTTCCCTTGCCCCAGCGCTGTTCGAAGCGCTCATGGAAGGCCGGGATCAGGTGGGAGTCATAGCGGCGCCAATCGCTCATGGCTGTGGTTCTCCTCTGGCATACGGATCGGGTTCAGGCCCACGGCCCGCTCTCCCACCGGACTGGTGTGACGCGCAGCGGCGGCTCCCGGTGGCGGACCACGTGGACGGGAATGTCCTGTGCTTTGCTGGCGGATGGTTGGGCGCCGGCAGGTTCACGTGCAGCGGCGGCAAGGACCTCCCGGTCGTAGGCCGCACGGCGTTTCGGGTCCCGGAGCACGGCGAAGGCCTGCATGACGAGCTGCAGTTCGGCCGGCACCCCTTCACCGCTGGCAACATCCGGATGGTGGCGGCGCATTTGGGTGCGGTAGGCGCGGGCGATTTCCTGCTGCGACGCCGCCTTCGGAATCTGCAGCACCGCATAGTAGTCCGGTGAGGGGCTGGTCATGACTGAAGCCTGGCAGTTGGAAGGAATTTTTGTTGACGGGCGCGGCTGGGCGGCCTGGCGGAATCCGGCTGGAAACCGCAGGCCGCCCCTGCCTGCACGGCGGCCGGCTACGTTTCGATCTGGTGCAGCTGGCCCTTGCTTTCGATCTCGATCTTCCGTGGCTTTGCCTGCTCGGCAACCGGAATCCGTAGCGTCAGGACGCCAAGGTCGTAGCTGGCCTTGATGTTGTCTGCGTCCAGGGTGTCACCGAGAATGAGCTGGCGGCTGAAGACGCCGCGCGGCCGCTCGGACACCACCAGTTCGACGTTGGGCTGGGTGGCGTCACGGCGTTCGGCCCGGACAGTCAGGACGTTCCTTTCAACGTTCAGATCCACGGCGTCCGGTGAAACTCCGGGCAGGTCAAAGGCCACCACAAACTCCCCGTCTTCCTGCCACGCGTCCATCGGCATGGCTGCCGGACGGGCTGCTGTTCCGAAGACCTGCTGTGTGAGCCGGTCCAGCTCACGGAACGGGTCAGTACGGATTAGCATCATTTCCCACTCCCTTCAGCATGTAGGTTGGCTATCCACCGTGTTTATCTATGGTGGTGGATATAGATTTTTTATAGCACCAGTGCCAAACTGGTGCAAGAGGAAAATCAGGAAATCTGGATGGGGAACCATATGGGCAACCGGGACAGCGCCGGGCGCGGGCTTTACGCGATTTCCGTGGTGGCGGAGCTGGTGGGAACGGGCCAGCAGAACATCCGGCTCTATGAGCGCCGCGGACTGCTGACCCCGGAAAGGACGGAGGGCGGCACGCGCCAGTACAGCGAAGCCGACCTGGCGGTCCTCCGGCGCATCGCCGAGCTCCTGGACGAGGGGCTCAACCTCGCTGGCGTGGCGAAGGTGCTCGAACTGGAAATGGACAATGCCCGGCTGCGGCGGCAGCTCAAGCGCGCCCGCGCCCGCGGGACTGAAGCCGGCACCGGCAGTGGAGCTGGCACCGACGACGGCGACCGGCCAGCAGGGCCTGCCAGCCAGGACAGCGAAGCCTGAGGGCTATAGCCGCCCGCCGGCCAGCAGGAAGGAATCTTCGAGCAGTTCGGCGAGCTGGCCGCCGTCGACCCTGGAAAGCCGGACCAGGACCAGCAGGGGTGACCGCTCATGGTGCGGCGTCCAGAAGTAGGTGTCCGGATCCGTTCCGGCGAGAGCCTCGCGCTCTGCTGTCTTGACCGTAAGCACGCCCGGTTCCCAGATCCGGGCCATCAGGGTCCTGGCGAACCAGGCCGGCTGGTTCCAGCTGGCGCGCTCGGTCACGCCCGGCAGGGCAAGGCACAACCTGCGGACATCGGCTTCAGTGGCCATGCCTAGTCCTGGGTGTCCGCCTTCGACAGCTCCCCCGTAACCTCTTCCCCGGGTATCCGGGCGGTGCGCCAGGTGTCCACTGCGATCACCGCGCCGAGGACCACCAGCGAGAGGGCAACGGATGCCACGGAGTCGCTCACCCAGTGGTAGCCGAGGTACAGCCGGCTGATCGCGGACAGGACGATGCCGATAATGGCGCAGGCAAAGGCTATGACCGCGGCCTTGGGCTTCCGGTGGCGGGAAAAGACCAGGAACGTGGTGACCAGCAGGAAGTCCGAGGCGCCCAGCACGTGACCGGACGGAAAAGAAAAAGTGTGGTCGGCACCGAACAGCATCTGGTCCACGGGAGGGCGTTCCCGCCCCACGGTCCTGCCGACTAGCTGGGCCAGCCCCACGCCTGTCAGCATTGCCGACGCCAGCAGAATGGGCCGCCAGGCATGCTTGGCCAGGATGCCCCACGCCACCGTGACCACAAGGACGATGATGGGCAGCGCCACGGGGCCGAAGATGACGGCGAGGACAATCATGACGACGGTCAGGACCTCCGAGCGCGTGGTCAGGAGCCAGCGCTGCGCCGCATCGTCGGCGCTGGCCAGGCCGTCACGTTCCAGGACGCCGGACAGCGTCACAAAGAATACGGCGGCCCCCACCACAGCGAGCACGATCGCCGTCACGTAGAGCGCTTTTCTCGCGCCGGGTTCCATGTAGCGTTCTTCCACCACGAACTTGTCGTGGAAAACCCGCCACCGTCCCTGTTTGCTCACTGATTCATCTGCCACCTGAAAGACCGCCTGTGCGCTGAGGGAAAGTGTCTAGAACTGAAGGTTATCCCTGTTCGGCGCCGGGCGGCAGGAACCCGGACCCCTTACGGATGTCCTCCCCCGCTGTTACGGTAAAACTTCCAGCCCACGAGGTCTCAGGAGACGACATGAGCACTGAAGGAACCGGCCAGGAAGACCAGAACAGCGGAACGTCACCGCAGACGCAGGGGGACGGCGTTCCGGATTCCGGCACCGGCGTCGCGGTGGGTGCGGGTGAGCCGAACACGTTCGAACCGGAGGAGGGCAGGAATGGCGCCCCAGGCGGCACGCAGACCGGCACACCCACCGATGACCAGATCGCCACGGCGGAGGAGACTCCGGACGTCGAGGAAACTCCCGTCGACACCACTGAGCCCAGTTAGGCGCAAAACCGATAGACCCGTTCCGGTAGCCCTGTCCTGAATGACGGACGCGGTGGATAATTGGTCACACATTCAAGTGGCAACGGGGCTACGGAGGCTGCCGTGAGGATCATCGGACTGCTTGTGGTCATCTGGCTCATCATCGGCGTTTTTGCCGCATTCCAGCGCGGCTACTTCGGCGGTTCCCCGGACTCCTGCACGGAGGCCGGAACCGTGGCGATCACCATCGCCGCCGGACCGCTGAACTACATGGGCGCCAACCCCAAGCTGACCTGCGAAGTGCCCCAGCCTTCCAAGTAGCAAAGGCCCTCCTGCCGCTTCGCCTAACGGCGCATTGCCTGATTCACGCGCGCGTCCAGCTCGTCCAGGACGGCGTCCAGGACAGCGCGAACGTACACTTGGGGCCCCTGGAAAGCGCTTCCCAAGGGCCACAAGTGTACGTTCGCGCTCAGCCCGGGCTCGGCGCTCAGTCCTCCGTGGGCGTCGTCCGGTTGGAGTGGTAGGTCCGCCAGCTGTGTTCGGGCGCGTAGCCGAGGAGACGCTTGGCCTTGTCGATGGACAGCAGGGTTTCGTGCTCGCCCAGTTCCTTCGTCACCTTCACCCGGGGGAACACCTCCGCTGCAAGGCTGGCACTGGAGCGGCTCATGACCGTGTCGTCGTTGGCGATGATGAAGGCCTCGAAGCCCGGCGTGCGGTATTCGAGGGCACGCGCCACAGCCTGAGCGCCGTCGCGGGCATCGATGTAGCCCCAGAGATTCCACTTTCGCAGCGCGGCGTCCGAGTCGAAGGACGGGAACTCCTCGTAGTCCTCCGGGTCCATGACATTGGAGAAGCGGAGGCCGGTGATGCTCAGCTCCTGGTCCCAGCGCGTCATCTGGATGGCCATCTGCTCCTCAAGATGCTTCACCAGCGAGTAGGTGCTCTCCGGGCGCGCGGGATATTCCTCATCCACCGGGATATAGGGAGGATCGACGTCGAACGGCAGTCCCAGCACCGTCTCACTGGAGGCGTACACGATTTTCTTGATGCCGGCCCTGCGGGCCGCCTGGAACACGTTGTACGTGGACAGCATATTGTTTTCGAACGTGGCGGCGTCCGGCACCAGGCCGGGAGCCGGGATGGCACCCAGATGGACGACGGCGTCGAAGCCCTGGTGCCGGTCGTCCAGGCCGAGGATGACATCCACCACCTGCCCGTAGTTGCGCAGATCCACGGCGGCAAAATGTGGGCTCCGGCTGCCTGTGCGGTCCAGATTGAGGACCGAGTGCCCGTCCGCCACCAGCCTGCGGACCACGTTCTGCCCGAGCTTTCCGCTGCCTCCCGTTACGGCAATTCTCATTGCGGCATTTCCTCCCGTTGGTTTGCCGGCCCTCGCCCGGGCGGCAGTGTTCCATTGGTCCTGGCTGCTTCCGCTGCCGGGCACCTTCCCTCAGCCTAGGGCCCGGGCCGCAACAGCGGTCATATTGCGTGCACGAACTGGTGTATATTTTCTCGGTACGGTTTAGCAGAAGGCCGTTGGATTGTTGTTCGATCCGGCACCTTGCTCGCTGCCATGCGCCCCCGCCACGGGGTACCTGCACCGCGCCCGCCGGTTCGTCTTGACCCTAGCGAAACGGTACCGAAAGATCGTGGCCAGCGAGTCGACCGCAAAACCTGAAGCCTCCATTACCGAGCACCTTAACGAGCTGGTGCTCACCAGCTCCGACGTGGGTGAATTCCTCCACGAGCTTGCCCGGATTTCTGCGCGCAGTCTCTCTGAACCCGGGGACGAGGTTCTCTGCGGCGTGACCCTGCTGCGGCACCGGAAGGCGGCCACCGTGGCCAGCAGCAGCCCTGAGGCACAGGCCATGGACGAGATTCAGTATGACTTCGGCGACGGGCCCTGCATGACGGCGTCGCGCGACCAGGTCACCATCCACATCACGGACCTCGAGAACCACGACCGCTGGCCCAGCTACGCCGAGAAGGTCCTGGGACAGGGCGTCCGTTCCATCCTCGCCATTCCGTTCGTCCTCGA
This sequence comes from Arthrobacter sp. NPDC057009, assembly GCF_042673905.1. Classification (NCBI taxonomy): domain Bacteria; kingdom Bacillati; phylum Actinomycetota; class Actinomycetes; order Micrococcales; family Micrococcaceae; genus Arthrobacter; species Arthrobacter sp. NPDC057009. The sequence goes on from NZ_JBHUSB010000011.1 coordinate 102,383, forward strand.
GGGCGAGACCCGGGCCGCCCTGAACCTCTACTCGCACCGGCCGGGCCGCTTTGAAGGCCGCGTCCTGGAACTCGCCCAGGACTTCGTCAACCAGACTTCGATGGCACTGAGGCTTGCCGTGCGCTTCGCCCACTACAGCGACGCGGCGGCAAACCTCAAGGCCACACTGGAAACCCGGACCGTCATCGACGTCGCCGTCGGCGTGATCATGGCGCAGAACAGGTGCAGCCAGGAAGAAGCCTTCGACCTGCTCAAGGCAGCGTCGAGTACCCGCAACATCAAGCTGCACAGCGTGGCAACGTCAATCGTCGACTCCCTTGGCCAGGGCCCGGCAAAGACCCACTACGAGGGCTGACCGGCAGCTAGGGTCCGCCAAAGCTCTGGCCTTCGGAATCCTCCCCCATGGTCCGTGACGGCCCGCCGGTTCCCGCCGCGCCGGTTCCGGTGCCGCGGGTTTCGGCGCCGCCTGCTTCAGCACCGCGGGACACCCGGACTTTCCGGCCTCCGGCAGCAGGCTCCTCGGGCAGCGGAATGCGCACCTCAAGAACGCCGTCGTTGTACGACGCCCGGATGTCGTCCTGGTTCACGGCGGCGGGAAGGTTTACGGTCCGCGAAAACGAGCCGTAGCGGAACTCCGAGCGGTAACCTTCCTTCTCCCTGTGCTCCGTTTTTTCCTCACGCCGCACGGTGATCTGCAGCTGGCTGCCCGCCAGGGTGATGTCGACATCATTGTCTGGATCAATGCCCGCCGCTTCGGCCTTTACCACCAGGGAGCCGGCCTCGCGGTATTCCTCCACCCGGAGCCAGGCGTCCATGTCCCCCTCCAGGAAACGGCGGAACGGTTCGGGGATGTCCACCCCGGCACGCCTGAAAATGTTGGTCATCGCTGTTACCTCCTGTCAGCTTCCGGCCCCATTGCAGGATGCGAAGGACCGGTACGGGTCCCAACACCAACAAAGCTACGCCCTTGCCGAACGCTTGTTAAGGCGGCGTTGGAAGCCAACCGCGGGTGGCGGACAGCTCCGGCAAGGGCAAAGCCGGCCGCAGGATTCCTGAGAGTTTCCTTATGAAAAGCCGGGACCTTCCCGGGGAATTCCTCCCAAAACAGGCAGGAAGAGGCCGTTTCGCATCATGGGTCCCCCAGTTTCCACCCGGAACGTGCCCATCGAGGGGTCCACGCGCCGAGCTTTTCACAGGAGCACTGCCGCACATTGGCACCATGCAAAGAAGCATGCCTTCAGCCAAAGCCGTTTTCCCGGCGGAAAACGCGAACCGTCACGGAGGTCCCGATGGACGCTAATGTCCCCACCCCTGGTGAACCCGAATGGCTGAAGACTGCCACCGGCCCGGGATGCGCCCAGGATGAGGCGGAAGCATTGGAGATCTTCTGCAGCGACTCGCTGAGGTCGATCGACAGGACAGTGATGCGCGCCCAGGTCATCGAACTCATCCTGGACATCCTCGCCACCACCGATGTCCAGTCGGAATCCCGGCACCGGCTGCTGCAGCACCTGGCCTCACATCCGGGGTCGCCTGAGCAGGCACTGCTGTGCCATCTGAGCGAGAATGCCTGCCTCCCGCCGGCAACGGGCCCCGGCAACCTTCCGGCCAAGGATTACCTCCCGGCGGGCGGAGACTACTTCACGGCCGGACCCAGTGACGGCGCAAACGAAGGCGGGAACCCAAAGGACGGACCAAGGGCGAAGTGGGTGCCGGCTCCGCTGCGGAACCTGCTGCGGATTGATTAGCAAGGACGACGGCGGCGGGTCAGGAGCGCTGTCAGCTCCTGTGGTGCTCGATCAGCCAGCCGGCCATCTGCTGCGCCCGCTTGGAAGCGAGGAAGTCGCCTTCCGTCGCGGAAATGATGGAACCCTTCATCAGAATGTGCCAGGAGCGGGCGAATTCATCAGTGTGTTCCAGCCCCGCCTCCTCGGCAAGCGCCTGGATGTGGCCGCGGATTCTGGCGAGGTAGCCGATGCTGGCCTCACCCAGCGGATGCCCGGGGCCCATCTCGAGCAGGACGTTGATGAACGTGCATGCCTCGAAGTCGTCCCGCTGGAACCAGTCGCCAAAGACATCGAAGATGGCCAGCAGCCGCCCTTCGGGGGTGGTTCCCCTGCGCCTGGCCTCGGAGACGATCAGGTCCACGGTCCATACCTGGTCGCGCAGTGCGAGGAATGCCAGGACCAGCGCGTCCTTGGACGGGAAGTGGCGGTAAAACGTGGACTTGGCCACTCCAGAGCGCTCGATCAGCTCATTGATGCCGACGTCGCGGACCCCGCGGTGGGAAAAAAGCTCGTAGGCGGTGGCGAGGATCCGGTCCACTGGTTCACTATGGCCGGTCCGCACCTCTTCAGGCAGCAAGGCATCCCCGGTTGCATCAGGAGCACTCATCAGAAATTCAGTGTACCTTGGCACTGGCAGAGACAGACCTGTCTGTCTTATTGTTTTAGGAACATGACACTTCGTCTTGGGGCAGTTGCGGCTCCCGGGCGTTGGTGTCACTGCAATGGGGCAGAAACTGGAGGGCACAGATGGACGACGACATTCGCGCCGTGGAAGAGGCCGTGGCGACGCTGGAATCCGCAGCAGTAGAGCACGATCCCGCGGCGGAAACCCTGCAGCACGCAGTCGCGGCGGCAGTAACCCACGGCAAGCCGATCCGCGAGGTCGCAGCCGCAGCGCACATGACGGCGCTGGAAGTCCTCGACGCGGCCGACGCTGCGACATATCCCCAGCAGTCGTTGCAGCCCTGGATGCTCGCTCCGTAGCCGCCTGGCCCCGTGAGCCGCATAGCTCGTAGCCCCGTAGCCCCCGAACATATTGCGGAAACCTGAGTGGATCCAAGGGTAAACCTGCGGCAAGTTTGATGGGGCCGCGCCACCCTTAGAGCGTCAGCCCCTGGAGGAGCGATCCTTCCGGGGACAGTATGCACAAGGGACCGCAGGGAAGCGGGGGCGTCATGAACCAGTCAGCAACTCTCGAGGAAGTCGTCGAAATCGGCGGCGTCATCACCGACAGCCGGCCCGTGGACTTTCACCGGCTGGGGCTCGCCGGGTGCATCGACAGGCTCACAGTCCCGTTGCGGCGCCAAGGCACCTGCGTCCGCTGGGAGACGCCCCGCCACGGGGTGGAGATCTCGTCCGGTTGCGCCTCCCTGCTCTACCAGTCCGCGCAGGAGGCGCTGAGCAACACGTTCAAGCATGCGCACGCCACGGACGTCACGGTCCGGCTTGCCGCAGTCTTCCACGGGATCCGCCTCATGGTCGCCGATAACGGCGCCGGCTTCGAATCGGCTCTGCCCGCGGCAGGAGAAGTCACCGGCCACGGACTCAGGACGATTTCACAGGCTGTCGAGGAGGCAGGCGGGACCGTGGATATCACCTCGGCTCCGGGCACCGGCACGGCCGTCACCATCACCATTCCGCTGGACTGAGGTCCCCACGGCTGAATCCCGGCGCATCGGAGCACAGTCCGCGCCCCCTCGCCTAGGATGCTGTGCATGACCCTTCCGAACGTTGAGCCTCCGGCTGTCCGGGCCTTCGAGTCCGTGGAAATCCAGCAGGCAGTGGCCGGACTGCGCAGCAGGCTGACGTCAGGCCGGCGGTTTCTGCTGGGCGTTGCCGGTTCCCCCGGGTCCGGCAAGTCCACCTTCTCGGCCTGCTTGGCAGACGCCCTCGGCACGGACTCCGCCCTCGTTGTCCCCATGGACGGCTTCCACCTGGGCAACGCCATCATTGACGGCACTCCGCTGCGGCAGCGCAAGGGCGCGCCGGACACGTTCGACGTCGGCGGCTACCTCTCGCTCCTGCAGCGGCTTGCGCGGCGGGACGAGGATGTGGTGTATGCGCCGGACTTCCGGCGGACAATCGATGAGCCCGTTGCCGCATCGCTTGCCATCCCGGCCACTGTCCCCGTCATCATCACCGAGGGCAACTACCTGCTCAATGCGGATCCCCGGTGGCAGCAGGTGCGGGCACAGCTGGACGAGGTGTGGTTCGTCGACACGCCGCATGACGTGCGCCTTGCCCGCCTCGTGGAACGGCACATGTTCTACGGCATGGACCGGGCGGCGGCCGAGGCGTGGGCCAACGGGCCGGACGCAGCCAATGCCCGCCTGATCGAAGCCACGCGTTCCCGTGCCAGCAGGATTATCCCCTGGTTTTAGCTACCTGTCCTCGGCATCCCACATGCCGGATTCGTCCGCGGCTTCTTCCGGCTTGGGGCCGCCCTCCGGCGCTCCGCTGCCCACGTAGCTGGCGGGCACTGTCCCACCCGGCTGCGTCATCTGTTCCTCGCGGATGTTGTGCGCCGTCCCGGCCTCGGGCTGGGGCTGCTCCCGCTCGACGGCGTCCGGGTCGCCAGGGCCCCGAAGGTCGCTGGGCTCGTCCGCGTTGCGCTTGCTGTCAGTCATGCCACTGCCTTTCACTGGGAAATGCCGGTCACGTCCCAGTCTAGGCACAGAGAACGGAACCGCTGCGACTAGGACCGCCGCAGTCACGCCCGTTCCCGCACCTGCTGCGGCGTCCAGCCCAGGGCGGGGGCAACGTGCCGGGCGATGGTCCCCAGGAGTTTGGCGTTGTACTCAACACCGAGCTGGTTGGGGACCGTGAGCAGGAGTGTGTCCGCGGCCTGTACGGCAGTATCAGCGGCGAGCTCCGCGGCGATGACGTCCGGCTCACCGACGTAGCTCTTGCCGAAGCGGGCCAGGGTGCCGTCCAAGGCGCCAACCTGGTCCCGGCCCTCGCGGAGGGCGCTCAGACCGAAGTACTGCCGGTCCTCGTCGTCAGCCAGCGGCAGGACGCTGCGGCTGACCGAGACCCGCGGTTCACGGCCGTGGCCGGCCGCTGCCCATGCCGCACGGAACATGGCGATCTGTTCGGCCTGCAGTTCATGGAACGGCACCCCGGTATCTTCGGTCAGCAGGGTTGAGCTCATGAGGTTCATCCCCTGCTCGGCAGCCCAGACCGCCGTCTTCCGGGTGCCGGCTCCCCACCAGATCCGTTCGGGCAGCCCCTCCGAGCGGGGCTGGACAGGCAGCAGCCCGGTGGCCCCGCCGGCGTAGCGCGGATCCGCCTGCACCACGCCGGCGCCGGCGATAGCCCGCCGGAACTCCTCGGCGTGGCGGCGCGCCATGTCGGCATCCGTTTCGCCCTCCCGCGGCACATAGCCGAAGGCGGCGGCGCCGTTGCGGGCAGGCTCAGGTGAACCGCGGCTGATGCCAAGCTGGAGCCGGCCGCCGCTGATGAGATCCGTGGCCGCTGCCTCCTCGGCCATATACAGCGGATTCTCGTAGCGCATGTCGATGACCCCGGTGCCGAGTTCAATGCGGCTGGTGCGCGCCGCGGCAGCCGCGAGCAGCGGGAACGGCGCGGCCTGCTGGCGCGCGAAGTGGTGCACGCGGAAGAACGCGCCGTCGATGCCCAGTTCCTCCGCGGCCACGGCCAGTTCGATCCCCTGCAGCAGCGCGTCGCGGGCGGTCCGGGTGCGGGAACCCTGCACCGGGCCCCAGTGGCCGAAGGACAGGAAGCCAATTCGTTTCATGCCCTGCTCAACACCCCCGCAGCCGCTGCCATTCCTGCAGGCTACGCACTGTGACAGGCCGCGCGCTCCTCTCCGTGATGCCGATAGGTTGGTAGCACAGCTTGAGGACGTCCGTTCTCACGAGACCGAAGGGAATGCTGACATGGCTTTCATCACCGTTGGACAGGAAAACAGCACCGACATCGAGCTCTACTACGAAGACCACGGAACCGGACAGGCTGTTGTCCTCATCCACGGCTATCCCCTGGACGGATCCTCCTGGGAGAAGCAGACGGCCGCCCTGCTGGACGCCGGCTACCGCGTCATCACCTACGACCGCCGCGGCTTCGGCAAGTCCAGCAAGCCCACCGTCGGATACGACTACGACACGTTCGCCGCCGACCTCAACACGGTCCTGACCACCCTGGACCTCAACGACGCGGTGCTGGTGGGCTTCTCGATGGGAACCGGCGAAGTGGCGCGGTATCTCTCCACGTTCGGGTCTGCCCCCGTGGCCAAGGCCGCTTTCCTCGGTTCCCTGGAACCCTACCTGCTGCAGACCGACGACAACCCGACGGGCGTGCCGCAGTCCGTCTTTGACGGCCTGGCCGAGGCCGTCAAAGCGGACCGCTACGCCTTCTTCACGGAGTTCTTCAAGAACTTCTACAACAGCGACACCTTCCTGGGCACGCCGCGGCTCAGCGAGGAGTCCGTCCGGGCCAGCTGGAACCTCGCCGCGAGCTCAGGCGCCTTTGCCTCTGTGGCCGCCCAGCCCACGTGGATCACCGACTTCCGCTCCGACATTCCGAAGATCGATGTCCCGGCGCTGATCGTGCACGGCACGGCTGACAACATCCTGCCCATTGACGCCACTGGCCGCGAGTTCAGCAAGGCCCTCCCGGAGGCTGACTACGTGGAGATCGACGGCGCCCCGCACGGCCTGCTCTGGACCCACGGAGCAGAGGTCAACGAGGCCCTGCTGGCCTTCCTGCGCAAGTAAACCGGAAACGGGAGGACGGCCGGCGGCGGGACGGTCCCGCCGCCGGCCGCTCACATGCCCGCCACTGTCTGTGAAACCCCGACCGCTGCCTGTGAAACAACCGCCATTGGTTGACAGTTCCGGTAAATAAGGGTTGACACCCACTTCTGGGGGTAAAATTTGAACAACGGACCCGGGCAGTTGCCTTCAACGCGGTTCCGGATTCAGGGCCACCCGGCCAGTCCGGGTGGACGATCATAAAAGCGGGCAGAAGTGGTTGATAGGTCTCCACGCGTCACGTGATCGGCCAGCGATGCCCGAACACACCTCGCGGGAGAAACAATGACAACCACCATGCCATCACGGCAGCGGCGCCCTTTGGCAGCCCGACTCGCACTGGTATCAGCAGCATCCCTGAGCCTGATAGGCGGTTCCCTGGCGGTCGCCGGACCGGCGTCGGCTGCAGCCTACGACAATAAGCCGGACAAAAAGATCGAGTGCTGGGTCAAGGCCAAGACCGTAGATGAGAAAGTGAACTACGGCAAGTACACAAAGAAGTCCGTGGACGTAAAGTTCGAGTTCAAAGTCTGGTGCGACAAGAAGACCGATGTGAAGTTTGACCACTGGATCTTCCAGAAGAAGCACGGCAAGTGGGTCCTGATCAAGGACCGCCACGGCAAGATTGAGAACGTCAAGGACAAGGTCACCAAGCACACCAAGGCTGAGGTCAAGGACACCGGCCGCAAGGGTGGCGAGGAAAAGGTGTACCACGTCGTCAAGATCAGCTTCAAGGACAAGGACGGCAAGAAGTCCCACACCGTAACCAAGAAAGACAGCGCCGATGGGACGGTCGATTTCGGCCGCAAGTACTGACACGGCCAGGCGTTTCGGGCCGACCCTTCATCTAACTAACTGAAACAGAGGACGACGGCGGCACTTGGGTGCCGGCGTCGTCCTCTGTTTTGCTGTGCCCAGGTCTTCCGGTCACTCAGAGCGAGCCGGTAGTGAACGTCCAGCTGGCTGATTTCAGCGGGTTGCCCGCCAGGTCGCGGACCGCCGTGGCGCCTCCGGTCACGCTCACCGTGTAGCTGGTCCGCGCGGCCAGGTTGGCCGAGGGGTTCAGGATCCACTGGTTCGTGGTGCCGTAGCGGGAAACAGTGGCGGTCACGCTGGCGCCGGTGGCGGTGTTCTTCAGCCTGACCGTGGCGGTGCCGGCGCCTTGGATGGCCTCACTGAAAGTCACGGCAATGTTGTTGGCGCGCCGCACCAGCGTGGCGCCGGGACGCGGTGTCATGGCGGTGATGGCAGGGGCAGGACCGGTGGTGAACGTCCAGCTGGCGGTGGCCAGCGGGGTGCCTGCAGTGTCGCGGATGGCCGCGGCTCCGCCTGTCAGGGTGACCGTGTACTTGGCATCGTTGGCGAGGTTGGCCGCGGGGTCCAGGGTGGCGGTCCGGGTGGTGGCGCTGTAGGTGACGGCCGCCGGAACGAGGGTGCCGCCCGGGCCGCGCAGCACGAAGCTGCTGCCGTTGATGCCCTGCACCGCCGTGCTGAAGGTGGCCGTGACGTTGCTTCCGGCGGAAACGGCAGTGGCGTTCGCGCCGGGCGTGCGGGCGCTGACCGTCGGGGCCGCGGCCGTGGTGAAGGACCAGCTGCCCGTCACGAAGGGGGTGCCTGCGGCGTCACGGATGGCCGAGGCTCCGCCGGTCAGTGTGGCGGTGTACTTCTGGGATGCGGCCAGGAGGCCCTCAGGGTTCAGCGTTGCCTTACGCGTGGCGGCGTCGTAGCTGACCACAGCCGGGACGGTTGTTCCGGCGGCGTTCCGAAGGACAAAGGTGGAGTCGTCCACGCCCTGGACGGTGGTGCCGAAGGTGGCGGTGACGTTGGCTGCAACGGCGGCGCCGGAGGCATTCGCCGCCGGGCTGAGTGCCGTCACGGCCGGCGCGGCAAGGGCCGCCGCGGCAGGGTCGGCGTACAGCAGGCGGTTGGGCGTTCCCGCGGTGGCGGCGGAAACCTTGCCGGCGGTGGCGGCGGACAGCAGCGTCGACGCCACGTCCGCCGGCGGCAGCCCCGGCGAGCGGGACAGCATCACGGCTGCCGCGCCCGCCACATGCGGAGAGGCCATCGAGGTGCCGCTCATCAGGGCTGTCGCGGTGGTCGAGGCCGGGGAGGCGGACCTGATACTGACACCCGGAGCGTACAGGTCGACGCAGCTTCCGTAGTTGGAGAACGTGGCCTGTTTGTCCGTGGAGTCGCTGGCGGCAACGGTCAGCGCGCCGGCAAGGCGGGCCGGGGAACTGTTGCAGGCATCGGTGGCCGAGTTGCCGGCGGCAACCACTGCGGTGACGCCGTCGTTGATGATGCCCTGCACCGCGGCGTCCACCATGGCGCTGGCGGTGCTGCCGAGGCTCAGGTTGGCCACGGCCGGGGTTCCGGCCTGGTGGTGGGAGGCGACCCACTCCAGCCCGGCAATCACACCGGAGTTGTAGCCCGAGCCGCTGCAGTCCAGCACGCGGACGGGGATGACGGTGGCCGCCTTGGCCACGCCGTAGGTCTTTCCCGCGACAGTGCCGGCAACGTGGGTGCCGTGGCCGTTGCAGTCGCCGGTGCCCAGCCCGTCGGAAATTGCGGTCCATCCGGAGGCAACGCGGCCGCCAAACTCCGCGTGCGCAGACAGCACGCCGGAGTCAATCACGTAGGCGCTCACGCCGGCGCCGGAGGACGCCGAGGTGTAGGTCCCGGACAGTGGCAGCGACCGCTGGTCAATGCGGTCCAGCCCCCACGTTGCGGACTGCTGGGTATCGCTGGCCGTCACCCGGGCATCGGGTTCGACGGCGGCCACACCCGCCGAACGCTTCAGTTCCGCCGCCTGCGCCGGCGTTGCCGTCACCACGGCACCGCGGATGGCTTTGGCGAAGGTGCGTCCGACTGCGATGTTCTTCGAGCGCAGGCTCCGCACGGCCGAGGAAACATCGGTCCCGGTGGAATAGCGCACGATGTAGCGGGCAGGAGTTTCCTCCCGGGCATCTGGGGCGGCAATGCCCGGCGAGACTCCCGTGAAGACGGCGGTGCAGCCCGTCAGCAGCAACGAGGCCAGGGCAGGACGGAGAACAGACGAAGCGCGAATTTTGGGGTTCCTTCGGAGAGCTGAGGGCGGCGGGTGAATCCACTGGAAGGCTGATTCCAGTGTATTTTCCGCGGCCCTGCGCCCGGCCCGAACTGCACGGAAGCTTGGATGAAGCTTCGCCTGCTGCGGTAAAACCGGCTTAATCCTGCGCTTTCAGATCCGGGCGTGCAGCCCCCTGCTGACGGGACGCCCGAACGACGCCGCGCCAAGGAATTCCACAGCCACAAACGGTTCGGACCCCACCACCCATTCATCGTGCCCCGGCGGAATCGCGTAGGTGTCGTTGGCCCGGATGGAGGAGCGGCCACCCTCAGGCGTTTCCACCTCCATGACCCCGGACACGCAGAAGCCGAGGTGGCTGTGCTGGCAGAAGGGTGTTTGTTCCGTGGGCTTGGTGCACTCGGACCAGCGCCAGCCGGGGGCCAGGATCAGCCGGGCAACGGAGAAGTCGTTGACGCTGACCAGGTCCACCTCGGCTTTGTCCGGGCACCTCTTCTTGTCCGGTTCATCGAAGGATTTGACGGCGAGGGCGGTGATGAAATTGGCGGTCATGGACGGCACCTGCAGATTTGGTTGAGACCTAAAAATTGAAGGCGTGCGGACTGCCACCGGAGGCGTGACCGGGCAACAACCGCATGAACTGGTGCGGCATACCCCCTCGCCGCACGCGCACGCAACAGATCCAATGTTGACGTAGTACAACGTTAGACCTCTGCAGGCCGAAGTCAATGGACCAGAACGCAATGGACCGGGGCGGCCGGCCTACTGGTAGTCGGCCAGCCACAGGTCCGGACCGAAGACCTCGTACTGGATGTCCTTCGCCTGCACGCCGGCGGCAATGAGCGCCGTCCGGACGGACTGCATGAAGGCCACCGGACCGCACAGGTAGTACTCGGCGTCGTCCGGCAGGTCCACTGCCCGGACATCCATGAACCCCTTATGCACCGGACCCAGGTCACCATTTATTGGCCTCTGGGCAGTGTGCAATGGCCCCTGAGCACCGGCGTCTTCCTGGTTCAGGAACCACGTGGCCATGGATGCGTCGGGCAGCTTCGCGAGGTCCGCTGTCACCTGGTCCCGGAGCGCGAATGACGCCAGCGACTCGCCCGCGTGGAGGAACAGTACCTTCCGCTGCGATCCCGACTTGGCCAGGTGGGACAGCATGCCGGCCATCGGCGTAACGCCGATTCCCGCGCTGGCCAGGACGAGAGGCCGGTCCGTGTACTCCAGGACAACGTCGCCGAAGGGGGCGGACAGCGTAATGTCGTCCCCTACGTGCACGTTGTCGTGCAGGAAGTTAGACACTTCGCCATCCGGCGCGCCTTCCGCCCTCACCCGCTTGACCGCGAAGTGCCTGTGCTGCCCGTCGTCTGCCCGGGTCAGGCTGTACTGGCGGGGCTGGTGTACGCCGTCGGGCATCTTCATCTTGACCGTCACGTACTGGCCCGGAAGGGACGGCTTGACCTCGCGCTCATCGGTGCGCTCCACGACGAAGGTGATGACGTCGTCAGTCTCCCGGATCTTTTCGGCCACCCGCCATGTGCGCCAGACCGTATCGGGAGTGAGCCGCACCGCGTTGTAAAGCCCGCGCTCCTTGTTGATGAGCATGTTGGCCATGAGCCAGTACACCTCATCCCAGGCCGCGGCCACTTCCGGTGTGACGGCATCACCCAGGACGTCCACAATCGCCCACATCAGGTTGTCGTGGACTATGTCGTACTGGTCGGGGCTCAGCCCCAGCGACACATGCTTGTGGGCGATGCGGGACAGCAGATGGTCGGGAAGGTGGGTGGGATCGTTGACGAGGAAGCCTGCGAAAGCCGCGACTGATCCGGCGAGCGCCTGCTGCTGCTTCCCGTCCGCCTGGTTGCCGCGGTTGAACAGCCCGTCGAGCAATCCGGGGTGCTCCTGGAACATGTGCTGATAAAAACGGGTCGCAATCTCGTGGATGTGCTCGCCCACGACGGGCAGCGTTGCCTTAACCACCGGGAATGAAGAATCTGACAGCATGGCTATTTCTCCCTTGAAAGCCCAAGCCGGATTGTGGATTCCCCGACGCTAGCACCAAGCCTGGCTGGGATGACAGAGCCGCTCCAGGGCCCGGCGGGCAAGACGCCGGGGCTACCGGCCGTAGAGCTTCACGAAATTCCGCAGGATCTTCATCGGTTCGGTGGCGGTGAAGGTCCGGGCCTGCGCCATCAGTTCTTCAGCGGATTCCGGCGGGAAGTACCCCGCGTGGCGGTAGATGTCGATCCTGGTCACCAGGCCCTCGGCGTCGAGTTCCGGATGAAACTGGGTGGCGTACAGGTTCTGCTTGATCCGGAACATGTGGACCGGGCAGGCGGCGGAGCTCGCCAGCAGCACGGCGTTTGGCGGCAGCACCGTGCACCCTTCCTTGTGGCCCGTGAATGCCGTGAACTGTGCGGGAAGGCCGGCCAGCAGCGGATCCCGCAGGCCCTCGGGGCTGAGGCTGATGGTCACGCCGCCCAACTGCTCGCCGTACGTCCGGTCGATCACCGCGCCCTGGTGCAGGCCAAGGGTGCCGACGCCGTAGCAGGCGCCCAGGAGGGGGAAGTCCTCCGCCACGATCCGGTCCAGCAGCCCGGACAGTTCACGCTCCACGCGGTGCTGGGCTTCGCTCTTCTTTTCGGGCGGGTCGCTTGAGGTGAACGGGCTGCCGCCCACGATGACGCCGGAGTAGTCGTCCAAGTCCAGCTCCGGCAGTGGTTCGCGCTCCATCCGGATCCGCTTCAGCTGGTGCGGCTCCAGCCCGCCAAAGCGCAGGTACGCCTCGTATTCGTCCTCCGCGGCGACGTCCTCGGCCCGCGAGGCGAGCAGCAGAAACGGCTTCACGGGCTTACTTCAGCAGGGCGACGTCGGACACGAGGGTGATGTGGTCCAGCATCGCTGCCGCGGCTGCCTCCGAATCCTGGGCCCGGATGGCATCGGCGATCTTGCGGTGGGATGCCAGGGACTGTTCAGGCCGCCCGGGCTGCCCCAGCGACTCCAGGCGCGTTTCCAGGATCATCTCCGCAATGAAGGTCATGAGCTGGGCCAACACGCCGGAGTGCGCCGCGGCGGTGATGGCCTGGTGAAAGAGCTCATCGCCGTGTGCCCCCTTTGCGCCCGAGGCCACCTCTTCCGCCATGGCGTCCAGCGCCTTGTCAATCGCCTGCATGTCCTCGTCGGTGCGCCGCTCGGCGGCAAGCTCGGCCAGCTTCACTTCGAGGGTGCTGCGGGCCTCCACAATCTCGGGGAGGCGGCTCCGGTGCTCCCGCAGTCCCTTGAGTACGGAGGGAACGTTGGGGCGGTAGACGAGGACCGCGCCGGTCCCGTGCTGCACGTCGATGACGCCGAGGACCTCGAGTGCCACCAGCGCCTGGGCAAGCGTTGCCCGCGAGACGCCCAGCCGTTCGGCCAGGTCCCGCTCGGCGGGGAGGGTGTCGCCGGGGCCCAGCTGCGCGGACTCGATGAAGTCCATCAGCTGCTCCACGAGCTGCTCGTAGAGGCGCGGGCGGGCGACTCGGGAAATCTGTTGGGCTGCAGTCTTCCTTGGCATGCGCATCCTTCCGGCGTTCTGGGTCCAGCTTAGCGGAGGAGTATTGACAAAGTCACCTAGTGTCTAGGAGGCTAGGCCAGTGAGCCTGTAAGCCACATCACATCAACTCTCATCCCGGAGGAACAACGATGTCCGCTCCTGTCCTGTCCATCATCATCCTGGCGGTGATGTTCCTGCTGGCCACGGTGCTGCCTCTCAACATGGGCGCCCTGGCTTTCGTGGGTGCCTTCCTGCTCGGCTCGGTGGTCCTGGGGATGTCCACCAGCGACATCCTCGCCAACTTTCCCGGCGGTCTGTTCCTGACCATCGTCGGTGTCACGTATCTCTTCGCGATTGCCCAGAACAACGGAACCATCGACCTGCTGGTGCGCGGCGCAGTCCGGATGGTGGGCAGCAAGGTAGCGCTCATCCCCTGGGTCATGTTCGCCATCACGGCGGTCATCACCGCCGTCGGCGCCCTATCTCCGGCCGCCGTCGCAATCATCGCGCCGATCGCCCTGAGCTTTGCCGCGAAGCACAAGATCAACCCGCTGATGATGGGCATGATGGTGATCCACGGGGCGCAGGCCGGCGGCTTCTCCCCGATTGCCGTCTACGGCGTCACGGTCAACGGCATCATCGGCAAAACGGACCTCGAAGCCAGCCCCATGATGATCTTCCTCGCCAGCTTTGTCTTCAACCTCGCCATCGCCGTGGTGCTCTTCATCGTGCTGGGCGGCAGCAAACTGCTCTCCACCAAGACCGGCCGGCTCGTGGAGCAGGCTGCCGAGTCCAGAATGGCCGTCAGCGTCGGAGCCCGCGCCGCCGGCGTCACCCTGCAGGGCTCCGGTTCCGACATCTCCCCCTCCGGCGTCGCCCGCAAGGGAACCTCTGGCTGCTCCCCGGCCTCACCTGCCACCACGGACGGGGCGGAGGCCGGCGGTGCACGCGCCACCGTTCCGCAGCTGGTCACCATCGCCGGACTGATCGCCCTCGCCGTCATCTCGCTCGGCTTCAAGGTGGACGTTGGGTTCGTCTCCATCACCATCGCCATGGTCCTGGCCCTCGTCTCCCCCGCCGCCCAGAAGGGCGCGGTCAACAAGATCAGCTGGTCCACCGTCCTGCTCATCTGCGGCATGCTCACCTTCGTGGGCGTCCTCGAGGAAGCCGGCACCATCAAGTTCGTGTCCGACGGCGTCGCCCAGCTCGGGATGCCGCTGCTGGCGGCCTTGCTGATCTGCTACATCGGCGCCGTGGTCTCGGCCTTCGCCTCCTCCACCGCCATCCTGGCCGCCCTCATCCCGCTGGCCGTCCCGTTCCTGTCCACCGGCGAAATCGGTGCCGTCGGCGTCATCGCCGCCCTGGCCGTCGCCGCCACGATCGTGGACGTCTCGCCGTTCTCCACCAACGGTGCCCTGGTCCTCGCCAATGCTCCGGAGGACGTGGACAAGGACAAGTTCTACAAGCAGATCCTGGCCTACAGCGGCGTCGTCGTCATCGCCGGCCCCGCCATCGCCTGGCTGGTCATGGTCCTCCCCGGCTGGATGTAAGCCGGCCGGAAGAGCACCAGCAGCCCCGCAAGCAAGAGAAGGAACACCCAGCATGAACCATGAATCCACCTCCCAGTCGGAAAGCCTGCCCCAGCCCGAAGGTACGTCCCAGCCCCAAGGCCCCCTCGCCGGTTACCTCGTGGTGGACCTGAGCCGCGCCCTGGCCGGACCGCATGCCGGCATGATGCTCGCGGACCTCGGCGCACGGGTCATCAAGGTTGAGAACCCCGGCACCGGCGACGATACCCGCGGCTGGGGGCCGCCCTTCGTTGGCCCCGAGGACGATCCCCAGGCGACATACTTCCTCTCCTGCAACCGCAACAAGGAATCCATCGCCCTGGACCTGAAGAGCGACGACGGGCGGACGGTTCTGCGCGAACTGCTGGAACGGGCCGACGTCGTGATTGAAAACTTCCGGCCCGGCGTGCTGGACCGGCTGGGATTCTCGGCCGCGCAGATGCATGCGCTGAACCCGTCGCTGGTGGTCCTGTCCATCACCGGCTTCGGCCACGACGGCCCGGAATCGCGCCGCAGCGGCTACGACCAGATCCTGCAGGGCGAGGCCGGGCTGATGTCCCTGACCGGTTCCGGCCCCGACGATCCGCAGCGGGTGGGGGTGCCCATCGCGGACCTGCTCTCGGGCATGTACGGGGCGTTCGGCACGCTGGCTGCGCTGCTGCAGCGCGAACGGACGGGACAGGGCCAGATTGTGCGGACCTCGCTGCTCGCAGCGCTGATCGGTGTGCATGCTTTCCAGGGAACCCGCGCCACCGTCGCGGGCGAGGTGCCGAAAGCCCAGGGCAACCACCACCCGTCCATCGCGCCGTACGGGCTGTTCCACTGCCGACAGGGACGTGTACAGATCAGCGTGGGCAGCGAGAAACTGTGGCGGACGTTTGCTGCCGCGTTCGGCATTGCTGCGGACCGCCCGGAGTTCGCCACCAACGCCGAGCGCGTCCGCAACCGGGAAAAGGTCATCGACGAGGTGGAGCGCGTCTTCGCCGACTACGAGGCTGAGCCGCTGCTCGCCAAACTGAACGAGGCGGGCGTCCCGGCGGGCAAGGTCCGCACCCTGGACGAGGTTTACGCATGGGAACAGGTCCATTCGCAGGGGCTGGTGATCGACGTCGACCACAAGATCCTCGGGAACGTCACCCTTCCGGGGCCGCCGCTGCGCTTCTTCAGCGCCGCGGACACCGCCGAGACCACGCTCAAGGCACATACTGCTCCGCCGCTGCTGGACCAGGACGGCGAGCAGATCAGGCAGTGGCTCGGGCTTGTCCCGGCCAATGCCGCCGCCGGCTCTGCAGGGGAAGGCCGCTGACCATGCCTGAAACCCAGAAGGTCCGGCACTTGGACGCCACCGAACTCATCGCCGCCGTGCTCGACCCCGGCTCCTACCGCAGCTGGGACTCGCCCGTGGCGGACCCCGACCCCAGCGCGGAATACCGGCAGGAACTGGCGGCGGCCCGGGAAAAGACCGGTGTGGACGAGTCCGTCCTCACCGGCGAAGGGCTCATCCGCGGCCGGCGCGTGGCCGTCATTGTCAGCGAATTCCGTTTCCTCGCCGGATCCATCGGCCTCGCCGCTGCGGAACGGATCGTGAACGCCGTCGAACGGGCCACCCGGGAGGGCCTGCCGCTGCTCGCCGGGCCAGCGTCGGGCGGCACCCGGATGCAGGAAGGCACCATCGCCTTCCTCTCCATGGTGAAAATCAGCGCGGCGGTGCGGGCCCACCGGCAGGCGGGCCTGCCCTACCTCGTGTATTTGCGCCACCCGACTACCGGCGGCGTCATGGCCTCCTGGGGCTCGCTTGGACACATCACCGTGGCCGAGCCCGGTGCCCTCCTCGGCTTCCTGGGGCCGCGCGTCTACGAGGCGCTGTACGGTGCACCGTTCCCGGAGAACGTCCAGGTGGCCGAGAACCTCTTCGACAAGGGGCTGGTGGACGCGGTTGTCCCGCCGTGGCAGCTGTCCGACGTCGTCGACCGCGCCTTGAGCATCCTGGTCGCCGGGCCGCACGCACGGGTCCGTCCGCCGCGGACGCTGTCCGTCAAACCGTCCGACGCCGGCGCCTGGGAATCGATCGGAATCTCCCGGAACCCCCGGCGTCCGGACCTGCGGCAGCTGCTGGCCTACGGGGCCCGGGATGTGCTGCCGCTCAACGGCACCGGCCAGGGTGAAAAGGACCCGGGGCTGCTGCTGGCACTTGCCCGGTTCGGGCAGAAGTCCTGCGTGGTGATCGGGCACACCCGGCCCCGCCCCTCCCAGCAGACGGCCATGGGCCCGGCGTCATTGCGCGAGGCCCGGCGCGGCATGCGGCTGGCCGAGGAACTCGGCCTGCCGCTGGTGACGGTGATCGACACCGGCGGCGCGGCGCTGTCCAAAGAGGCGGAGGAAGGCGGGCTCGCCGGTGAAATCGCGAGGTCGCTGCACGACCTCATCGGTTTGAACTCCCCCACGGTGTCCGTGCTCATGGGCCAGGGGACCGGAGGCGGTGCGCTGGCGCTGTTCCCGGCCGACCGCACCATCGCAGCACAGCATGCCTGGCTGTCCCCGCTGCCGCCCGAAGGCGCGAGCGCCATCGTGCACCGCAGCACGGAGTTCGCCCCGGCCATGTCCGAGGCGCAGGGAGTCAACGTGGCGTCGCTGTACGCCCACGGCATGGTGGAGCACATCGTGGACGAACGCGGTGACGCCGCCGTCGAGGGCAGGGCGTTCTGCCAGCGCCTGGGCCAGGCCATCGAGTATGAGCTGGCCGCGCTCTCGGCTGCCGGCGTGGCGGAGCTCCTTCCGCTGCGGCTCGAGAAGTACCGCACCCTCGGCGGCCTCGTCCCCCTCCCCCTCTAGGAGGTGCCTACCGGGAGAGCTTCTGGGCGTCGGGTTCCCGGTCGCCGATGTGGCCCGGCGCGTTGGCGGCCAGGACCCGCTGGACGAAGGCGCCGTATTCCTCCATGTAGTGGCGCAGGAAGGCTGCGGTTGATTCATTCTTGACCTCGCCGTCGCTGCCGAACACGTCGGGGTTGAACTTCACATAGGCCTCGGGCGCATTCAGCTGCGGGGCGTCGAGGAAGCTCAGCACAGCGCGCATGGAGGACTGCATCACCGCCGTGCCGATGCTTCCCGGCGAGGCGCCGATGATGCCGGTGGGCTTGCGGGCGAACGAGTTGGTGCCCCACGGACGGGAGCCCCAGTCGATGGCGTTCTTGAGGGCACCGGGAATGGATCGGTTGTATTCCGGGGAGATGAAGAGGATGCCGTCGGACGCTTCGATGGCCTCCTTCAGTGCACGGCCTTCCGGCGGGAAGTCGGCGTCGTAGTCGTAGCTGTACAGGGGAAGGTCCTTGATGGGGATCTCGGTAAACTCGAGGTCCTCGGGCGCGAGCCTGATGAGTGCCTTGGAGAGGGTCCGGTTGATGGAGCCGCTGGCCAGGCTCCCTACGAAATAGCCGATCTTGTGCTTTGCCATGGTTGTGTTCCTTCCCGGCAGCCGGCGCGAACCGGCTGGGCCGACGGTGCAGAGGCAGTGCTGCGGCTGGCAGCCGCGGAGGCATATCGGGTGCAACCCCAACAGTTCAACACAGAACCTTTCGCCCGGCCAGAGTGTGGAGCCGGTTCTTGACAGCGTGAGCGGTGCGGTAGCTAGATGAAGGTTAAGCGCAGCACACAGCCCAACAGAGGAGCGGCAGTCATGAGCGAAACCCCGGAGGCGCTGCAGCGCATCCACAGCGAAGCCCCCGCCGAAGGGGATGAAATGGCCGACCCCACGGACATCCGGATGCACTCGCAGGATCCGGCAGAGGGCGCGGACACCCCTGACTGACCCCCGCGGCCGCAACGCACCCGTCCCGGCACTTCCTGCCCTGGGGGCCGTCCCGTCATGCGCAGCATGACCGGACAACTTCGCCAATCGGATCTAACAGCGCCGTAACCCGCCGTTAATACGGGGGCGGGAGACTGGGACCATTGGATCCACACGACTGGCCTGGCACATCAGGGGCAGCCACTCGACGAGGAGTTCGCCAGCATGAATTATTCCGACGACGACGCACCAATGCCTGCAACCTCGCCGGTACGCGGCGGCGAACGCCCTGATCTTAGAAGCCTTCACGTCCGGGAAGATGTGGCACTGGCCGGCCGTTGCGGCAATGTGCACCTGGCTACCGGCCGGACCTGCATCCTGCCCGAACGCCATCAGGGCTCATGCGATTTTGTGGGCCCGGAGGACGCCAACGGGGTGGCACGCTAGGCACCTCCCATAAATGGTGCCCAGTCCTAAAATGATGACTATCCGGCATCTGGGAAAGGGTGTGAGACCGATGGCAGAGCATTACGCCTCCGGGGTCTGGCAGGTCAAGGAGGGCAAGGACGAGGAATTCGTGGAGCGCTGGAAGGAGTTCCTCCAATGGTCCCGGGAAAACTTCCCGGCCATGGTCGAGGCGAACCTGCTGCGGGACCGGGGCACGGCCGGGCACTACGTTTCCTTCTCGGAATGGACCGACGAGGCGTCCCGTGACGCGTGGAAGCAGTCACCCGATTTCAAGACCCGCATCGGTGCCTGCGTGGCCCTGTGTGAGAACATGCGCGGCGCCGACTATGACCTGGCGGCCAAAATCTAACTGGCTTCCGTCCAGAGTCATTCCGTATAGGCGGCACCTACGGCAGGTGCAATTGGCAGGGACACCCCCGCAATATCGGACGTCGGGGTTATGACCCAGCGTTCCCCGTCCTGTTCATAGCTGATAACCGTGGGCTCGGCGGCAGTACTTGCCTCGTCCACGGCCAGCAGCAGTCCCGCCTGCATCCGGCCGGCATGCGCGAACCGTGCCTTCGTGGTCCCTTCAAGGTCGCTGTTGTCAATGAGGATGTACGCCTTGCCTTCGGCCACCGCTTTGATCGAGTACCCGCGCTCCTCATGGACCGATCCGCGGGATGAGGCGATCTCCGTGACCCTGTCGGCCCGCACCAGGCTGTGGCTGATCGTGCGGATCCACACGTCACCCATTGCGACTCCTTTGCTGCTGCGGGCGGGAAATATGCCTCTACTTGCAAACGGTAGTCCGTGACAGCCCGGTTGTAAGCCCCCCAAACGGTTTTGACCGCCGTCGGCCCTAGCCCGCCAGCAGGTTTTCCCCAAGCTCCGGCAGGGTTTTCCCAAAGCTCTTCAGGGAAGAGTGGTCCGGACCAGGGATATCCCTGGACGGTCTCAGAGCATCGCCCGGCATCCAGTGTTCGGACGATGCTCGCGACCGCCGGATTCTAGGGGGAGAAATGTTTCAAACCTTTTGGCGGTTCCGCGGGGCGATAGTCCCGCATGCCTGGGCGCTGGGGATCGGCGCGCTGCTGGTGGTGTTCGTCGCCGCCATGGAGGTGGCCCTGCCGTGGCCTATGAAGGTCATAGTCGACGACGTGCTGCAGCCCTCGGGCAGCTCCCAGCTCCACGAGATGCCCGCCTTCCTCGGCCTGGCCGGCCTGAGCCAGCTCCAACTGCTTCTGCTCGCCGCGTCCGCGTTGCTCGCCATGACAGTACTTAACGCCGGAGCGGATTACCTCGGCACCCGGCTCCTCAACGGCGTGGGTGAGCGGGCCATGGCCACGATCCGGGCCGAAGTCTTCACCCATCTCCAGCGGCTGTCCCTGGCCTTCCACGACAAGCAGCGGCTGGGCGACCTGGTCACCCGGACCACCACCGACGTCGATTACGTGCGAGCCCTCATGGTGTCGATCCTGTCGGTGCTGCTGCCCAACATCTTCATCCTGGGATTCGTCATCACCATCTGCATGCTGATCGACCCCACCTTTGCCCTGATCGGCCTGGCGGTGTCTCCGCTGCTGTTCATGACGGTGCTGTTTTACCGGCGGCGCATCAAGGGCGCGTCGAAGGAGGCCCGCAGCAGGGACAGCGACATCGCGGCGGCGATGTCGGAGACGTTTGCCTCGGTGCGCGTGATGCAGACGTACACGAGGGAGGCGCACCACGAGGAGGACTTCCGCACCCGGAATGACGGACGCCGCGACGCCGGCCTGAGGGTCATCCGGCTGCAGTCCATGTTCTCGCCGCTGGTGGACATCATCGCAACCCTGGGCACGGTGCTGGTCATCTGGATCGGCGCGCAGCGCGTGCTGGACGGAACCCTGACGCTGGGCCTGCTGCTGGTCTTCCTCGCCTACCTCAAGGCCCTGTACTCCCCCATGAAGTCCCTGGCCAAGCTCACCACCGTCATCAGCCGCGGCCAGGCCAGCGCAGAACGCATCCAGGAGATCCTGGACACCGCGCCGGCCATCTCGGACCGGCCCGGCGCGAGGCCGGCGCCGCGGCTGGCCGGTGCGGTGGAACTGCGGCGGGTGAGCTTCGGCTACCAGGGCGACCGGCATGTGCTGCACGGGATTGACCTGAAGGCGGAGCCGGGCAGCGTCGTGGCGATCACCGGCCCGACGGGTGCCGGCAAGTCGTCCGTCGTCAGCCTGATACCGCGGCTGTACGATGCGGCCGAAGGGCAGGTCCTCCTTGACGGCATCGACGTGCGGGACCTGCAGCTTGCCACGGTGCGCAGGCAGGTATCCATGGTGCTGCAGGAGTCGATCCTGTTCCGCGGGACCATCTACGACAACATCGCCTACGGCTCCGAGGGCGTCAGCCGGGAACAGGTCCTGGCGGCAGCCGAGGCCGCCCACGTGGATGAGTTTGTCCGCAACCTGCCCCTGGGCTACGACACCCCGGTGGCCGAGCGCGGCGTCACGCTTTCGGGCGGACAGCGCCAGCGCATCGCCATCGCCCGGGCACTGGTGCGGGACACCCCCATCGTCATCCTCGACGAACCGACCTCCGGCCTGGACGCGATTTCCGAGCAGTACGTCATGCACGGACTGGAGCGGCTGATGGCAGGGCGCACGGTGATCGTCATCGCCCACCGGCTCTCCACGCTCAAACGGGCCGACCGGATTTATGTGCTGGACAAGGGCCGCATCGTGGAAAGCGGCAGGCACGCGGAACTCGCCGCCGCCGGAGGACTCTACAGCCGGCTGGACAGCCTGCAGCACGCCAAGGAAACCCCCGCGCTCACCCTGGTTCCGGCCCAGAGCCTGGTTCCTGCCGAGAGCGGCAGCCTTCAGACGGAGACCAGCGCATGAGCAGGACGAAGCCCCCGACCTACGGGGCACTGCCCTGGCGGATCGGCAAGAAGGGCACACTTGAAGTGCTCCTGATCCACCGGCCGGCCCACGGGGACTGGTCCATCCCCAAGGGCAAAGCGGACCCGGGGGAAACCGGCCGGGAGTGCGCCGAGCGCGAGGTGCGGGAGGAAACCGGCCTGCGCTGCCATCTGGGCACGGAGCTGCCCAGCATCCGCTATGAGGACCGCAGGGGCAGAATCAAGACCATCCGTTACTGGTCTGCCACGGCGGCATCGGGCCGCTTCACGCCGAGTGAAGAGGTCGACGCCGTCAGGTGGCTTTCGCTGCCGGCAGCCTTGCGCACGGTGACAGAACCGCGGGACAGGCCCGCGATTCTTGCCCTGGGCGCCCGGCTCCAGCTTGAACTGGGCGTCCGGCCTGCCCCGCGGCGGGAAAAAATGCTGCTGCTGGTGCGCGGGGCCGAAATGACGAAACGGGACGCCTGGGACCCGGAGGCGGGCGCCCGGCCGCTGGCACCGGCCGGTGAGCAGGCCGCCAGGTCACTCGCCTCACTGGGAGCCATGTTCGACATCGAACGCATCCTCGCCGCACCCTCACCCCGCTGCATCGAAACCGTCGCCGAACTCGCGCGGCGGGAATCCCTCGAAGTGGAGCGTTCAGAGCACCTGGCGGGCGGCAGCCTGGCGGGCACTCTGGACCTTGTGGCCAAGGCCCGCGGAACGGGGACTGTCCTGTGCACCCACGAGGACGTCATGGCAGATGTCCTGGCCCACCTCGTACATCGCGACCGGACGGTCCTGACCAAGCGGTTCCGCGTGCGAAAGGGGTCTGCCTGGGTGGTGACCGGCGACCGGACCCGCTACCGCTCCGCCTACTACCTGCCGCTGTCCCCGGCGGACCTCAGCACCGCCGTGGAGCTGAGCCCGGCTGACCTCCGCGGCGCGGTGGACCTCCCTGCTGCCGTGTAGCCGGCGTGCAGGAGTGTAGCCCATGTGCAGGCGTTGCGGCGGGCGTACGCTCAGACAGTGGACATTGTGGAGTTCCTGTCCGCGCGCATCGCCGAGGACGAGGCCGTGGCGCGCAAGCTGCTCGAGGACCGCACGACGTCGGAATCAGGCAAGTGGTACGAACGGCGCCTGCTGCTGGAATGCGAAGCCAAACGGCGGCTGATCGGCATCGTGGAGTCTGCCAGGCAGACTGCCCTTGCCACGCTCGTGCGTGATCCCTTCGGGGACGGGACCGAGTGGATTCCGCAGGCGCTGGAATGGACCACACTGTCCCTCAATGCGCTGGCGGTCCCCTACAGTGACCATCCGGACTTCAACCGGGACTGGCTCTGGTCCCCCTGACGGTATGGGCTGGGACGCGTATCTGCTGAGGCGCGGGTTCAGGTGCTGCCCAGGATGCGGC
This sequence comes from Arthrobacter sp. NPDC057009, assembly GCF_042673905.1. Lineage (NCBI taxonomy): Bacteria > Bacillati > Actinomycetota > Actinomycetes > Micrococcales > Micrococcaceae > Arthrobacter > Arthrobacter sp. NPDC057009. Next base: position 125,641 of record NZ_JBHUSB010000011.1, read on the forward strand.
GGGCGTCGGCCTGGGCGTCCAGTTCCTGCTGGGTCACCACGGATCCGCTGATGTACCCCGCACGGGACCTCATGGCCCGGAGTTCAGCCACCGTGTACGGGATCCGGCGTCTGTGCGCCATGGCATGGCAGTTGGAGCACAACGGCACAAGGTCCCCCACAGGGTCCAGCTCGTAGCCGGGGCCCAGCTGGGCTGCCGGCACCAGGTGATGGACCTGGATGAAGCCTTCGCCTTCCGGGCCGTACGCGGCCTCGAAGGAAAACCCGCAGGCGGCGCAGGAGGTGCCATGGTGCGCCAAGCAAACGCGGCGGGCGTACGGGTTCCGCTCGTACCGGTTCACGCCCACCCGGATCATGGCGTCCTGGGGCAGTGTGCCGGGCACCGGAAGGACGGGATCGATCTCGTCGGCAGGCAGGCACTCGGCCCAGAGCTCCCGGATGGCGCGTGACTGCTCCTCGGGAACCGGCTGGCATCCGCCCGCTACAGGTGCGGCCGCCCAGTCGGTCAGCGGCGCGCGCGCTGCCAGAATGTCCACCGGGATCTGGTCTCCGAGCGGCAACAGCATGTCAAAGTCAACGTCAACGCAGGCTTCGCCCGGCAGCTGAGACAACGGCAGATCCGGCCCGGCGGCCAGATACGGAGCGGAGGCAACCACGCCATGGCCAATCAGCCCGCTGCCTGTCTTTCCGTGCAGCACGAGCCAGGCGTCCGTTCCCGGCGTGGGCCGGGCCCCGGTCCCGATAGGCCACGCGCGCCGGTGCACGCCGGCGGTGGCCAGTTCATCCACCACGCGCGAATAGCCCGGCCAGGTATCGCCTACGCCCGGGTTCCAGCCCAGCAGAACAGCCACCATTCCTTTATCGTGCCACCTGCACGGCTTCAGGAGGAGCGTTTGCGCCGGCGCCGCCACCACGGCGCCTTGGCTTCCGGAAGCGGGTCCGGTGCGGCCGCGGCCGCCGCTGCCCGCCGCTCGCGCCAGCGCTGCACTTCGACGTCGGCGTCACGGGTTTTCGTGACCACCGGCGGGCCGCCCTGCAGCTGGCGGCGGGCGTCGATGATGCGGGCATTGAAGTCCTCGACAATGTCGCGCACCTGTTTCTCCGTGAACTGGGCGTCCAGCCTGGCATCCAGTTCCGCATCCTCGGCGCGCAGCAGGATCGCCTTTGGCCCGAGGCCGCTGAGGTGTTCGCGCTGGATAAGGCCCTTGACCCACCAGTCCGGGTCGTAGGCTTCCCCCAGGCCGGGAATCGGTTTGCCGGAGTACTTCAGGTTGTCGAACTTTCCCTGCGCCATCGCGTCCCGAACCAGGTAATCGGCCCGGGCCGCGTCACTGACCTTCCGGCGTTTCTCCCGCAGTTCGGCCTCGGCAGCAGAGAGCTCCGCATCCTCCTCCGCTGTCCCGCCTGAGGAGCGGAGGGCGCGGAGTTCGGCCGCGCGCTCCACCTTCCGCCTGAAGTCGCCGCCTGCTGAACCCATCGCTTTTCACCGCCCTGCCGCCGGAGTTTGTCCCGTTTCCAGTATTCCCGGCACGTGCCGGACTCTTCAACGAAAGTCCGCTCCCAACGGATGGGAGGCAGGGCAAAAACGGACAACGACGACGGCGGGACCTCCCGCCGTCGTCCGCTGCATCAGGGCTGCTGAACGGTGCCTACATGCTGAACTGTGCCTACATGGGGTCGGGCCAGTTGCCGATATCCGCGCGGGCCGGCGTAGGGGCGGCGTCTTTGTCCTGCCGGGTGCCCCTGTCTTGCCGGGTGCCCCTGTCTTGCCGAGTGGCGTTGTCTTGCCGAGTGGCGTTGTCCTGCCGGATGCCCTTGTCCTGCCGCATTCCGGATGCGCCGGCCGCCGTGGCCCGACCGGAAGGGGGGTCGGGTACCGCCTTCACTGGTGCCGTATTCACAGCCGCCGTGACGACGGGTAGTTCAGACCTCGGAATCTTCATGGGGCCCTCGCAGGTGAGGCGGCAACTTAAGGCCGGAGCGGATACTCAACCAATGACGTGCCGAATCAGCCGGGGAGGACCGGCCGGTCCGGCAACAACCGTGGCGGCCGTCCCCAGCCCCGTGTGTGCCTGCATCTGACGGTGCCGGCACACTTTCCACCACCCGATACTTCCACCCTATGGGCTGCCGCGGGCAGTGGCATCCGTATGAGGTACTCGAATTTGGACGCCGCCCGCTACTTGGGCACTCGCCGCGGGCCGGCTGTCCCGGCTGGCAGACCCTAGGCCGGGTCCGCCAGCGCGGGCGGCCACACCACCCGGAACCGCTCAAAAACAATCTCGTCGGCTTCGGTCCAATCCATCCCGCGGCGGGCCCGGATCCGGGTCCAGTACTTCCGGTGCCCGGCCTGCCAGCTTGCCAGCGAGCGGTCGTCCTCGCCCTCGTCCCGGGCGAACGCCTCGTCTGCGCTGGCGAACGGGCCGAGACGCAGCTCGACGGTGCGCAGGATGACGCGCGGGATACCGGCCGCATCGCAGGCTATCCAGTGCGACCCGATGCGGGGCAGGCCGGCCCCGGCTGCAAGAAACTCGTCGGCAAGCTCGGAAGTGGCCCGTTTGGTTCCTTCCGTCACTGCCCGAAGCAGCTCGTCGGCCAGGGCCGCGGAATCCCCAAAGCGTTCGACCGTGTAGTCCGGACAGATGCGGACAGCTTCGGGGCAGGCTGCCGCATAGTCAGACCAGAAGAGCCCGGCTGCGGCAGTATCCACGGCGGGAAGAATGTCCTCACTCAAGTGAGCGCCTCCTTCAGCCAGCGGTCCAGAACGGGGGCCGGCGCCGCGCCTGCCTGGCGGGCCACGACCTTTCCATCCACGATCACCAGCAGCGTCGGGACGGCCTGGATGGCGAAGCGGGCGGAAAGCCGGGGAGCCTTGTCCACATCCACCTTCACGAGCTTGACCTCGCCTGCCCGCTCGTGGGCCAGCTGGTCCAGCACCGGGCTCACCATGCGGCAGGGCCCGCACCAGACCGCCCAGAAGTCCACCAGCACCGGGACGCGGGACTGTTCGGCAATGACTGCGAAGTCGTCGTCGCCCGCCTCCACCACCCAAGGCAGGTCGCGGCGGCATTTTCCGCACCGCGGCCGGCCCTCAGCCGCGGCCGGCACGCGGTTGGCCTGGCCGCAGTGCGGGCATTTGATGATCGCCTTGTCCATGTTGTCCTTCCTATCCTGTTTCCGGCGGCGGTGCCGGATCGTGCTGGCCGGGCGGGCGGAGGTCGATGATGGGAAGGTGCCCGTCGGTGCGGATGCTGTCTCCGCCGCCGTTGCGGTGGTGGTAGCCGGAGGAGAAGTGGCGGATCACGTGCACGGATTCCACGGCGTGAGCCGTTTGTAGCGTGCCGATGATGAAGTCGCGCTCCTCGTCGGTGCCGTCGGCGATCTTGTGCGTGATCTGGAAGGTGAAGAGCGAGAGGCCCACGCTCTTGTCGTACGTTCCGGCGCCCACCCAGTCGACGGCGAAACCGCCGGGGAGCATCCACCCGTCCGGGCATTTCCAGAACCGCACGTGGTGCCGCTTCCGCGGGTTGCCGTCGATTTCGCGCTGGAACGCCATGTCGTGCTTGTTGCCGAAGACGTACAGGTTACTGACCGGCGACTGCGGATAGCTTCGGCCCAGGAGCGTCGAGGTCAGGGTGCGCCAGGCGGTGGCCGGGGTCACAGGGTCGGCCTCGGTCCATCCTGCCGTGAGCATCGCGGTGCGCAGCTCCTCCGCCGGGCCAATGACCGCGAGATTGACCGGATCACCCAGCACGCCGTCGCCGGTGCGGGCGCGCCCGATGAAGTAGTTTGGCAGGTAGAGGCTGCTGAGGATCTTGTGGACGCGGGGCAGGAAGGCGTAGGCCGCAATCAGCCATACGGGAAGGAACACCCACACCTGTTCCGGCCCCTTTGCCAGCCGGGCGAGCAAAAAGAAATAGACGGCCCAGCCCACGGCGGCGGTGATGGCCACGTAGAGCAGCCGCTGGAGCACGGCGACGACGGTGGCCCAGCGGCTGCCCCAGCGTGCCTTCCGGCTGACGGGCCGGGCATGCTTGGGCTCCTGGGGCGCCTGGGTATCTTTGGGGATAGCCACTTACCTGGGCAGGTGCTCGAGCAGGTGCCCCGTCACCGCACCGTACGCGAGGTGCGGCACGATGTCGCTGACCCAGTCCGCGGCGCTCCAGGTCCGCGGATCGGTGATGCCCAGCGCGGTCATGGGAACGTTGGAGACGAGAAGGGCTGCAAGGGACGCCACGCCCACCGATGCGACGGGTCCGGTGCGCAAGCCCAGCGACCCTGCAGCTCCCAGGACGGCACCCAGGCCCATGCCGGTGGCGATCCCGAGCAGCGGTCCAAGGGCCTCCACCCGGTTCCCGCGCTGGGCCTCGGTTCCCGGGATGGTGACCCCTGTCCGTTCGGCCAGCCGCTCCACCGAATCGGTGGGGGTCGTGCTCGCCGCGCGGCCCCGCCACACCATATCCAGGTAGCTGGCGGCATTCAGCGCGGTGGTTCCCGCGGCGCCGGCGAGCGCTCCGTTGACTAGTCCTTTGACCAGGGACATCCCGGCTCTCCTTCAGGCTGCGTGCTGGGCATTTCTATCCTGAAACTTACGTGTTGCCACAAATCCCGGCAACGCCGGCGGCCGCCAACGGCGGGACGTCCCGCCGCCGTTTGACCCGGACGTCTTCACATTGTCCGGACCCATAGAGCTGTGAAAACATGCCTCATGCGTGCCATGCAGAATTCCAGCCGATTGCAAGAAGTCCGTTACGACCTCAGGGGTCCGGTGCAGCATGCGGCGAAGAAAATGGAGTCGGAAGGCCACAGCATCCTGCGCATGAACCTGGGGGATCCGGCGCCGTTCGGCCTGCACGCGCCGGAGTCCATCGTGGTGGACATGATCCACCACCTCCGCGAGGCCCAGGGCTACAGCGACTCGAAGGGCATCTTTTCGGCCCGGACCGCCATCTCCCAGTACTACCAGACCAAGGGCCTGATGGAGATCGGTGTGGAGGACATCTTCATCGGCAACGGGGTCAGCGAGCTCATTTCCATGACACTCCAGGCATTCCTGGAGGATGGCGACGAGGTCCTGATCCCCTCGCCGGACTATCCGCTGTGGACCGCTGCCACGGTGCTTTGCGGCGGCACCGCCGTGCACTACGTGTGCGATGAGGAGAACAACTGGTGGCCGGACATGGCGGACGTCGAGGCCAAGATCACCGAGCGCACGCGGGCCATCGTGCTGATCAACCCCAACAACCCCACCGGGGCTGTGTATCCCCGGCACATCCTGGAGGGGTTCGCCGATCTGGCCCGGCGCCATGACCTGGTGCTGTTTTCCGACGAGATCTACGAGAAGATCCTGTTCGAGGACAACGTCCACATTCACATGGCTTCGGTGGCCCGGGACATCCCGGTGCTGACCTTCTCCGGCCTGTCCAAGGCCTACCGGATGCCCGGCTACCGGGCCGGCTGGGTGGCCGTGAGCGGTCCCCGCTGGGCCACCGCCGCCTACCGGGAGTCCCTGGAGCTGCTGGCCTCGCTCCGGCTCTGCCCCAATGTTCCTGCGCAGCACGCGATCCAGACCTCGCTGGGCGGTTACCAGAGCATCACGGACCTGATCCGGCCCGGCGGCCGGCTGCGGGAGCAGCGCGATCTTGCCTGCCGGCTGCTTAACGAGATTCCCGGTGTGAGCTGCGTGCCGGCGGCCGGCGCGATGTATTTGTTCCCGAAGCTGGATCCGGAGATGTACCCGTTCGTGGACGACGAGCAGTTCGTCCTTGACCTGCTGCAGGACCAGAAAATCCTGGTCTCGCACGGGACGGCGTTCCACTGGCACGCCACTGACCATTTCAGGTTCGTCATCCTGCCCGCGGTGGACGACATCCGCGAGGCCGTGCGCCGCATCTCCACCTTCCTGTCCTCGTACCGGGCCAAAGCCGGGCGCGCCCGCGCCATGTCCGGCAACGCGGCCCACCACGGCCAGGACGAGCTGACCGCCTAGGCACTGGCGCAAGAGGACGACGGCGGGAGGCTCCCGCCGTCGTCCGCTTTTCTGATGCTGTACCCGGCACTGTTCTTCTGCCCGGGCAGGACGACCGTCAGCCGATCGGCTCCGCCATCTGCTCCACGACGTACTGGACGTCCACGGAGTCGTCCGTCACCGGATCGGTCATTTCCACCTTCCAGCTGCGGGCGAACTGGTTGACGCCGTGGGTCATGGCCACCGTTCCGGAAATGAGCACCGTTCCGGGGGCGTTCAAGCCGCGCTCGGTGAGGACGTCCAGCCAGTAGTCAGGCGTCAGCAGGGCCTCCAGAGAGCTGTCCTGGATGAGGGTGTCCGGGGTGTCCCCTTCCCCCACCCATGCCTTCAGGGTGATCTGGTCCAGGTGGTCCCGCACGTCATCGAGGCGCCAGGCCTTGCGCCCCAGCACATCAGGGCTGGCGTTCTTGCTCCAGGCCACCCCATGCACTTCGAGGGCGCGGTCGGTGTGGTCGCAGGCGACGGTGAGCAGCACCCCGTCCCCGGTGATGACCATGGCCCATTCCGCTTCCCCGGAAGTCCGTCCATGCTGCACCTGAACTTCCGATACCTGTTGCGCCAGATAGGGGGACACTGGATACAAGGCGGGAGTAGTGGTGGGTCCCGGAACGCCAAGTTCAGCGAGCTCGGCAATATGGGCCTGGACCTCATCCTGCTCACGCCCGGCGTAGCCGGCATTCAGGAGGTGCCTGACCTCCACGTCCTGGGTGCGGCCGCCAGGTAGTTCGAAGCTCAGAGTCGTCATCGTGGATCCATCCTTTGCATGTGCTGCTGAAAAAATTTACAGATCGGAAACCGGAAACGGTCGCCAATGTACATCCAGTATGCGTAATGTATACATTTAACGCCAGCGTGACAGGCGTCACTATAAAAAACCTCGTGGAGGACTACACAAATGGCTAACGTCCCAGTTCCGGCTTCCGGTGGAGCGCCGCACCCGCACCCGCAGCCGCATCCGACGGTTCACCCCAAGGGCCTGTACAAGGCCTTCGCCGCCAGCCTTACCGGCACGGCTCTTGAGTGGTACGACTTCGCCGTCTACTCGGCGGCGGCCGCCGTCGTATTTCCCATCGTCTTCTTTCCGGCGTCCGATCCCCTGACCGGCACCATCCTCGCGTTTTCCACCTACGCGGTGGGCTACGTGTCCCGCCCGGTGGGCGGCATCATCTTCGGCCGGCTCGGGGACCGCATTGGCCGTAAGAAAATCCTCGTCACCACGCTCATGATCATCGGTGTAGCTACGGTGCTGATCGGCGTGCTTCCCGGGTACGACAGCATCGGAGTCACCGCCCCGATCATCCTGGTCCTGCTGCGGTTCGCGCAGGGCGTGGGCGTCGGCGGCGAGTGGGGCGGCGCCGTGCTGCTCTCCAGCGAATACGGTGATCCGCACCGCCGCGGCTTCTGGGCCTCCGCCGCGCAGGTGGGCCCGCCCGCCGGCAACCTCCTGGCCAACGGCGCGCTGGCCGTGCTGACCGTCGCACTCACCGAGGAGCAATTCCTGAGCTTCGGCTGGCGCATCGCGTTCCTGGTATCTGCCGTGCTGGTCGGCTTCGGCCTCTGGATCCGGCTGAAGCTGGAGGACACTCCGGTGTTCAAGGCCATCCAGGCCCACGGCGAGCAGCCGCACGCCCCGATCCACGAGGTCTTCCGTAAGGAACTCCGCCCGCTGATCGCCGCGATCCTGTGCCGCGTTGGACCTGACGTGCTGTACGCGCTGTTCACCGTCTTCACGCTGACGTACGGCATCCAGGTCCTGGGCTACGAGCGCAACCAGGTCCTGACCGCCGTCCTGATCGGCTCCGCTTTCCAGCTGTTCATGATCCCGCTGGCAGGCGCCGTCTCCGACCGCTTCAACCGCCGCCTGGTCTACGGCGTCGGCGCCACGGTGGGAGCGGTCTGGACGTTCATCTTCTTCGGCGTCCTCGGCGGGAACAACCAGCCGATGCTGATCGTCGGCATTGTGCTGGGTCTGATGGCGCACTCGTTCATGTACGGCCCGCAGGCCGCCTTCATCGTGGAGCAGTTCTCCCCCCGGCTGCGCTCCACCGGCAGTTCGCTGGCGTACACCTTCGCCGGCGTCATCGGCGGCGCCATCGCGCCGCTGCTGTTCACGGTACTGCTGGCTGAGTACGGAACCTGGATTCCGGTGGCCATCTACGTGGCCGTGGCGGCAGCCGTGACCCTCCTGGGTCTGGCCCTCGGCCGGGACAACGACGCCGTGGAGGACCTGGACTACCGGCTGCTGCTGGAAGGTTCCGCATCGGCCCGCCAGCAGTCCGGCGTCGAATCCGCCTAGCGGTTCCGAGTTTTTGCACAGATGTTGGCCGCCGAGGGCCCCGGAAGTCCCATTATCTGTACAAAAACTCCGTCAGGTGCGGAGCAGGATGTCGCGGGTGACGGCCAGGTGATGGTCGATCGCCTCCTGCGCCTTCGCCGCGTCTCCGGACACCAGGGCATCGAGGATGTCCTGGTGTTCGGAGCACACCTGCTCCCGCCTGCCTCCCGTCCGGAACAGGGCGGAAACCCCGACGACGATCTGCCGGACGTGCAGCTTGCTGTACGTCCGGGAAATGAGTTCGTTGCCGGCCGCGTCGATGAGGTGCTGGTGGAAGAGGGTGTCCAGCCGGATGAACTCCTGGGCGGCTTCGGCACTCTGGTCTTCCGGCAGTTTGGACTGCTGGTCCAGGGTCTCCTGCATCTTGCCGGCCGGCACGCTCCGGTGCGCAATGACAAGCCGGGCTGCGTGGCTTTCCAGCACGCCGCGCAGTTCCATCAGTTCCGAGATTTCCCGGCCAGTCACCGGGGGTACGTAGGCGCCGCGCTGCGGGATCAGTTCCACCAGCCCGTCAGAGACCAACAGCAGCAGGGCCTCGCGGACCGGGGTGCGGGAAACCCCGATCTCGGCGGCCAGCTCCTGTTCGTTGAGGAAGCGCCCCTGCATCTCCGGATTGGTCAGGATGTTTTCACGCAGATAGGCGTACGCCTTCTCCCGGCCGGACGCCGCCGTCCCCGAACTTTTTCGCATACATCAGGTATACAACAGGATCGTGTATATGACAGAGAGAAGCAGATACATGCGTTTAGCAGTCGCCCAGATCGTCACGGGCGCCAGCCCCGAAGCCAACCTAGAGCTCATCCGAGACTACGCCACGCAGGCAAAAAAGGCCGGGGCCGAGCTGGTGGTCTTCCCGGAGGCGGCCATGCGTGCCTTCGGTAACCCGCTGGCGGATATCGCCGAGCCGCTGGACGGGCCGTGGGCCACCGCGGTGCGGGCCATTGCAGCGGACCTGGACATCGCCGTCGTGGCCGGCATGTTCACCCCCGGCGACGGAGGGCGGGTGCGGAACACGCTCCTGGTGACCGGACCGGGGATCGACACGTCCTACGACAAGATCCACCTCTTCGACGCGTTCGGGTTTGCCGAGTCCGATTCGGTGGATGCCGGGACCGCGCCGGTGACCTTCGAGCTGAACGGCACCGTCATCGGCCTGGCCACCTGCTACGACGTCCGCTTCCCGGCACTATTCACCGCCAACGCCCGTGCCGGAGCCACCATCAACATCGTCTGCGCATCCTGGGGCGCGGGCGCAGGCAAGGCGGAGCAGTGGGACCTGCTGGTCCGTGCCCGTGCCGTGGACAGCACCACCTTTGTGGTGGCCTGCGGCCAGGCCGACCCCGCCAGCCTGGGGCTGCCGTCCGCCGGCACCGCCCCCACCGGGATCGGCCACAGCGCGGTGGTGTCGCCGCTCGGTTCCCCGCTGGTGGCGCTGGGCGGCAAACCCGAACTGGCGGTCGTCGACGTCGACCCGGCCATCATTCCGGACGTCCGCGGGAAGCTGCCCGTGCTGGCGAACGCCAGGAGCTTCTAGCCCGGCCACAAGTGCAGCCCGGCCATAAGTACAGCAGGGCAACGAAAAGCGGGGCAGGGCCACACCGAGTGGCCCTGCCCCGCCGTCGTTCTTCCCTGTTGCCGTGCCTTACTTACCGGCCGGCACCCGGTACGTGCTCTCCGGAACGTCCGTGATGAACATGTGTCCGGGAGCGTGGCTGATGGCAAAGGCAGGCCTGGACGCCATGACCGCGCTCTGCGGGGTGACACCGCAGGCCCAGAACACCGGGACCTCCCCCGGCCGGATGTCCACGGGGTCCCCGAAGTCGGGGCGGGCGAGGTCCGCGATGCCCAGGGCCTCCGGCGATCCGGCGTGGACCGGGGCGCCGTGGACCTTGGGCACTTCCGCAGTGACCCGGATGGCGGTGTCCACGAGTTCGGCCGGCATCGGGCGCATCGAGACGACCATGCGGCCATGGATCCGCCCCGCCGGGGTGCACTCGACGTTCGTGCGGTACATGGGGACGTTGCGGCCCATCTCGGTGTGGCGCAGCGGGATGCCCTCGCTGGCCAGGGCAGCCTCGAAGGTGAAGCTGCAGCCAATGAGCACGCCCACCATGTCGTCGCGCCACAGGGACCGGACGTCGGGCACCTCCGCGGCCAGAACCCCGTCCTTCCACACCCGGTAGGCCGGGATGTCGGTCCGGATGTCAGAGCCGGGGGCGAGGGCACTTTCATACTTTCCCGCGGGAATGACGTCGACCACCGGGCACGGCTTGGGATTCAGCCGGCAGAATTCGAGGAATTCGTCCGCGTAGTCGGCCGTCACCGCGATCAGGTTGGCCTGGGTGTAGCCGTCGCTCCAGCCGGAGGTGGGTGTGACCAGGCCGTTGCGGAACTGCAGGCGGGCTTCCGACGGCGGCAGGAGTGCGTTGGCCTGGCTTACCCGGGCGCTGCTCATCGGGTTGCGCTTTCGGCAGGTTCTGCGGATGCCCGCAGGTATTCCTCGTCCTCGGCCACGTTCGAGTCGCGGCCCAGGGCAAGGCCCACGAGGGTCAGCAGGCAGGCAACGCTGAGGTAGACGGCCACCGGAACCCAGCTGTGGAAGGTGCTCTGCAGCAGGGTGAACATGAACGGTGCGATGGCGCCGCCGATGATGCCGGCAAAGGTGTATGCCAGCGAGCTGCCCGTGGAGCGGAGCCGCGGCGTGAACTGCTCGACGACGAACGCGGCTTGCGGGCCGTACATGAAGGAGTGGCACAGCAGGCCCAGCACGGTGCCCACCACGAGCATCACCGGGGAGCGGCCCTCCAGGACGATGAAGAACAGGTAGGCCCAGACTGCTGCCGCCACTGCGGCGATGCCATAGACGAGGCGCCGGTTGATCCGGTCGGAGATGGCGCCCGCGAGCGGCATCGTGAAGAGCTGCAGGCCCGAGCCGATGAGCACTGCCAGGAGTACCTGCCCGCGGTCGAAGCCGAGTTCCTGGATGCCGTACGTCAAGGTGAAGACGGTGCACAGGGCATAGGTGACGTCCGGACCGATGCGGCTGAGCATGGCGGCAAGGAGCGGCCTGCGCTGCGTGGTGAGGACTTCCCTGATCGGGGCCTTGGGCTGATCGCCGCGGGCTTCCATGGCCTTGAAGATGGGCGTGTCCTCGAGCTTCAGGCGGATCCACAGCCCGAACGCCACCAGCAGGGCCGAGATCAGGAAGGCAATGCGCCAGCCGTAGTCCAGGAATGCCTGCTCGGACATGGCCAGGGTGAGGACCGCGAGCGCGCCGTTGGCCATCAGGTTTCCGGCGGGCGGGCCGATCTGCGCCGCAGAGGCCCAGAAGCCGCGCCGGCTGGGTTCCCCGAACTCGCTGGACAGCAGGACTGCGCCGCCCCATTCGCCGCCGACCCCCACACCCTGCGCAAACCGGAGGAAGACAAGGATGGCCGGGGCGATGATGCCGATGTTGTCGTAGGTGGGCAGCAGGCCGATGAGGAAGGTGGCCACGCCGATCAGCATCAGGGTGAACACCAGGATCTTCTTCCGCCCGATTTCGTCGCCCAGGCGGCCAAAGATGATGCCGCCGACCGGCCGGGAAATGTAGCCTACGGCGTACGTCGAGAAGGCCAGCAGGGTCCCCGTCACTGGGTCGGACGCCGGGAAGAAGATCAGTGGGAAAACGATGGCGGCAGCTGCGGAGTAGACGGCGAAGTCGTAGAACTCCAGCGCCGTTCCCGTAAGGCTGGCCGCGAATGCCTTGTACATGTCCTTGCGCCCGACGGCGGGCCTGGTACCTGCGGAGGCCAGTGCGGATTGATTGGCCATTAGTTCCTCCATGAAGAGTGTGGACGGCATCCGTTAGCTGCGGATGCACTGGGTGCGCCAGTCTGTCCGGCCTGCGACGTTGACAGGCGCGGGCGCTGAGGCTGGGTGGCGGCTTCCCCCGGACAGCCGCCGATAGCGGAGCGTTCTGTTGGATTGTGGAAATGTAGAACAATCCGGAACTTGTTGAACAATGTACGCGACCCAGATCACATGGTCAAGGGGTTCACACGGTCAAGGAGTTAAAGCGCGAACGGACACTTGTGGCCCTTGGAAAGCGGTTCCCAAGGGCCACAAGTGTCCGTTCGCGCTGTACCTAATTCGCGCTGTACCTAGGACGAGCTGTGACTAGGACGAGTGGACGGCGGTCTGGTGCTCCTCGGACCGGTCGAGGTAGGCCAGGAGTCGCTCGGCGGCGCGCTCATACTCCCCCGCCTCCAATGCCTTGCAGATCTGCTCGTTGTCCGCCAGGTAGTCCTGGTAGAAGCCGCCGTCGATGGAGGCCTTATGGAAGAACAGCCGCATCTCGGCCAGCACCTGCGACATGATGGTGTTCAGGCGTTCGCTGCCGGCCATGGCCACGAGGGCGCCGTGGAAATGCTGGTTGGCGCTGCCCAGCCCTTCACTGTCCCCGGCCTCGGCCGCGCGCTTACCTTCCTCCACGGCGGCACGCACTGCGGCAATACTCTCGGCGCTTCCGCCGCCGCGGACGGCGCTGACCTCGATGGCCCGGCGGACGGCATAGACGTCGTGGATGTCGCTGGCGTCAAGGCTCGCCACGAAGACGCCCCGGTTGGGCTGGCGGACCACCAGCCGCTCGCTGGCCAGTTCGGCAAATGCTTCGCGCACGGTGTTGCGGGAGACCCCGAGCTCTTCGGACAGCGCCTCCTCCTTCAGCTTGGTCCCCGGCGGAAGCGCCCCTTCCGCGATCTGGAGCCGGAGCTCACTCGCCACACGGGTGGCCACCGACGGCACCGCCACGCGCAGCCGGGAGACGCCTGGGCTCGGGTTCACTGTGGCCATACACCGAATCTACACGAATCCACCACAATTGGATTGTTGAATTGTTGAACATTTCTGCCGGAGGGTGCATCCTTGTGTTAGGACGAGTTGAGATGAGGGTCACAATGCACGCAATAGATTTGAACAGCGACGTCGGTGAATCGTTCGGGCGATGGAGCCTGGGAGACGACGCAGCCATGATGGCCTCCGTGTCGAGCGCCAATGTAGCCTGCGGATTCCACGCCGGCGATCCCAGCGTCATCAGAACCACCTGCGAGGCGGCCGCCAAGGCCGGCGTGGTGGTCGGCGCCCACGTGGGCTACCGCGACCTGGCCGGATTCGGCCGCAGGTACATGGAGGTGGACCCGCGCGAGCTGGCCGACGACGTCGTCTACCAGATCGGTGCGCTGCAGGCCCTGGCAGCGACGGCCGGCACCCGGGTCCGCTACGTCAAGCCGCATGGCGGCCTCTACAACGCGATCGTCCACAACACCGCTCAGGCCGGCGCCGTGGTGGACGCGGTGAAGTCCGTGGATCCGGAACTGCCCATCCTTGGCCTGCCCGGCTCAGAAGTCCTGCGCCTCGCGGAGGCCGCAGGGCTCCGGGCCGTCACCGAAGCCTTCGCGGACCGCGCCTACAACCCGGATGGCACGCTGACGTCCCGCTCCCAGCCCGGTTCCGTGCTCGAAGACCCGGACATGGTTGCGGCCCGCGTCCTGCAGATGACCACCGGGGAGGCCATCCGTGCCATCGACGGTTCCAGCCTGAAAATTGACGCCGAATCGGTGTGCGTCCACGGGGACTCCCCGGGCGCGGTGGCCATGGCTGTGGCCGTGAAGCGCGCGCTGGACGACGCCGGAATCAACATCAGGGCCTTCGCCTAGCATGAAGCGGCGGATTCAGGACCCGATGGCGAACGCCAACGTTGCAACCAGCCCGGGCAGGGTGCGCTCGGTGCGGCCGGTGGGAACGCGCACCGTCCTTGCCGAGGTTTCCGGCACCCAGGAAGTGGTCGCCCTCCAGGCCGCGCTCCTCGAGGCTCCGCTGCCGGGGCAGCAGGATGTCCTGGCCGCCGCCGAAACCGTCATGATCAGGGCGGAATCACCCGCGGCTGCCCGGCGGATCGGGCAGGCCCTCCTGGAGCTGGACCTCACGGCGCCGGCGGAGCAGGCCGGCGGCCTGGTGGTCATTGACACCGTGTACGACGGCGAGGATCTCGCCGAAGTGGGGACGCTCACCGGCCTCGGTGCCGACGGCGTGGTCGCGGCCCATACCGGCCAGGTCTGGACCGTTGCCTTCGCGGGCTTCGCGCCGGGCTTCGGTTACATGGTGGGTGAGAACCAGGTCTTGGAAGTTCCGCGCCGGAGTTCCCCGCGCACCGCTGTTCCGGCAGGATCGGTGGCGCTCGCCGGAAACTACTCTGCCGTCTACCCGCGCAAGTCGCCGGGAGGGTGGCAGCTCATTGGCCGCACCGGAGCCAGGATGTGGGACCTCGACCGCCCCGAGCCCGCCCTGGCCAGCCCCGGTCACCGGGTTCAGTTCCGCGCCGTCCGCGACGTGGTCCGGATGGCGCCTGAAGCCTCGGCGGACAACGGCGCAACCGACAGCAAGCAGGCCGACAGCACACAGTCAGCCCCGGCAACCACGCACGGCCTCCGTGTCCTGTCGCCCGGGCTCCACAGCCTCATCGAGGACCTGGGCCGGCAGGGGCATTCGGCCCTTGGTGTCTCCGCTGCCGGCGCCCTGGACCGGGCCTCGCTCCGGCGGGCAAACCGCATTGTGGGGAACGCGCCGTCGGCCGCCGCCATTGAGACAGTCTCCGGCGGGCTCAGGCTGCAGGCCCTTGGTGACCAGGTCCTGGCCGTCACGGGGGCGCCGTCGGCACTCACCGTTGTGACGCCGTCGGACTCCCCCGGCAAGACGGAAACCGCAGATGCGACGAACACCCGAGCAGGGGCGCGTCAGCGCACAGTTCCCATGGCTGCGCCGTTCGCCCTCCTCGACGGCGAAATCCTGACCATCGGCGTGCCCGAGGCGGGCTTCCGCAGCTATATCGCTGTCCGCGGGGGTGTGGACGTGAAGCCAGAGCTGGGCAGCCGCTCCACCGACACGATGTCCGGCATCGGACCGCAGCCGCTGGCGCCCGGCCAACTGCTGCCCTCCGGGGGCGAATCCGAATCCGGCGTCGTGGGCAGCCCGGAACTCCAGCCCGACTATCCGCGCGGTGGGGTCACCGTGCTGGACATTGTCCCGGGACCGCGGGCGGACTGGTTCGACCAGGCCGCGATCGACTCCCTGTGCGGCCAGGACTGGACGGTCAAGCCGGAGTCCAACCGCGTGGGCATGAGACTGCACGGAACACCCCTGCAGCGCAGCCGCACCGGCGAGCTGCCCAGCGAGGGGACCGTGGCGGGTGCCATCCAGATGCCGCCGGAGGGCCTGCCGGTCCTCTTCCTTGCCGACCATCCCATCACCGGCGGCTACCCCGTGATCGGCGTGGTGGTGGACCACCAGCTGGACCTCGCCGCCCAGGTCCCGATCGGCGGCAGCATCCGCTTCCGCATCGCCCCCGAATCGGCCGCCGCCCCGGCCGGCCCCTCCGACGAAATTTCCGAACGAAAAGCGAGTAACTGATGCACAAGGTCCTCATTGCCAACCGCGGTGAAATCGCCGTCCGCATCGCCCGGGCGTGCGACGACGCGCAGTTGGCCTCCGTGGCCGTGTATGCCGACATCGACGCGGACGCCCTGCACGTTGCCGCCGCCGACGAGGCCTTCAGCCTTGGCGGAAACTCGCCGGCGGACACCTATCTGAACATTGGGAAGCTGCTCGGCGCGGCTGCCGCTGCCGGGGCGGATGCGGTCCATCCCGGATACGGTTTCCTGTCGGAGAACGCGGATTTTGCGCAGGCGGTGCTGGACGCCGGGCTCGCATGGATCGGGCCGTCGCCGGAGGCCATCCGCCAGCTCGGCAACAAGATCACCGCCCGCGAGATCGCCGTCCGCGCCGGCGCCCCGCTCGTGGCTGGCAGTGACGGGCCGGTCGGATCCGCCGCCGAGGCGCACGCCTTCGCCGAAGAGCACGGGCTCCCGATCGCCATCAAGGCAGCGTTCGGCGGCGGCGGCCGCGGCCTGAAGGTGGTCCGGAACATGGACGAGGTCGAGGAGGCCTTCGATTCAGCCGTCCGCGAGGCGGTGGCCGCGTTCGGCCGCGGTGAATGCTTCGTGGAGCGGTACCTGGACAGGCCCCGCCACGTGGAGGCGCAGGTGCTGGCCGACACGCACGGCAACGTCATCGTCGTCGGAACCCGGGACTGTTCCCTCCAGCGCCGCCACCAGAAGCTGGTGGAGGAGGCTCCGGCGCCGTTCCTCACCGAGCATCAGCGGGCCCGGATTTACGACGCCGCCAAGGCAGTCTGCCGGGAAGCCGGCTACTCGGGCGCGGGGACGGTGGAGTTCCTGGTCGCCGCCGACGGCACGGTCGCCTTCCTCGAGGTGAACACGCGGCTGCAGGTGGAACACCCCATCACCGAGGAGACCACGGGCATCGACCTGGTCCAGGAACAGTTCCGCATCGCCGCCGGGGAACGGCTCCGCTTCACCGAGGATCCCGCACCGCGTGGCCATGCCTTCGAATTCAGGATCAACGCCGAGGACGTGGGGCGCGGCTTCCTGCCCTCCCCCGGCACCGTCACCGGATTCACCGCACCCACCGGCCCCGGCATCCGGCTGGACACCGGAGTCCGCTCCGGCTCTTTCGTGGCACCGCAGTTCGACTCGCTGCTGGCCAAGCTGATTGTCACCGGAGCCGACCGCCAGCAGGCGCTGCGGCGGGCCCGCCGTGCCCTCGCCGAACTCAGCATCACCGGGGTGGCCACCGTCCTGCCGTTCCACCGGGCCGTAGTGGAGGCCCCGGACTTCGTTTCGGAGGCCGCCCTGAATGTGCATACCCGCTGGATCGAGACCGACTTCGCGGACAGCATTCCGGCCGATCCCGACTTCAGCCCCACCGGACCCGAAGGCCGGCGCCGCACCATCACCGTGGACGTGGACGGACGCCGGCTCGCCGTCGGGCTTCCTGCCGATCTGCTGGACGGCTGGGCACGCTCCGGCCAGGGACTTCCCGGCGGCGTTGCGGCTGTTCACGCCGGCGGAGGCCCGTCCGACGGCGGTTCCTCCGACCCTGCCGAGCTCCGCGCCGCCATGAGCGGCACCGTGGTGAAGTGGCTCGTGGAGCCGGGAACCGAGGTGGCCGAAGGCGACCCGGTGGTGGTGCTGGAGGCGATGAAGATGGAGACCAGCGTCCCCGCGCACCGGGGCGGCATTCTGTCCGGCATCGCCGCCGGAGCAGGCGAAGTGGTCGCCGCCGGGTCAGTCCTGGCGGTCATCGGCTGAGCGCGAACGTACACTTGTGGCCCTTGGCAAGCGCTTGCTGAGGGCCCCAAGTGTACGTTCGCGCGTAATGGGGTGTGGCTAACCTCACCCATCCTTCGGGGTCAAATCGGTTGAAATGCCCTTCCGCGCCTGTGCATCATGGAGTGAGACCGAGTAGGAATACGCTTTCCGATTCGGTCTTGCTGAGAAGTTCAAACACAACAAAATCCTGGTGGACGCAATGAGGCCAAACCGGTGAGCTCGTCGAGCTGCCCTAGGCCTCCGAGCGTTCCTGGGCTGTCCTGTTCCGCGGCATCGCATAGGCGCCTTGCCCAGACACGAAAGCACTGAGAGATGACCTTTGACAACGCTGAATCAATGACGATCAAGATCTGGGACCGCTCCGCTGTGGACCACACCCTGGAGTCGCTGGTGCACGATTTTTCGAGCCGGGCGAACGCCCACAAGAATGACGTGGCCGTCCACCTCACCGGTCCGAACACCTTCACGCTCAGCCTGAACACGGCGGCGCTGTAACCAGCACCAATCCAAACGCAAGAGGACGACGGCGGGAACCCCCCGCCGTCGTCCTCTTGCTTTTGCCCTTGGCCGGCAGCCCGTCCCGGCCAGGGCATCAGCTAGGCGACGGAGTGCTCGGCCAGGAGGGCACCAATCTGCCCGGCGGCCTCCTTCATGCCTTCCTCCATGCCCATTTCCATCATCTCGTTCATCTGCTCTTCGGACTCGAACACGGACCGGACCGTCATCCGGGTCCGGCCGCCGATATCCTCGAGCGTGACGGTGGCGTGGGAGGCGCCCATGGCCTCCACCGGGGCGCCGTTGTCGTCGGCAAACCCGTCGTCGAATTCGAGCCGGTGCGGTGCCTGGATGTCGGTGATGCGCCACCAGCCGTGGGGCTTCTCGCCTTCCGGGCCGGTCATGTAATAGGAGGCCTCCCCGCCGGGAGTGAATTCGTAGCGGCTGAATGTGGCGGGGTAGGTGGGCGGGCCCCACCAGCGCTCGAGCTGCCGCGGGTCTTCCCAGATCTGCCAGACGCGCTTCACATCGGCGTCGAACTCCGCCACGAGGGTGAAACTGAGATCCTCGGGATTCTTGCTGGTGCTGATAACCGTCATTGCCGGACCCTTCCTATTCTTCAGTGCGGATGCCCGCTTCTTCAGTGAGGATGTCTGCGATCCGGGCGACGCGCTGCCGCCAGATCGCCTCGTACTCGTCAAGCAGGCGGCGGGCTTTCTCCAGGCCATCGTGGTTGCCCCGCACGATCTGCTCCCTTCCGCGCTTTTCCTTCGTGACGAGGGACGCGCGCTCCAACACCGCCACATGCTTTTGAACGGCGGCAAAACTCATGGCGTAGAGGGCCGCCAGACCGGTCACCGAGTACCCACCCACCGTCACCCGGCGCATGATGTCCCGCCGGGTGGTGTCCGCGAGCGCCTGGAAAAGGCGGTCAAGTTCGGCATCACTAAGCTGATCTACAACCATTTGGTTGTAGGATATGGCCGCCCGCCGCGGGTGTCAATGGGTCTGGAGAGCATCCGCCTCGGCGACTGCCTCCGCGGGCCTGGTCCCGTCGTCCTCGTACTCCACCACGCCAGCCAGGTCGCGGCCTGCCACGTACCCGAACGCGAGCGCCGGCCCCAGGTTGATGCCGCCGGCCGGATAGTGCCCGCCCATCACGCTGGCCTGGTCGTTGCCGGCGACGTACAGGCCCGGGACCGGCCGGCCGTCGTCGTCCAGGGCGCGGGAGCGGCCGTCCACATCCAGGCCGGCGAAGGTGCCGAAGCTCCCGGGCACGATGCGCACGGCGTAGAACGGGCCCTTCCCGATGGGGCCGAGCGAGGGGTTCGGCTTCACCGCAGCATCGCCGCCGTACCGGTTGAACGCCGTGGCACCCCGGCCAAAGTCCGGGTCCTCGCCAAGGGCCGCATGGCGGTTGAACCGCTCCACCGTCTCTTTCAATCCGGCAGGATCGATGCCGCATTTTGCGGCCAGTTCCTCGATGGTGCGGCCCTTCCTGAGGTAGCCGGAGCGCAGATAGGGGAAGAGCGGCACGGGCAGCGGCTTGGCCATGCCCAGCGGGAAGCGCCGCACAAAGCGGGCATCGGCGACCTGCCAGGCCTCCGCCTGCTCCCCCGCCGGCGTGGCCTCGAGCATTGCCGCCACGTAGTCGTAGTACCCGTTGGCCTCATTGACGAACCGCTTCCCGTTGCGCAGGACGCCGATGCTGCCAGGCTTGGCGCGGTCCATGATGTGCGGGAACGTGCCGGTCCGGCCGCTGCGGTACGGCACCAGCGACACCGGGCACCACGCAGCGGCGGATTTCACGTCGGTCCTGAAACGGGCACCCACCGACTGACCCAGGCTGATCCCGTCACCGTTGGCCTCCGCAGGGGCCAAGGTCCAGTGTTCGTGCCCGGAAGGCGCGTGCGGGAACAGCGCCTTCCGGCGCTCTACGTCGTGCGGGAAGCCTCCGGCGGCCAGCACAACTCCACGTGAGGCGTTGATCCGCAACTCCCCTTCTGGAGTTTCGACGACGGCGCCCGCCACTTTGCCTGCCGCGTCGGTCAGGAGACGGCGGGCAGGCGTGGACACGCGGATGTCGACACCGAGCTGGTCCGCCGACTGCAGCAGCCTGCCGGTCAGTGCCGTGCCGTTGACCAGCTGCATGTTGCGCCGGTGCGTCAGCAGATCCAGGAGGTGCAGGCCAAAGCGCCAGCCTGCATGCAGGATCCCGCGCGGATTGCCCCGGGAAGCGGACAGGAACTTGCCCAGGTCCTGCCCTGCCATGATGCCCATTCCCAGGAACGAGGTTTCATACAGCTGGTGCCGCAGCCTGGCGCGTACCTCCGGCCGGATCCGCCGGGCGTTCAGGGGCTTGGGCCCCACGGAGCGGTGACCGGTCCCGGCGCCGGGGAGCCCGCCGTAGATGTCGTTGATGTTGGCGCCGGGAACGAACTGCAGCGCCGTCTTGTCGTGAAAGAAGCCCACCATGTGCGGCACGGCTTCCAGGAATGCGTCCACCCTGTCCGCCTGGTAGTCGGGTCCCAGGACACCGCGCAGATAGGTCCGGAACGCTTCCTTGTCGTCGCTGACACCGGCGGCCTTGGCCAACGGATTGCCGGGCGCCCAGGCCCAGCCGCCTGACCACGCCGTGGCACCGCCGCACACGTCCGCCTTTTCCGCCACCACAACCTTTAGCCCGTGGAAAGCGGCCGTCACGGCGGCGGCCAGTCCGCCCGCGCCGGAGCCCACCACCAGAACGTCGCAGTTCAGCGATGGGGTTGTTGCATCAATCGGGGAAGTCATCTTTTACTCCATCAGTTTTTTCAGTGTCCGAATTCGTCAGAGTCCAGCCGCGGCGGTGCGCCGGTGTCCAGGGCGTCGATGGCTGCCATTTCCGGGGTGGTGAGGGCAAAGCCGAAGACATCGAGGTTTTCGCGCTGCCGCCGGTCGTCGGCGGACCTGGGGATGGCAATACGGCCGGACTGGACCTGCCAGCGGAGCACCACCTGCGCCGGCGTCTTGCCATATTCCGCGGCCGGGCCCATGACGGCGGGGTCGGAAAGGAATCCGCCGCCGCGGCCCAGCGGGCTGTAGGCGGCGGTCGCAATGCCATGCTCCGCATGGAAGGCCAGTTGATCCGACTGCTGGTGTTCAGGATCAACCTGCACCTGGTTGAGCGGAACGTCCAGGCCTGCCGCCTGCAGCTCCCGAAGGTGGGCAGGCTTGAAGTTGGACACGCCCCAGCACCGGATCAGTCCCTCCTCTGCAAGCCGGATGAGCCCTTCCGCCGCTTCGACAAACCGGCCCTGGGCAGGATTCGGCCAGTGGATGAGGAAGAGGTCCAGGTACTCGGTGCCGAGCCGCCGGGCTGCCGCACCGAAGGCCTCGCGCACACCGGCCTTGCTGTGCCAGTGCCGGTTGAACTTGGTGGTGAGGAACAGTTCTCCCCGGTCAATGCCGCTGCGGCGGATCCCCTCCCGAACGGCCTCCTCGTTGCCGTAATTCTCCGCGGTATCGATGTGCCGGTATCCGTTGGCGATGGCGCGGTCCACGGCACTGGCCGCGTCTTCGCCGGTCATGGGCCAGGTGCCCAGTCCTATGAGCGGAATGACGACGCCGGGTGCCAGTTCCGCCGTCGTTCCTGTTTCCGCCGTGGTTGCGGTTGCTTCTGCTGCTGTTTCCCTCATGCTTTTACCGCTTTCGCTGCTGCTGACGCTCTCTCTGATGTAGACACCGGCGCGAGGACGGCGAGCGCGGTCTCCCTCAGCTTCCGGGCCCAGCCGAGCTCGCCCAGTTGCGGGACCGTGCTGTCAGACGGCGCCTCGACACTCACCGGGACGTCCGCGGGAAAGAGGTGCACCAGGGCGGCGAGGTCAAAGCCGCCTTCGCCGGGCACGCCGCGTTCTGAGCGCGATTCCGCCACCAGCGCCGGCCGGTCGGCCGGACCCTGTGCCGGTCCGTCGCACAGCTGCAGCAGGGGCACCAGATCCAGGTTCCCTTCAAGGTCCTGCCATTGCTGCGAGCCCGGGACCGCACCGAAGCGGTTCAGGTGCAGCGCGTCCACCACAATGCTGCAGCCGGCGGCGCGGGCAAGGACCACAGCGGCGGGGATCGAGTTCACCGCCTGGTAGGAAATCGGCTCGAGCGTGGGCACGATTCCGTGGTTCCGGCCGTCCTCCGCCATCTGGGCCAGCGTGTCCGCGAGGCGGGCGGTGTCCGGGTCTGACGCGGCCACGGTCAGCGATGCGGCACCCAGCGCCTGCCCGGCTTCCATCATCGCCAGCCACGAGGCACGCTGGTCGGTGCCGTCCAGCAGCAGGAACTCGATGTCGCGGACGGTGACCCCGGTGTCGGCCATCCGGGCCAGCGTCTCCTTCAGCATCGGCGATCCCGGCTGCAGGTCGTAGGGCCGCTCGGTGGGCGTGACGGCGCGGACGCGGGCGCCGATGAAGTCGAAGCCGGCCTCTGCGGCGATGGCCACGAGCTGCGGCGGGGCGGTGTTGAGGAGGGAGAGCTGGGCCAGGCCCAGCAGGCGGCCAGGTGCGCTCATGATGTTGCTCCGTTCATGCTGAGTTCGCTGTATGTGGGAATGCCGGGACGGTCAGGTTCTGCACCGCCCGCGGCTTCGGCGGCGAGGGCTGCGGCGATGCGCTGCGCTGCGTCATAGCCGCTCTTCACGGCGTTGGACGCAATGGCAGGGGCCGGGTCCGCCACGGTTCCGGCGAACACCACCGGCACGCCGGCAGTCCGGGTCAGGTCAGCCTCGCGGTCAGCCACCGGGACGGAACCGTCCAGCGGCAGCACCGAGCGGGACACCAGGAGGCTTCCCGGCGCGTCCAGCCACTTGTCGGCTCCGGACCCGTCCCGTGCCGGTCCCGAGATCCGGATCCGGCCGCCGTCGTATTCCTCGATCGTGGCATCCAGCCGGATCCGGACCCGCGGGTTCTGTTCGAGCCTTGGAACGGCAAGGATCTTCGCCCGCCGTCCGGATTCCGGTGCCAGGACGTGTTGCGGCCCCACCAGCAGCACCGCGGTGCCACGGTCCGCGAGGGTATCCGCCAGGCTCATGGCCACGGAGTCGGCGCCCCAGATGGTCACAGCTTCCGGAACATCGCCTGACTCATTCACTTCCGGATGGTCCGCCAGCCAGTCCCGCACGTCCATAACTCCCGGCAGGTCGGCGCCCGGAAAGTCTGCCCCGGGACGGGTCCCGCCTGTGGCCAGGACGACGGCGTCGGCTCCGGTTTCCCGGGCCAGCGCCCCTGCGTCGCGGGTATTAATACGGCAGCCCAGCCGCAGCTCGATACCCAGCCGGTCATTCTCGGCGGCGGCCCAGTCGGTGAACCGGTGGAAATCCGGCGTCGATTTCATCTGTTCCGCAAGGGCGAACTGCCCGCCCGGCCGGGCGCCGTCGTCGAACACGGTGACCCGCGCACCTGCCAGGGCAAGTTCCCGGGCGGCCGTAAGTCCCGCCGGTCCGGCACCCACCACGGTGATCCGGGCTCCCGGACGCACGGCCGGCGTGGGAAGCGGCACCCGCGAGCGCCCGACGGCAGGGTTGACGGTGCAGGTAACCTGCCCCTGGCCGAGGGTGTCGATGCAGACGTTGCAGGCGATGCAGGGACGGTAAACCTCACCCCGCAGGACGCCGCCTACAAAGCCGGGGTCGGCGTGTATGGCCCGGGCCAGGCTGACGAAGTCACAGACGCCATCGCCGAGGACCTCCTCGATGACGGCCGGAGTGTTCAGCCGCCCGGCCATGCCGAGGGGAAGCCCGAACCGGCGATAGGCCGCTGCGTAGTCGCGCAGCAGCCCGAGCTCCCATTCACCGGGCTGCACGATCCATTCGCCGGCGTCGTAGCTGCCGGCGGACAGGTCCAGGAAGTCCAGCTGCTCCAGGTGCGCCTTGGCCATGATGGCTACCTGGTCCTCTGCGCTGATGCCGTCCGCCGGGCCCTCCAGGACGGAGACCCGCATGCCGATGATGGCATCCGGCGCGGCATCGCGGACGGCGTCGATGACCAGGTTGAGGAAGTGCTCGGGCGCGGCAAACTCGTCGGTGCGGTGGTTGGAGATCGGCGACGTGAACTGGTGGATCAGGTAGCCGTGGGCGCCGTGGATGTTGATGACGTCGAAGCCCGCGGCCACCGCCCGGCGGGCGGCCGCGGCGTAAGAGGCCACCAGCTCATGGCATTCGCTGGTGGTCAGCTCCCGGGGAACCTCCCCTCCGGCCACCTCACACGGCACCGGGGACGGCGCCACGTTTTTGTGCCCGGACACCGCTGTTTGGGCGGTCCGGCCGCCGTGGTTAAGTTCGACGGCGACCAGCGCACCTTCCGCGTGCAGCGCACCGGTGAGACGGCGCAGCCCGGGAATCACCGCGTCGGTGTGCAGGCCCAGCTGGTGTGTGCGGCCTTTGCCGTCGGCCCGGACGTACGTGGCTTCAGTCGTGACCAGCCCCAGGCCGGCCCTGGCCCGGGTGACGAGGTAGTCGATGTACTGCTCGGTGATGTGACCGTCGGCGGTGCCGTAGTTGCGTTCCATCGGCGCGGAGGCGAGCCGGTTGCGGAGTGTCCGCGGCGTGCGGCCGTTCCGGCCGAGGGTGAGCGGGCGGGCGGCGTGGCGAGTGTTGTTCATGGCTCAGCCTGCAGCTTCCGCCGGGACCCGGGTGCCGCCTGAAACCTCGACGTCGGCGGGCAGCTGGACTCTCGCCGGAGCTTCGGCATCAGCGAAGCGGACCGGGAGCCCGGTGCGTGCGGATTCGTAGACCGCCAGCAGGATCCGCAGCGACTTAAGGGCATCCTTGCCGGTGATGGCGGGTGCGGTGCCTGCCTCCAGCGCCTGCACGAAGTCCCGGACCTGGCTGGTGTGGTGCGGAATCAACTGGCCATTGATGGTGGACAGGTCCACGTTGGGCTCCACGCCCTCGGGGTGGACAGGCTCCACGGTGATCTTCTCCCCCACGGCCCACAGGTCCAGCCGGCCGTCGCTGCCCTCGGGGAATTCAGTGAGCGATGCCGAGGCACCTGTTTCACCGGTGATCCGGAGCTGGATCCCCAGGTTGGGGGACACCGCCGTCGACGCTTCCAGCGTTGCCATGGCGCCGGAGGTGAAGGTGATGACGGCCGTGGCGGAGTCCTCCACCTCGATGTAGTCGCCGTGCCGGTAGGTGTTGACCTTTCCGTAGACCTCCGCGACGTCGCCGAGGTACCACTGCAGCAGGTCGATCTGGTGGATGGCCTGCGTCATGAGGACGCCGCCGCCGTCGTTCTTCCAGGTGCCGCGCCACGCGTCGCGGGAATAGTATTCCGGCGCGCGGTGCAGCATCACGGAACACTGGGCCAGCAGCGGCCGGCCCAGCGTCCCGTCGTCGATCGCCGAGCGGATCCGCTGCGCCGCCGGCCAGAAGCGGCGCTGGAACAGCGCGCCGAACTGCACGCCGGCGTCCTCGCAGGCAGCCACCATGCGCTCGGCCGGCTCCAGCCGCGTGGCGATGGGCTTTTCGCACAGCACATGTACCCCTGCTGCCGCGGCCTTGAGCACCACCTCCTCGTGGGTGGGGTGGGGCGTGCACACCGAGAGGATGTCCAGGCCCAGCGCCAGGAGCTCGTCCACGGTGTTCAGCGCGTTCGGCACGTCCCAGGCACGGGCGGTGGCGCGTGCCCGGTCCGGGTCGATGTCGCACACACCCACCACCTGGACGTTATCCAGGGCGGCGAAGGCCTCGAGGTGGTTGCGGGAGATGGCGCCGCAGCCCACGATTCCGGCTCTGTACGTTCGGCGGGCGGTTGCTGGCGGGGTCATGGTTCCAACTTTCTTTCTGGAGGGGAAGGGGCGGGGAACGGGGAATCAGGCGGACATCCGGCGCTGGCGCGGCAGGCCGAGTTCCTCGAGCGGCGTTCTGTGGGTTTCGCGGGCCGTGGCGATGGCGATCGCGGACACCGCCAGGCAGGCCACCGTGAAGGCTGCCACCGGGACCCAGCCTCCGGGTCCGGGCTGGGCCAGGAGGGTGGCAATGGCGGGGGCGAAGCCGGTCAGGATCAGGCCCACCTGGCTGCCGATGGCCATCCCGGAGTAGCGGACCGGCGCCGGGAACATCTCAGGGAAAAAGACCGTCCAGACGCCGTTCCAGCAGGAGTAGAAAACGGACATGTTCAGGATCCCGAAGGCGAAGATCAGGGGGATGTTGTGCTCACTGATGGCCCAGAAGTACCCGAACGAGGTGACGGCGCAGCCGAAGGCACCCACCAGCAGCACCTTCTTGCGGCCGAAGCGGTCCGAGATGATGCCGGCCAGCGGGATGGTGAACATGGACAGGCCGATGGTGACGGCGTTGACCGTGAGCATCAAGGTCCGGTCCAGCCCGATGCCCTTGCCGGTGGCGTAGGCCAGGGCGTAGACGGTGAACGTGGTCTGCATGACGGAGAACAGCATCACCAGGGCCACCCGCAGGACATCGCGCCACTGGGTTTTCAGCACTTCGGCCGCCGGAATGCCCTTGGGCTTCTTCGTTTCCACCACCTCTTCGAACACAGGCGGCTCCTCCAGCCTGGTGCGGATCCAGTAGGCAACCAGCAGCACGACGGCGGACAGCCAGAACGGGACCCGCCAGCCCCAGCCCAGCAGCTGCTCCTCCGGGAGGGCGGCCAGCGGGATGAACACCACAGTGGAGAGCACCATGCCGGAGGCGTAGCCGGTCATCACAAAGCTGGTGAAGAAGCCGCGGCGTCCTTCCGGGGAGTGTTCCATGGTCAGGGTGGAGGCCCCCGCGGCCTCGGCGCCGGCGGAGAATCCCTGGGCCAGCCTGCCCACCAGCAGGAGGGCCGTGGCCCAGTAACCGATCTGGCCGTAAGTGGGCAGGCAGCCGATGCCGATGGAGGCCACGCCCATGATCACCAGCGTGATCATCAGTGCTTGCTTGCGGCCGATCTTGTCCCCGAAGTGGCTCATGATGACCCCGCCCAGCGGCCGGGCCAGGTAGCCGACGCCGAATGTGGCCATGGCACCGAGCAGGGCAACCACAGGATCTCCGCCGGGGAAGAAGATCTTCGGGAACACCAGCGCCGCGGCAGTGCCGTAGATGAAGAAGTCGTAGTACTCCAGCGTGGATCCCAGGAAGGAAGCCAGGGCGGCCTTCCGCGGGGTCTTTGCCGGGAGGCTTTCCGCGCGTTCCAGGACGGCGGTCTCCCCGACGGGGGTTGGGGGCTGGACGTGTCCCATAGGTTTCTCCTCATTGAGTTTCCAGGGCGGCCCCGCCGAAATCCGGGGGCCGGAAGTGTTGGCCTGCACCGCGTCCGGTGCCTGTGGCTCTGGGGAAAAACACTAGGAGCAGGGAAAAGCATCGCGGCGAGATTTCCCGTTCAATGGGATGCCGGATGGGAAGCTGCCGTCCGGCCAGGAGCTCAGAGCCTCAGGTCAGGCACCTTGGAGCCAGGGCCGTGTGCCGTAGGGCCGCCGTTCGGCGCCCATGGTCCGGGACAAGCCGCGCCCCGCGGCCACCAGCACAGGAAGGACCACCTTGGGATCCTCGTCCGCCGTCGGAATTACGACGGCGATCGCCCCGATCACGCTGTTACCCTCACCAAAGACGGGGACGGCGTAGGCGGTGTTTTCTTCCACCAGCACACCGGCCATGCGCGAGTAGCCGCGCTCCCGGATCAGGGCGAGCTGGGCCCGCAGGCGGCCGGGGTCGGTCTCTGTGGCGGCGGTGGATTTCTCCAGCGGACCCGCCAGGAACCGTTCCTGCACGTCACGCGGCATATGCGCCATCATGGCCATCCCGGAGGACGTGTTGTGGATCAGGAGCCGGCCTGCCACTGCAGCGAGATTGGTGACGGTGCCGTGCCGGTCCAGCTGCTCCAGGTACAGCACGGTGCCTGAATCGACGTCGGGAATGGAGAGTGAGACCTGTTCCCGGACAGCCGCGTGGACCCCTTCCAGGAACGGCAGGCCCCGCCGCCGGAATTCTTCAAGGGGATTACTGCGGGACGCAAGTTCCCACATCTTCATACCGACGCCGTAGTCACCGGCGTCGCTGCGGTTCAGCAGCCCGCTGTCCACCAGGTCGTTGGCCAGCCGGTGGGCGGTGCTGCTGGACATGCCCGTGGCACGGACCAGTTCGCTCAGCGACATCCGCGGACGGCCCTTCGAAAAGGCATCGAGGATCTTCACCACCCGCTGGATGACGGATTCGCCGGAGGGCGAGTTGGCCATCAGGCCCCCCGCAGCCCGGCCGCGCCCCCGCCGTAGTCCAGGCCGATCTGCCGGGCAGCCTCCTGCAGGCGCGGCACCACCGACTTTTCGATGTCCTCGGCCGGCGAACGGTGGGTCTGGAGGGAGACGTTGACGGCCGCTACCATGTCATGGCCGCGCCAGACCGGCACGGCCACGCCGCGCAGCCCCTCCTCCAGCTCCTGCGACACCATGGACCAGCCCCTGGCTCTGGCGCGTTCGATCTCCGTGCGCAGCTGGTCCGGGCTCGCGACCGAGCGCTCGGTCAGTTTCTGCAGCCGGACGTTTTCGAGGTAGGCCTGCAGCCCCTCCTCGGCCAGGCCGCCCAGCAGCACGCGCCCCATGGACGTCGCCCAGGCCGGGAACCTGGTTCCCACGGTGATGGTGACGCTGAGTAGCCGCGGCGAGGGCACGCACGCGACATACACGACGTCGGCCCCGTCCAGCACGCAGAGCGAAGTGGTCTCGTTCAGCTCGGCGGCGAGGGATTTCAGGTGCCGGTCCGCGATGGCCGGAAGCTCGAGGTTGGCCAGGTACGTCCGGCCGATGTCCAGCGAACGGGCCGTCAGCTCAAAGTGGGTCCCGTCCGTGCGCAGGTAGCCGAGGTCGGCCAGGGTGAGGAGGAACCGGCGGGCGGAAGCCCTGGTCATGTCCGCTGCGGCAGCCACCTGGGAGACCGTCAGTCGCGGGGAGTTCGGGGTGAACGCCAGGAGCACATCGAACGCCTTCTCCACCGATTTCACGAAGTAGGCCGGCTGTTCGTCCATGGGCTCCCTGCACTTCAAGCTGCGAACTGTTCCTGACCTACCAAGGATAAGGTCCGCTGCAAACGCGCAAGGGGGGCATACAGAAGCGGATTGTGAGTCACTTCACTCTGCGCTATTCTTTTTCTAGTCGCATATCGTACGTTTGTTCGCGATACGCACAATTCGAAAATCCGGACCCCGTCTTTCAGTGCGGAAGGACCCCTGCAATGACCGAGCTTGCCCCTAATGTCAGCACCGAGGCGCAGCAATACCAGCTGAAGCGTGCCAAAAAGGCCGCCCTCGCCGCCTTCCTCGGCGGCGCGCTGGAGTACTACGACTTCTTCATCTACGCCACCGCGGCATCACTGGTCTTCTCCAAGATCTTTTTCCCTGCAGGCGATGCAACCGTCGCCCTCATCGCCTCCTTTGCCACGTTCGGTGTTGCCTATGTGGCACGCCCCTTTGGCGCCATCGTCTTCGGCCACCTGGGGGACAAGATCGGCCGCAAAAACACGCTCGTACTGACCCTGGTGCTCATGGGTTCGGCAACATTCCTGATCGGCGTGCTCCCGGACTTCAACGCTGTCGGTTACTGGGCACCCGCCCTGCTGGTGGTCCTGCGCCTCATGCAGGGCCTGTCCGCCGGCGCGGAAACCGCCGGAGCCTCCGCCCTGTCCACTGAGGAGGCTCCTGAGGGCCGCCGCGGCTTCTTCGCCAGCTTTGCCATGAGCGGCATCTCTGCCGGCATCGTCCTGGCCTCGCTCGCGTTCCTGCCCGTGGCCGCCATGAGCGAAGCGGACCGCCTCGCCTGGGGCTGGCGCATTCCATTCTGGCTCTCGCTGCTGGTGCTTGTGGTCGCCTACCTGGTCCGGCGCTCCCTTGAGGAGCCTGAGGTGTTCGAGGAAAAGCACGACCACGGCGAACTCGTCAAGCTTCCCTTCGCCAAGATGTTCAAGACGCACCCGGCGCAGTTCTTCCAGGTTGCCCTGATGTCCTTCG
Source organism: Arthrobacter sp. NPDC057009 (assembly GCF_042673905.1). NCBI lineage: Bacteria > Bacillati > Actinomycetota > Actinomycetes > Micrococcales > Micrococcaceae > Arthrobacter > Arthrobacter sp. NPDC057009. Next base: position 155,688 of record NZ_JBHUSB010000011.1, read on the forward strand.
AAACCGTCACCAACACGTTCATGCAGTCCTTCGGCCTCGCCTACGCCGTGTCCGTCGGCGTGCCGGCGTCGACCATGCTCTGGGTCAGCATCGTTGGCAACGTCATCGCCATCGCCAGCCAGCCGCTGATGGCCCACCTCTCGGACCGCTTCGGCCGCCGACCGGTGTTCATCACCGGTGTCCTGGGGTCCGGACTGATGATCTTCGTCTACTTCTCGGTCATCTCCACAGGCAACATCCCCATGATCTTCCTCGCCAGCACCGTGATCACCGCCGGCACGTACTCCATGTCCAACGCGATCTACCCGGCCTGGTTCTCCGAGCTGTTCAACGTCAAGGTCCGCTACTCGGGCATGGCCATCGGCCTGCAGGTCGGCATCCTCTGCGCCGGCTTCACCCCCCTGCTGGGCACTGCACTGGTCGGCGCCGACAAGGCCAACTGGGGCCCGGCCGCCTGGATCGTCGCGGCATCCTCGCTGCTGGCCGTGGCCGGCGCGTACTGGGCCCGCGAAACCCACAAGACCCCGCTGCGGCAGCTGGGCAACCCGGTGCGCTAGCTTCCTTCTGGACGCACAGCAACCAAGCGCGAACAAGCAGATAATGCCCTCAGATTGCTAATTTGAGGGCATTATCTGCGTATTCGGACCCGCCGCTGCGGGCACAGGAGGAACTGCATGGAGCTTCGGCAAATCGAGGCCTTCCTTGCCGTGGCCGAGGAGCTGCACTTCGGCCGGGCAGCGCACCGCCTCCGGATGGCCCAGTCGCCGCTGAGCCAGACCATCAGGAAGCTTGAGAAGGAGCTCGGCTCGGAGCTGTTTGAGCGCAGCACCCGTTCTGTGGCGCTGACGACGGCGGGTGTCGCCTTTCTCCCCCACGCCCGCCGGGTCATGGACGAACTTGATCTCGCCCGGCGTTCCGCCGTCACCGAGCCCGGCACGTTCTACGGCCGGCTCAGCATCGGCTTCTCCGGGGCACTGAACCACCGGACGCTTCCGCCGCTGACCAGGGCGCTCCGGCACCGCTATCCGGCGCTGGACCTCACGCTCACCGGCGGACTGCTGACCCAGGACGCGCTGCAGCAGCTCCGGAACGGTTCACTGGACCTCGCCTTTGTCGGGCTGCCACTGGACGCGGGCACGCTGTCCACGCGCAGCATCGCCCTCGAACAGCTGGGCGCCACCGTGCCGGTGGACCACCCGCTGGCGGAGCGGCCGGCGATCGCGCTCGCCGAGCTTTCCGACGACGGTTTTGTCACTATGCGCGCCGCCCAGGGGTCCACGCTCCGCGAGGCCATCTTTGCCGCCTGCGCCGCATCCGGCTTCAGGCCGAGAGTGGCGCAGGAGGTCACCGATCCCTATACGGCGCTGTCGCTCGTTGCGGGCGGTGTCGGGGTGAGCCTGATGCCCGCCTCCGTCGCCACCATCATGCCCGGCGGAACCGTGTTCATTCCTCTGACGGGCACCACACCGCTGCTGGAATCGGGCCTGGCCTGGAATCCGGCAGGCATCTCCCCCGCCCTGGCGGTGGCCCTGGCCGTCGCAGAGGAAGTCCTCCCCACACCTGCCGGCTGAGTCCCGCACAGGTCCCCCCGGGCACCCCGCCCGGCCTCCCGCCGTCGTGCATTATGTGTTTTCCAAACATACTCATAGACCGAATAAGTGTTGGACGCGGCACAATCGTGGTGCCCACCATGGAGGGAACAACCGTTAGCTCAACGATGAGGACACACCCATGGGAACCTTCGCTGTTACCTACGCCTACTCCGCCGCCACGTCCGCGCGACGGGACGAACACCGGCCCCGCCACGTGGAATTCCTGCAGGAACAGTTCGACGACGGCAGGCTGGTGAAGAGCGGCCCCTTCGGGCCCGGGGAGGATCCGGGTGCACTGCTGATCATCCAGGCGGACTCGAAGGCCGACGCCGAAGCATTGATGGACCAGGACCCGTTCTTCCGCCACGGACTTGTGGAGCACCGCAGCATCCGGCAGTGGAACATCGCTTTTGGTGCTGACGCCGCCGCCGGCGCCGCCCGGAACTAGAAGCGCGTCATGCTGATTGCCCGCACCGTCGCCAAGGAAACCATCCGGTACGAGGACGTTCCGGAGCCGGTCCTGGCACCCGGCCATGCCCTGGTCCGCGTCCACAACGTCACCCTGTGCGGCACCGACCTGCACATCTGGGAGGACGACTATCCCGCCGGGCTGCCCGTCATCCAAGGCCATGAGTTCGCCGGCATCGTCGAGGCCATCGGAACCAACGGCGCCGGCATCCGCACCGGTGACCGGGTCGCCGTCAGCCCGATGGTCTACTGCGGACAGTGCCGCCCGTGCCGCCTGGGCCGGTTCAACGTCTGCGAGAACATCGGCTGCATTGGCTGCTACTCGGACGGCGCACTAGTGGAGCTGGTTAGCGTACCGGTGGAGAAGCTGTGCCCGGTCCCCGACGGCGTGGACCTGGATCTCGCGGCCATGGCCGAGCCCGCGTCGATTGCGATGCAGGCCGTAAACCGGGGCCGGCCGTCGGCCGGGGAAACGGCGCTGGTGCTGGGCAGCGGCCCGATCGGGCTGCTCGCCGCGCTGTACCTGACGGACCTCGGTGTTCGGGTGGTTTGCGCCGATACCGAGCCGGACCGGCTGGAGCTGGCCGCCAAATTCGGTGCCGTGGACACGTTCCAGGTGGATCCCCGCACAGAGTTCCCGGGCGCGGACCAGTCCGCCCGGCTGGACGCGCTGACGGATTTAGCCGGGCCGGAGCTGGTCATCGAGGCCACGGGTGTTCCGTCCTCGCTGGAGAACGCCGTGCGCCTGGTGGCGAGTGCCGGACGGGTCGTCCAGGTCGGAATCTCGGCGAGGACCGCGTCCGTTCCCATGAACGCCATCCCCTTCAAGGAGATCGACCTGTTGGGCAGCCGAAACAGCCTGAACCTCATTCCGGCGGGATTGGAACTGCTGGCCAGGCATCAGGACCAGGCCAGGGCCCTGATGACGCACCGCTTCGCTTTCGACAACCTGCAGCAGGCCTTCGAACTGATGCGCAGCCGCACCGAGCCGGTAGGCAAGATCGTGGTGGACATGCCCGCCTCGTCCGCTGCCTGCGAGACGGACACCCCCGCGTTCACGGGAGCCAAGGCATGAGCCGGGCGGCGAATACCCCGTTGCTCACCCCCGCCGGGAATGTCTCGGACACCTACGATGTGGTGGTCGCAGGGAGCGGCGCGGCCGGCCTGGTCGCGGCGATCAGGGCAGCCGACACGGGGCTGCGGGTGCTCGTGGCCGAGAAGGCGGCACTGCTCGGCGGCACCACTGCCGCCGGAGGCGGCGTGATGTGGGCTCCCAACAACCATCTCGGCCGCCGGGCCGGCTACCGGGACAGCCATGAGGACGGCGTTGCGTATCTCACCGCAGCTGCGGGGCACGTGCTGAGCCAAGAGGAGGTGGAGTGGTACGTCAGCACGGCGCCGCGCGCCGTCGCCTATCTCGACGCCGAAACCAGGGTTTCGCTGACGCCGATCGCCCGCCCGGACTATCACATGGAATGGCAAGGCGCGGCCGACGGCGGACGCAGCTTGGACAACGGTGCCTTCGACATGTCGGGGCACCCGGGCCTCGCGGAGGCGATCCGGCCGTCGTCGTATTTTCCGCTGCTGACCATGACTGAACGCGATCGGCTCAACGGCCGGGCGGCGGATCCGGAGCTGCTGGAACGGCGCGCCGCAACGGGCGTGCGGACTATGGGCGGCGCGCTGGTGGGTTCGCTGGTGGTGAGCGCCCTGGACCGCGGCGTGGAGATCGCGGTCTCTGCGCCGTTCGAAGATCTGGCCCGCGATGGGGACAGATGGGTCATGACCCTCGGCGGTGCTGCATCGGGCAGAACGGTGTCCGCGGCCGCCGTCGTCCTCGCGTCCGGCGGTTTCGAATGGAATCCGCGGCTCCGCCAGGCATTCCTGCCGTTTCCCGTGACGCCCATCAGCGCACCGTCCAACGAGGGCGATGGCCTGGAACTGGGTCTGAAGGCGGGCGCCGCTGTGGCGGACATGACCGCAATCTGGGGAGTGCCGGTGATTTCCGAGGCATCACACGAGTATGACGGCGTGCGCTCCGGCCGGATGGGGAACGTGGAAATGACACTGCCTGGCTCGATCACTGTGAATGCTGCCGGGAAGCGGTTCGTGAACGAGGCGCTGAACTACCACGATGCGTGCCGTGTGTTCGCCTCCGTCGACCCGCTGACCGGCCGCCAGCAGAACAACCCGGCATGGCTCGTCTTCGATGCGGCGTACCTGGCGAAGTACCCGGTTGCCGGCTCGCCCGCCGGAGCCCCGGCGGATTGGATCACAGCCGGGGGTTCGCTGGAGGAACTGGCCGAAAAGTCCGGGATCGACCCCGCCGGACTGGCGGCCACGGTGGCCCGGTTCAACGCGGACGCCTCGAATGGAGTGGACACGGAGTTCCACCGCGGCGCAACCCCGCAGGACCGGTTCCTGGGCGACGCCGCCAACACCCCCAACCCGTGCCTTGCCCCGCTCGCTTCCGCCCCGTTTTACGCCGTCCGGATTTCCGCCGGCGTGCTGGGAACCTCCGGCGGCCTGGACACCGACTTCTCCGGCCGGGTCCTCGACCGGCACCGGCAGCCGATCCCCGGACTCTACGCTGCAGGCAACGTCTCCGCCGGCGTCTTCCGCAACAACTACCCGGGAGGCGGAGCGACCCTCGGCTCGGCCATCACCCGCGCCTTCGCAGCCGGCGAGCACCTGGCCGCGCATCTCTGACCGCATCCCATCAAAGCTAAAGGACGACGGCGGGACCACCCGCCGTCGTCGTTCTCTGGGTATGACCGGGCCGTGCGCCTATCTGCTGAGCTGGGCCGCCCCGAAAGAAACACTGAACTGGACGCACCACAGGTCCACGGACCGGTACCGGGCCAGGTCGACGTCATCGGGGATCGCGTACACCTGGTTGCCCTGGTTCCCCTTGATCAGGCCCAGGTCATAGTGTTCTGCGGAGCCGGCCGTGAACCATCCCGCTGTTCCCTCCACCACGTCGGCGGCGCTGAGCCAGACGTGCACATCCGGCCCGTTGGAAGTGTCCAGGTTCTCCAGCGTCAGGACCCGTGATCCGCCGGACTGCCGGACAATCCGGACGGTCCCGGAGGTGGCGTGTTCGTGGCTGATCAGTCGGCCTTCGGCAAGCTGGATTGGTCCGGCAGGCGCCGTGCTGGGGCTTCCGGAAGGCAGCTTCGGGCCGGCGGACGGAGCTGTCCGCTCCGGTGACGGCGAGACCGCAACAGTGGAGGCCGCAACGGTAGGAAGCTGCTCATCCACCCGCACGTCGATGAACAGCAGCCACGGCTTGAACAGCGCGAGTCCCAAAGCCACCACAACGGCACCCGCCGCAGCGGCGATCACCCAGCGGCGCTTGCGTCTGCGCTCCTGCATGCTGCCAATCTACTCCGCATCAACCCACGCCGGGCAGGGACTCCACCGCCGGGACCCTGGCCGGATGGGACTTCAGCCAGGCCGGGATCCGCTCCGCCGGCAGGGGCTTGCTCCAGAGGTAGCCCTGCGCCAGGCGCACACCGAGCCGGCGGAGTTCCGCGAGCTGGGCATTCGTCTCCACGCCTTCGGCCACGACATCAAGGCGGAGGCTTTCCGCCATGCCGAGGACCAGTTCGATGATGGTGGCCCCGTGCGGGTCGGTGCCGAGTTCCTCGACGAAGGTGCGGTCGATCTTGAGGGTGCGGGCGGAGAGCCACTTGAGGTAGCTCAGCGACGAGTAACCGGTGCCGAAGTCGTCGATGGACAGGCCGACGCCCAGGCGGGCCAGCCGCTGCAGCGTTTCCTTGGGCAGGTCCGGCTGGTCCATGAGCACTGTTTCGGTGATTTCCAGATGGACGGCGGCCGGGTCGATCCCGGTGTCGCGGATGGCCGCCTCCACGATGTCGGGAAAGTCGCTGGCCACGAGCTGGCGGCCGGAGATGTTCACTGCCGCCGTGAAGTTCTCCGCGCCCGGGACCTCCGTACGCCACTGCTGCACCTGGTGCAGCGCCTCGCGCAGCACCCAGGTGCCGATCGGCAGGATCAGGCCCGTCTCCTCGGCGATGGGGATGAAGGTATCGGGCATGATCGGGCCGTGCTCGTGATGGTGCCAGCGAAGCAGCGCCTCAAAACCGACGGCGCCCTCGGCGGAAAGGTCGATGATCGGCTGGTAGTTCAGGGACAGCTCATTGCGCTCCAGCGCAAGGCGCAGGTCGGATTCGAGGTCAAGGCGCCCGGTGGCCCGTCCGGTCATGCGCGCGTCGTAGATGGCCGACGAATCCCCGCCCGCGGACTTGGCCCGGTACATGGCGGCGTCCGCCCCCTGCAGCATGGATTCGGCGGTGTCCTCCTCGTCCGCCAGGGCAATTCCCACACTGACGTTGAGGTAGATCTGCCGGCCGTCCACGTCGAACGGCTGCCGGGTGGCCTCCCGTATCCGTTCAGCGAGACCCTGGGCACCGCACATCTGCAGGTTCTCGCAGATCACCACGAACTCGTCGCCACCGAACCGGCCCACCGTATCGCCGGCCCGGACGGCGGCCTTCAGCCGCTCGCCCAGCAGCACCAGGATGGCGTCGCCGGCTCCGTGGCCGATGCCGTCATTGATCAGTTTGAACCGGTCGACGTCGACAAACATCACCACCGGGCGGGCCTCCCCATCCAGGACATCCTGGAGCACCTCGGTGACCATGTACCTGTTGGGCAGCCCGGTCAGCGCATCGTGGCGCGCCCGCCACTCCAGGATCTGTTCCGTCTTTTTCCGGTCGGTGATATCCAGGACCGTGTCCAGGAACCGGATCGGCTTGCCGTCTGCGCCATTGATACTGCGGATCCGGGAATGCAGCCACCGCTGTTCGCCGCCGGGACGGATGATCCGGTATTCGAAATCTGCGAAGCCCAGGCCGCGCCCCAGGCTCTCCCACACTTCCAGCACGCGGTCCCGGTCCTCGTGGTGAATCCGCGCCAAAATGGTTTCCCGGTCCTTCCGGTCCCCCTTGGAGAACCCCAGGATCCGGTCGAATTCCTCTGAGTGCCACGTCTCCCCCGTGGCAACCGTGTGTTCAACGCTGCCGACGTGGGCAATTTCCTGGGCAGCCAGGAGCCGCTCCCGTTCGGCCTCAGCGGCGGCTTTCAGCCGCTGGATCTCGGTGATGTCCCGGGCGATGGCCGATGCCCCCACCCGGACGCCGTCCTGGTCATAGACGGGGGACACGGTCAGTTCGACGTCGATCACTCCCGCGTCCTTGCAGCGCCACTTCGCGCCCACACCCGTAATGAACGTCCCGTTCCCCGTGCGGGCGGTGACGTCCGCGCCGAAGTACGGGCCGTCGTCGGCCGTGAACAGCGAGAGGCTTTGCCCCACAGCCTCCCAGGAACTCCAGCCCAGCATCCTCGCCGCGCCGGCGTTCCAGCTGGTGATCTTCCCGCTGAGATCGGCGCCGATGATGGCGTCCCCGGAAGATTCGACCATGGCGGACAGCCTGCGCAGGATGGCCTCAGTGTGCTTGCGGTCGGTGATGTCCTTGGAGATGGCCACCACCGCGACCGGCACGGTGTGCCGGCCCCTGATCCGGCTGACTGTCACGTGGACCGGGAACTCCCGGCCTGTGCTGTGGCGGACCCACAGTTCGCCTGCCCAGTCCCCGCCGCGGGCAAGCCTGCCAGCCATCTCCCGGTCCGTGGCGTTCTGGCCCCGTGCCTCGGCTCCCAGGATTCCCAGATCCGAGATCTTCAGGCCCAATACTGTGTCCCGGCCGAACCCGTACAGACGCTCTGAAGCGCGGTTCCAATAGGTGATGCGCCAGTCGCCGTCCATGCCGATCACGGACTGGCCGATCTCGTCCAGCAGCAGTGACTGCATGACTAGATCGTCACGGTGTTCCCCCGCCATTGATCCTCCGAATGGTGCTCCCCCATAGCAGCGCGCTACAGCACTCGGACCCGTTTGCTTAAGGAACCGTGGGGGAAGTAAATCAGCATGCCGGGTTTTTCCGCAAGTGCCCGCTACGTGGCCGCTTCCGCCTCGGCGAGCCGAATCATGCGCAGCTCGTCCCGCACCGCGCGGGAGGGCCAATGCTCACCGGTCAACTCCCTGAGCCTGCCGGGACCGGCGCCCGGGAAAAGCTTGTCCATCAGCCCTGCCGCGTGCAGCAGGCCAATCAGGGCCGTTGTCCTGGCGTCCGACGCCGATCCGTTCAGTACGCCTTCGATCCTCGCCAACAGTGCCGCTTTCGGCGCATGGTCCTTTTCCGGGTACCGGGTGGTCCTGAAGACCCCCAGATGCTTTTCGCCGACGTGGGTCACGACGCCGAGAGCCGCCATGCCCTCATAGACGCGGTGCAGTTCGGCGCGGTTTTCCAGCATGGCAACCCACCGCCGAGGACTGTGCGGCCGGGACTTGTCGTGGATCAGCTCCCACTGGTGCCGGAAGTCCGACGGCGGGGGCTCACCTACCGCCCGCACGTACTTTCCGTCTAAGCGGACTGCCCCCAGCAGATCCAGCTCGGCCAGAATCGCCCCGGTCAGTCCCGCTTTAAGAACGCTTGACGGTACTTCCGGCTCGCCGTCCTTGTCATTCGTCGCCAGGAGGAGGAACGCCTGCGGGAGACTCAGCTCCCCTGTGCCCGGTGTTTCGGTGCTCATAAGTTCATGGTGGCGCGGTCTTAACGCTGCTGCAATGGGCCCTGGGTCCGGGTTTCGGAGACGGCAAACCAGAAAACACTTTTCGCAATTCGAATTGCAGAGTACATTAGACGCAAACGCACTTGCAGAGTGATCCGAGTTACAGACCCGTCAAAGGAAGAGGCTGACCTTGAACCCCGACACGGCCGGATTGGACACCAGCACGGGAACCGCCGCCGCACCCGCATCCCATTCCTGGCTCGGCGACGCGCTTCCGGACGTTCCCCTGTCCAAGGCCCAGACCCGGGTTGTCGACGTGATTGCCCGCAACCCGCAGCTGTCCTCGTACGCCGACATTGCGGAGATTGCCCAGCGGGCCGACGTCAACAATTCGACGGTGGTCCGCGCGGCACAGCGCCTGGGCTACCGGGGCTGGCCGGACCTCCAGCGGGAACTGCGGTCGCGTTACCTGGTGATGATTTCCACCGAGGACACGCTGACCGAGCACGGGGAACACCGCAGTCCCCTGCATGATGCGCTCAACCACGACATCGAGAACCTGCGCCTGACCCTGGACTCCAACACCGCCGACGGCGCGGAGGCGGCGATCGCCACCCTGGCCGCGGCCAAGTCCATCATCGTCCTGGGGCTGGGCTCCTTCGCCGGGCCCGCAAGCGTGATGGCACACCTGGGCTCGACCATGGGCTACCCCATCACCCTCGAAAACCGCGGCGCCGTCCACCTCGCCTCCAGCGCCAACGCCCTGGGCCCCGGCGACGTCCTGGTGGTCATCAACATGTGGCGCTCCATGCGGCAGATCATCGTCACCGCCGAGGCCGCCAAACAGGCCGGTGCGAAAGTGGTTGCCATCACCGACATGCGGCGCGGCCGACTCGCAGCCGTGGCAGACCACCTCCTCGTGGTGGCCTCGGAGGGCATCTCCTTCTTCCAGTCCGTCACCGCTGCAAATTCACTGGTCTACGGTCTGCTGGCAGGCATGGAAGCCGCCCACCCGGAGCGCAGCCGCGCAGCCATCCGCCGCACCCAGCAGCTATGGAAAGACCTCGACATCTACCTCGACTGACCTGCAGCCCTGTTTAGCACCCAACCCGTCCCACACACTTTTCTTCCAGGAGCACCTTCATGAACACCAGCACCGACCGCCGCATCGCCGTCATTGGCCTCGGCTCCATGGGCGGGGCGATGGCGGCCACGCTACACAAGGCCGGCTGGCAAGTCACCGGTTTCGACCCCTCCGAATCGGCACGGACCGCCGCAGCCGAGGCCGGGATCGCCGTCACCGCCAGCGTCGAGGAGCTGGCCGGCACCCCCTACGCGGTCCTCTCCCTCCCTGCGGCGAGCGTGGTTGAAGCCACCGTCCCGCAGCTCTTGGCAGCGCCGGGGACCATCGCGGTCATTGACACCACCACCTCCGAACCGGCAACAAGCAAGCAGCTGGCCGCACTGGCCGAGGCCCGGGGCGCAGCCTTCGTGGATGCCCCCGTCTCCGGTGGCCGCGACGGCGCAGCAACGGGCACGCTGAGCGCCTTCGTCGGGGCAACTGACGCCGCCCTTGCCGCGGCGGAACCCGTCCTGCTGGCACTCACGGGCGGCAAGTACAACCACATCGGCGGGCCCGGCAGCGGCAACGTGGTCAAGCTCCTGAACAACGTCCTGGCGGCGGCCAACCTGGTCTCTGTCGGCGAGGCCCTCGGCGTCGCCAAGGCCTACGGCATCGATCCGGCCAAGGCGGCGGCAAGCATCAGCGAGGCCTCCGGCGGCAGCAAAGTCTCCGCAAACATGTACCCCAACTGGGTGCTCTCCGGAACCCACGACTCCGGTTTTTCGCTCGGGCTCATGGCACGCGACGCCGCCCTCGCCGTCGACGTCGCCGCCCAGATCGGCGAAAACCCGTCGCTGCTGGCCGCCGTCGCCGGCCAGTGGCAAGAAGCCCTCGCCGCCCTCGGCCCCCGCGCGGACTTCACGGAAATTGCACGTACCGTCGCTCCGGCCATCACCCCGGCGGGCGCACCCGACAGCAAAAACGGCACCACCGCCGTCGCCTAACGGCCCCACAGCAAACGACCAAAACAAACCAGAGGACCATCACCTTGAGCACCACCACAGCACCCACCTCCTCCTCAGCGGCCACCGCCCGCGCCGTCCTGGATGCGGCCTTCCCCAACGGACTGGGCGCATTCCTTGACGGCCGGACCGTAGCCGGCAGCGGCGAGGGCATCACGCTCACCGCCGCCGCCACCGGCGAGCCCTTCGCCACGTACGCGGACCCGGGTGCAGAGGGCGCCAACGCCATCCTGGAAAGCTCGGTGGCCGGCGCCGCCGCCTGGGCCGAGCTGAACGGCTTCGAACGCGCCGCCATCCTGCGCAACGTCAGCCGCACGGTGGAGGACCACGCTGAAGAGCTTGCCGTCCTCGAGTCCGCCACCGCCGGAAAACCCATCCGCGACGCCCGGGTGGAGGCGGCCAAGGTTGCCGAGATGTTCGGCTACTACGCCGGCTGGGCCGACAAGCTGACCGGCCAGACCATCCCCGTTCCCGGCCCCTGGCACACCTACACCGAGCGCGTACCGTGGGGCGTCATCGTGGCCATCACGCCCTGGAACGCGCCGCTGTTCACCGCCGGCTGGAACTCCGCCGCCCCGCTGGCCGCCGGCAACGCGGTCATCATCAAGCCCAGCGAATTCACGCCCGCCTCCACCGTCCGCCTCGCCCAGCTGGCGCATGAAGCCGGCCTGCCCGCAGGCGTGTTCAACGTGGCCGCAGGACTCGGCCAGACCGTGGGCGCGGCCCTCACCAGCGACCGGCGCGTTGGCAAAGTCAGCTTCATCGGTTCCGTCCCCACCGGGCGGCGCGTGGCCGTCGCGGCAGCACAGGCCGGCATCCCCGCGCTGCTGGAGCTCGGCGGCAAGAGCGCCAACATCGTGTTCGCGGACGCGGACCTGGAACGCGCCGCCGACGGCGCCATCGCAGCCATCTTCTCCGGCGCCGGCCAGTCCTGCGTCGCCGGCTCACGGCTCCTGGTGGAGCGCAGCGTGCACGCCCGGTTCGTCGAACTGGTGGCGGACCGCGCCGCCCGGCTGCGCGTCGGCGACCCGCTGAGCCCGGACACCGAGGTGGGCCCCATCATCACGGCCCAGCAATTCGCCACCGTCACCTCGCTCATCGAGGCAGGAATGAACGACGGCGGACGCCGGGTTACCGACGGAACGCTTCCCGACGCTCTGGCCGGGTCGTCGCTGTCCGGCGGCCACTGGGTGATGCCCACCCTGCTCGATGGCGTGACGCCGCAGAACCGGCTCGAAACCACCGAGGTCTTCGGGCCCGTCGTCGGGGCCGATGCCTTCGACTCGGAGGCCGAGGCCATCGCCCGGGCCAACAACACGAACTTCGGCCTGGCCGGCGCCGTGTGGACCTCGGATGTTTCACGTGCTCACCACGTTGCCCGCCAGGTGAAGGCCGGCACGTTCTGGATCAACTCGTACAAGACCATCCACGTGGCGGTGCCGTTCGGCGGCTTCGGGGACTCCGGCCACGGCCGCTCGTCCGGCCCCGGTGTCCTGGACGAGTACACGCAGACCAAGGCCATCTGGGTGCCGACCCGTGCGGCAGGTGCCCCCTTCCCGTCCCTCTCCTACTAAGGCCGGCATACCCATGGAACTGAACGAGCCAACGCCTGCCCTGCAGGCCCACCGCACCGCGCTGGCGGAGGGCGTCCGCAACTGGAAACCGCGGGTCCTGGCCATGGCGCAGCAGATCCACGCCCTCAAGGAGGTGTCCTTCGAGGAGGTCCACTCCGCCCGGGCGGCGGCAGACCTGCTCGCTGAGGGCGGCTTCGAGGTGGAACACGGAACAGGCGGACTTCCCACCGCGTTTACCGCCACCGCCGGCAGCGGCGACCTGGTAGTGGCCCTGTGCGTGGAATACGACGCACTGCCCGATATCGGACACGCCTGTGGCCACAACCTGATCGCGGGCGCCTCGGTGGGCGCAGCCCTCGCCCTGCGCCCGCTCGTCGACGAGCTCGGCATCACCCTCAAGGCCATCGGAACCCCCGCCGAGGAACACGGCGGCGGCAAGTCGCTCCTGCTGGAACAAGGCGCCTTCGACGGCGTCAGCCTCGCCCTCATGGTCCACCCGGTCCAGGACGGGGTGACGTACAACCCGGCTGGCACCAGCGCCCAGGCCGTCGGCCGCTACCGGGCGACGTTCACGGGCAAGGCAGCCCATGCGGCAGCTGCCCCGCACCAGGGCGTGAACGCCGCGGACGCCGCGGTGCTGAGCCAGGTCGCCGTCGGCCTGCTGCGCCAGCAGATCCCCGGCGACCACCGCGTTGCCCTCTATGTCGCAGAGGGCGGACACGTCACCAACATCATTCCGGAACGGGCGGTGGTGGAGTTCGAATGCCGGGCCTTTACCCTGAAGGAATATGAGGCGCTGCTGGAACGCGTCCGCCGCTGCTTCGAGGGGGCGGCCCTCGCCACGGGCACCACACTGGCCATCGAGGACACGGAACCCCTGTACGAACCCCTGATCCAGGACGACGCCCTGGCGGCGCACTGGACCGAGGCCATGGACGTGTTCGGCAAGGACACCTCCCCGTCGGCAGGCATCAGCGGCGGCTCAACGGACATGGGCAACATCTCGCAGGTCATCCCGAGCCTGCATCCCTGGCTCAGCATTCCCGGCGCGGACGTTCCCATTCACTCGCACGCTTTCGCCGCGCTGGCAGACTCCCGGGAGGCCTACGCCGTGATGTCCGAGGCAGCCACCGCGCTCGCCTGGACCGTCGCCGCCGCGGCCACCACATCCACCGAAAGGGCACGCCTGATCAAAGCGGCCTACCGCCGTCAGACGGTTACACAGGAAGGCACATCATGAGCACCAGCACCACACCCGCGCGGACAGACCGGGCTGGTGCCCGGCTGACGCTTCCCATCGCCGCGCTGGCCTTTGTCATTGCCCTGGCGGTCCAGCTGATCGGCCAGGCCAAGATCGACGTCGGCATCGGCGCGATCGTCATCTTCCCCATGGTCTGGGGTCTTATCCTCGGCCTGCTGGTCTCGGTCCAGAAGTTCAAGCCCCTGGGACTGGACCTGCAGCGCGTGGCCGCCGCCCTGGTCGGTGTGGCTGTGCTGCTCCTGGTGGCGCGGCTGGCCTTCAACATCGGCCCCAGCCTGCCCACCCTGCTCAAGGCCGGTCCTGCACTGCTGCTGCAGGAGGTCGGGCACCTGCTGGGCACCATCGCGCTGGCACTGCCGCTCGCCGTCCTGCTCCGCATGGGCAAGGCCACCGTGGGTGCGACGTTCTCCCTTGACCGGGAGCCGTCCTTCGCCATGGTCTCCGAAAAGTACGGCCCCGACTCCGACCAGTACCGCGGCGTCCTGGCCATGTACGTGTTCGGAACCCTGTTCGGCGCCGTGTACATCACGCTGCTGACCTCTCTCATCTCCAACTGGAAGATCTTCGACCCCCTGGCCCTGGCCATGGGCGCAGGCGTGGGGTCCGGATCCATGATGGCGGCCTCCTCGGCCAGCATCATCGCCGCCTACCCCGGCGACCAGGAGGCCATCCTCGGCATGGCCGCCATCTCCAACCTGATCACCACCATCCTGGGCGTCTACGTCGGCATCTACCTTGCCCTGCCGCTGGCGGACCGTTTCTACCGGGCGCTGACCCGTAAGCAGACCCGGGAGGAGGCAGCGGTCACGGCCGGCGCCCCGTCGCAGCACACCGGCGCCGAGCTCGCCGATACCGACGCTGCAGCGGAGGCCCAGGCCGAAGAGAACCGCCGGTTCCGCGAACGGGTTGCCGAATCCTCGGCCGCCATGCACCTGCCGCTGTGGCTCTCGCTCTCGGTCCTCACGGTCCTGGGCATCGGCACGGCCTCGATCGCGGCCAAGGGATTCAGCCTGACCATCGTTGCCGGGTACGCCATCATGCTCGCGCTGGTGCTGGTCAGCATTGCCCTGGCCAAGCTCACCAAGAAGATCTCGGCGATCGTCTACATCACCACCATCGGCGCCTACATCTCCAGCCCCTGGTTCTTCGCAGCCGGGGCGCTGAACGGGCCCATCAAGGCGGTGGACTTCCTGTCGATCGCCACGGTCATGCTGACGCTCGCCGGCCTGTCCCTGGGCAAGGACATCCCGCTCCTGAGAAACATCGGCTGGAAGATCATCCCGGTGGGCCTCGTCGCCATCACCGCATCATTCCTGCTGTCCACGGTGATTGCGGAGTTTGCCCTAGGGCTTTGGCACTGAGTCTGTAGCGCTGAACAGCACAAAAGGGAGCGGACGACGGCGGGAGGTCCCGCCGTCGTC
>NZ_JBHUSB010000012.1:0-164188 GCF_042673905.1 Arthrobacter sp. NPDC057009
GCAATTCAACCAATCAATAAAAAATCGGTATCAATAAACTTGGCACACTATTGAGTTCTCAAACAACAGACACACCCGGCACCACCCAAACCAACGTTCAGGATCGCTCCGGAGCAACTTTTCAAACCTACCCGCTCGCTTCGTCCGAGTCAAATCGGCGGTTTCCGTCCGGCCCAGCCTGTGGCTTCCGGATCTCCCTGCCGATTCGCTCCATGGAGCGGCGCGGAAATAAACTCTACCACTACCTCCCCGGAATGCCAAGTGGGCCGAAGCAACGCCGGGGAGGCCCCGGAATCTCAAGGGATTCCGGGGCCTCCTCCTGGTCGTGGACCGAGGAACCAGAGTGAATCAGACGAGCGGACCGCCCGGCAAAGCCGACTTCCCGGTGTCACCCTTCGGCTTACCACCGTCCGGTTCAACAGCCGGAGCCTCAGCACCCTTAGGCTCAGCAGCCCGGGTCACAGCACCGCCCGGACCGGCAGTCGGGGAAGCGGCAACACCGGATCCAACCTCACTGGCTTTCGCCCGGGCCGCGGCCGACGTGGTGATCACACCGGAGTCAGCCGGCCGGAAGTACGCAGCACCCAAGGGCGGCAGCGTCACCGTCAGAGTGGCAGGCTGGCCGTCAATCCCCTCGTCCTCTGCAACCAGGGTGCCGCCGTTGAGGACGCCCGATCCGCCGTACTCCTCCGAGTCGGTGTTGAGGACCTCGGTCCACGCTCCGGCGGACGGCACGCCAAGGGCGTATTCCTTGTGCGGGCCGCCGGAGAAGTTCACGGCGAAGACCAGCGGGTTGCCCTCGGTGTCCCACCGGACAAAGGTCAGGACGTTGCGGTCGGCGTCTGCCCCGTTGATCCACTGGAACCCGCCCGGCTCGTTGTCCCGGGAGTACAGCGCCGGCGTCGACCTGTAGAGCTCGTTCAGGTCCTTCAGCAGCAGCTGAACGCCGCGGTGTGCCGGAATCTCGGCGAGCCACCAGTCGAGTCCATGCTGTTCGGACCACTCGGCTTCCTGGCCGAATTCGGTGCCCATGAAGATCAGCTGCTTGCCCGGGTGCGCCCACTGGTAGCCGAGGAAGGCACGGAGGTTGGCCAGCTGCTGCCAGCGGTCACCCGGCATCTTGCGGAGCATGGAACCCTTGCCGTGGACAACCTCATCGTGGCTGATCGGCAGCAGGAAGTTCTCAGTGAAGGCGTAGACCATGGAGAACGTCACCGTGCCGTGGTGCCACTTGCGGTTGACCGGGTCTTCGGAGGCGTACTTGAGGGAGTCGTGCATCCAGCCCATGTTCCACTTGAGCCCGAAGCCGAGGCCTCCCTGGCTTGTCGGCGCCGTGACGCCGGGGAAAGCGGTGGATTCCTCGGCGATCATCACGGCGCCGGGGTGGGTTTTGTACACCGTGGCGTTGGCCTCCTGGAGGAACGAGATGGCCTCCAGGTTCTCGCGGCCGCCAAAGCGGTTGGGTTGCCACTGCCCGTGTTCCCGGGAGTAGTCCAGGTACAGCATGGAGGCGACGGCGTCCACGCGCAGGCCGTCGATGTGGAACTCGTCGAGCCAGTAGAGCGCGTTGGCCACCAGGAAGTTCCGGACTTCGGTGCGCCCGAAGTCGAAGATCAGGGTGCCCCAGTCCGGGTGCTCGCCCAGGTTCGGGTCGGCGTGTTCGTACAGCGGCTGTCCGTCAAACTGCGCCAGGGCCCAGTTGTCCTTCGGGAAGTGTGCAGGCACCCAGTCCAGGATGACTCCGATGCCTGCCTGGTGGAGGGAATCCACGAGGTAACGGAACTCATCGGGGTGCCCGAAGCGCGAGGTGGGCGCGTAGTAGGAGGTGACCTGGTAGCCCCAGGAGCCGCCGAAGGGGTGCTCGGCCACGGGCATGAACTCGACGTGGCTGAAGCCGAGCCACTTCACGTATTCCACGAGTTCCTTGGCCAGTTCGCGGTAGCCGAGGCCAAGGCGCCAGGATCCGAGGTGCACCTCGTAGACGCTCATCGGCGAGTTGTGCGGGTCCCGTGCGGCGCGTTCCTTCATCCAGTCCGCGTCCTGGAACTGGTAGTGGGATTCGACAACCCTCGAGGCGGTGAGCGGGGGCACCTCGGTGCCGAAGGCCAGGGGGTCGGCCTTTTCCACCCACCAGCCGCCCTTGGTCTTGATTTCGAACTTGTAGCAGGCGCCGGCCTGCACCCCGGGGATGAACAGTTCCCAGACGCCCGAGGAACCGAGGGAGCGCAGCGAGTTTTCCCGCCCGTCCCAGGCGTTGAAGTCGCCCTTGACCCGGACCGCTTCCGCGTTCGGCGCCCACACGGCAAAGGACACGCCGTCGATGTCGCCCAGCGAGGACTTGTAGTGCTGCACGTGCGCGCCCAGCACAGTCCACAGCTTCTCGTGGCGTCCCTCGCCGATCAGGTGCAGGTCCACTTCGCCCACGGTAGGCAGGTAACGGTACGGATCATCCACGGTTATGGGTTCGGCACCTTCGTAGGTGACCTCGAGGCGGTAGTCCGGCACGTGGCCGTGCTGCAGCGGTTCCAGGACCGCCACCCAGACGCCTTCGGACTCGTGGGTCATGGGCACGGTTCCGGCCTGCGTCACCACGTTGACCGCTTCCGCGAGGTGCTTGACGGTGCGGATGGTCACGTGACCGTAGTTGTCCAAATGCGCACCAAGCACCGAGTGCGGGGCATGGTGTTCACCGGCCGCGACGCGTGAGAGCGTGTGCGCGTCCACGTGCAACGGTGCGTGGGGACTGTCGGTATGTGCAGAGCCTGTCATCTTCTTACCTTCCGCTGCTGCTCCGGCCGGTTCGCCGGAGCCTTTAGTGCTGAGGAGCCGCCTGGCCGCATTCACCGGAATGGCCAGCCAGCCCGGTCGGTTGCGCAACTCGTACACGACTTCGTAGAGCGCCTTGTCCAGCCACAATGCCACAAACAGCGGCGAATTTCGGTCCACCGTTCCGGGAGCGACCTCAGCGTAGCCTGCCAGGAACGCCTCCGTGCAGTCGTCCACCCAGGACCCGGGGACGCGGACACCCGGCTGTTCCCGCTCGGCAGCGCCCGCGGCATAGTCGAAGGAGCGCAGCATGCCGGTCACGTCCCTCAGCGGGGCGTCGGGGAAATTGCGCTCGGAGATGGGCCGGAGCGGCTCCCCCTCGAAGTCAAGGATGGCCCAGCGGTCACGGCCGCCTTCGGCGCCGGGCACCTGGAGGATCTGGCCGAGGTGAAGGTCACCGTGGATGCGCTGCAGCGCACCGGCGGGAGTGCCTTCCAGCTCGCTGAGCAGGCGTTCCAGCCCTTCCTGGTAAGGTCCGACGGCGGGCCCGGCCTCCATCCACATCTGACGCATGCGCTGGGCTACTCCGGGGGCAATATCCCCACCAGGAACCGCTTCGGCCGAGACACCCAGCGTTTCGGCGAGCCTGCGGTGGACAGTTGCCGTGGCATGGCCGAGGGCATGCGCCTCGGCGGTGAAGTCCACTCCCCCGGCCGCCGCGTCGACCGCGAGCCGCCACGCGTCCCGGCCCCCGGCCAGGAATTCGTGGGCCACCGCCAGTTCGCCCTGGGCTGGGCCGCCGCCCGCGGCCCCTTCCTGGGGAAGCTGGCTCTGCGGGTACCACTCGCCCGTAACCCAGCCCAGCGTGGCCGGGACCTCCGGGGTTCGCGCCGCGGACAGGGCGGCCCCGACTTCCACTTCGGGGTTTTTACCGGCCGAAAGCACACGGAAGAACTTCACAATGGCCGCGGAGTCGCCGTCGTCCACTATCACTGAAGTGTTGGACTGTTCGCCGGACAGGACACGGACAGTTCCGGTGGCCCGCGGCAGCGGCTGGCCGGCTCCGGAGAGGTGACCGGTGACGGTGCCGGCGGTTTTTTGTGACCGGATCAGGTCCAGCCACGCGCCGATGAACGCGGGGTCGTGGACGGCGTCGTAAACCCAGCGGTGCCCCTGCTCCGCGTCGTCACTTTCACCGATCAGTGCCCGTTCAGCACCGGGCAGCGGCTGGCTGCGGTAGCTGAGCGGGATCTGCACAACATCGGTGCGGGAAACGCCGTCGGCTGTTGTGGAGACGATGGAGGCGAGGAACACCTCCAGGCCGGCCTTGCCGGTGGCGTCCTCCAGCAACAGGCCGCCCACCGGCGCCAGGGTGAAGTCCGGGGACTTCACCGGAAACCATCTCTGGGCGGGGAGCCAGTCGCGGAGCAGTTGTTCGAGTGTGGGTGTCAGCATGGTTTGGGTCATCTCATCCCTCAATCGACAGTATCGGCATCGCTTGCGTAAAGGGTGAAGCTGGGTTGGAGGCCATGGACCTCAGGCGCAGCCAGAAGAAGTCGTGGCTGCCCAGCGTCAGTGTCAGGTGTCCGTCGTCGCCGATGCCGGGGAACGGCTGTCCCCCGAAGACATCCCGCAGGCCCCGTCCGGAAAAGTCCGGAAGCCTCAGGGTGGAGGACACCGGGTGCTGCGAAAGATTGAAGACGCAGAGGATGGTTTCAGCCGGTTCGCCGGCAGCGTTGCCCTCCGGAAGTTCGCGCAGGTAGGCCAGCACCACCTCGTGGTCCGCCTCCACGTGCTTGAACGCCCCGAGCCCGAACGCCGGATGGTTCTTCCGCACGCTGAGGATCTGCCGGGTCCAGCGCAGCAGCGACCCGGAGTGGGCGGCCTCGGCCTCGACATTGGCCATGGCGTAGTTGTAGACCAGCGATTGGATCACCGGGAGGTACAGCTTGCCGGGATCGGCGTTGGAGAACCCGGCGTTGCGGTCGGGGTTCCACTGCATCGGGGTGCGGACGGCGTCGCGGTCCTCGAGCCAGATGTTGTCGCCCATCCCGATTTCGTCCCCGTAATACAGGAAGGGGCTGCCCGGCAGGGACAGCAGCAGGGCGTTGATGAGCTCGATTTCCGCCCTGGAGTTGTCCAGCAGCGGCGCCAGCCTGCGCCGGATGCCGATGTTGGCCCGCATGCGCGGGTCCGGGGCGTACCAGCCGAGCATGGCGGCACGCTCATCGGCGGTGACCATTTCCAGCGTCAGCTCATCGTGGTTGCGCAGGAACGTCCCCCACTGGGCACCCTCAGGAATGTCCGGGGTGTCGTGCATCGTCTCGATGATGGGGGCGGCCTTCTGGTCCCGCAGCGCATAGTAGAGCCGCGGCATGATCGGAAAGTGGAACGCCATGTGGCATTCCGGTTCCTCCTCGGTGCCGAAGTACTCCACCACCTCGTTGGGCGGCTGGTTGGCCTCGGCGATGATCACCCGGCCGGGGTAGCTTTCGTCCACCATCTTCCGCAGCCTGCGCAGGAACTCGTGCGTTGCCGGGAGGTTTTCGCAGTTGGTCCCCTCCTCCTCGTACAGGTACGGGATGGCGTCCGCCCGGAACCCGTCGATCCCCTGGTCCAGCCAGAACCGCACGACGTCGAACACGGCGTCGATGACCTTCGGGTTTTCGAAGTTCAGGTCGGGCTGGTGGCTGAAGAACCGGTGCCAGAAAAACTGCCGCCGGATGGGGTCGAAGGTCCAGTTGGATTCCTCCGTGTCCACGAAGATGATGCGCGCATCCTGGTATTTCTCGTCCGTGTCGCTCCAGACGTAGAAGTCGCCGAACGGGCCCTCGGGATCCTTCCTGGACTCCTGGAACCAGGGGTGCTGGTCCGAGGTGTGGTTCAGCGGAAGGTCGATGATGACCCGGACGCCCCGCGCGTGGGCCTCGGCCACCAGTCGCTTGAAGTCGCTGATGGTGCCGAACTCGTCCAGCACGGAGTTGTAGTCCGAGATGTCATAGCCGCCGTCCCGGAGGGGGGACTGGAAGAACGGCGGGAGCCACAGGCAGTCCACGCCCAGCCACTGCAGGTAGTCGAGCTTCTCGATCAGCCCGTGGAAGTCGCCCGAGCCGTCGCCGTTGGCGTCCGCAAAGCCCCGGACCAGCACTTCGTAAAACACCGCTTTCCGGTACCACAGCGGGTCATGCTGCAAACCGGGTGCATTGAGCTCGAACGTGCTCTTGGGTGTGAAGTGCTGGGTGGGGCTCTGCGGACTGAAGCTCACTGGCGGCTACCTCCGGATGCTCAGGATGTGTGCAGGTTCAACATGCGCATCCAGCCTCACGTAGTTGTACTCCCCCCATTCCCACGACTGGCCGGTGATCAGGTCGTCCACCCAGAAGCCGCCGTTCGGGGTGAGCTCGCTCGGGTCAAGCCCCAGCGCAGCCAGGTCCAGCGACACCATGCCTTCCCGTGCGCTGTGCGGGTCCACGTTGACCACCACGATGATGGTGTCCCTGGTGCCGTCCGGGAGGGTCTTGTGCTTGGAGTAGACCACCGTGGCGTCGTCCGTGCACTGGTGCAGGGTGAGGTTCTGCAGGTCCCCCAGCGCCGGGTGGGCCCTGCGGATTTCGTTGAGCTTGGTCAGGTACGGCGCCAGCGTCCGGCCGGAGGCGTTCGCCGCGTCCCAGTCACGGGCCTTGTACTCGAACTTCTCGTTGTCGATGTACTCCTCGGCACCGGGCCGGGCCACGTGCTCGTACAGCTCGTAGCCGGCGTACACGCCCCACAGCGGGCTCGCGGTTGACGCGAGGGCAGCCCGGATCTTGAACGCCGCCGGACCGCCGTACTGCAGGTACTCGGTGAGGATGTCCGGAGTGTTGACGAAGAAGTTGGGCCGGAAAAAGGCAGCCGACTCGTGGCTGACGTGGTGGAAGTACTCCTCCAGCTCCTTCTTGGTGTTGCGCCACGTGAAGTAGGTGTAGGACTGCTGGAAGCCGGCCCTGCCCAGGGCGTGCATCATGGCGGGGCGGGTGAACGCTTCGGCCAGGAAGACGACGTCGGGGTCCTTCTTGTTCACCTTGGCGATGAGCCACTCCCAGAACCACACCGGCTTGGTGTGCGGGTTGTCCACCCGGAAGATCTTCACACCGTGGCTGACCCACAGCTGGACGATCCGCAGGATTTCCTTGGACAGGCCCTCGGGGTCGTTGTCGAAGTTGAGCGGGTAGATGTCCTGATACTTCTTCGGCGGGTTTTCGGCGTACGCGATGCTGCCGTCCACGCGCGTGGTGAACCACTCGGGGTGCTCGGTGACCCAGGGGTGGTCCGGTGCCGCCTGGAGTGCCAGGTCGAGCGCCACCTCGAGGTTGAGCTCATTGGCCCGCGCCACGAAGGCGTCGAAGTCCTCAAAGGTTCCGAGGTCCGGGTGGATGGCGTCGTGCCCGCCTTCCTTGGCGCCGATGGCCCACGGCGAACCCGGATCGTTCGGTCCGGCAATCAGGGTGTTGTTGGGGCCTTTGCGGTGCTGCACGCCAATCGGGTGGATCGGCGGCATGTAGATGACGTCAAAGCCCATGCCGGCGACGGCGTCCAGCCGCTGGGCGGCGGTCCGGAAGTTGCCGGACGTCCACTCGCCCGTGTCGTGGTTGCGCACCGCGCCCTCGGAGCGCGGGAAGAATTCGTACCAGGATCCGCGGCCGGCGCGGTCCCGCTCAACCAGCAGGGGGAACTGTTCGGAGACGGTGACGAGCTCGCGGATCGGCTCGCGGTCAACGACGGCGGCGACGTCGCGGCTGAAGCCGGCGGCCAGGCGGTCTTCGGGCGACAGAGAGGTGTCGGACAGGACGGTGGCCGCCGAGCGCAGCGTCTGGCGGTCAGAGTCGTTCCGGGCCGGCTCCTCGGCTGCCTCCGACAGCAGTGCGGCCCCTTCCGCCAGCATCAGTTCGACGTCGATGCCCGCGTCCACCTTGACCTCGGCGTTGTGGTGCCACGTGCCGTAGCGGTCGTGCCACGCCTCGATGACGAATGACCACTTTCCGGTGGAATCCGGGGTGATCAGGCCTTCCCAAAGGTCGGTGCCCTTCCCGCGGTCACCGGCCGGGGGCTGCAGCCGGACCCGCTGGCGTTCATTGCCCTTCGGATCCAGGAGGACCGCGCTGACGCCCAACTGGTCGTGGCCCTCGCGGAAGGACCTGGCGCTGACCACGATCCCTTCACCAGGCAGCGCCTTGGCCGGGAACTTCCCCCCTTCGACAACAGGCTGAACGTCCGTGATGGGGAAGCGGCCAAACCGGAGGCCTTCCGTGATCGAAACTTTCGGCGTTTGCTTTGCTGGGGCACTGGTTCGCGTGTTTGTCGTCACAAGCTCGACGTTAGCGAGAAATGGGGCGGATTGCTAAGCCTGCGAACTTAATTATTGAGGCGATTCGTCATTTACCGGAAAGTAATCGAATGCAGTTCCTGCCGTTCACCTTGTCCATTAGTGTGGCGCAGGTGAAGGCAATCCGCAGATTTACTGTCCGTACCGTACTTCCCGAGCCGATCCGGCCGCTGGCAAGGTTGGCAACCAACCTCCGCTGGTCCTGGCACCGGCCCACCCGGGAACTCTTCGAAAGCCTAAACCCGCGGGTCTGGGCCCAGTGCGGCAACGACCCCGTCAGCTTCCTTGGCCTGGTGGGCCGCGAAGAGATGCACCGGCTCGCGACGGACAAGGACGTGGTGGCCAGGGTCCAGGCGGCAGCCGCGGACCTGGACCGGTACCTGACGGAACCCCGCTGGTACCAGGGGCTGGGCAGCGACGCCCCCGCCTCCATTGCCTACTTCTCCCCCGAATTCGGCATCACCGAAGTGCTGCCGCAGTATTCGGGCGGCCTCGGCATCCTCGCCGGCGACCACCTGAAGGCCGCCTCAGACCTTGGCGTGCCGCTGATCGGCGTCGGGCTGCTCTACCAGGCCGGCTACTTCAAGCAGTCGCTCTCCCGTGACGCCTGGCAGCAGGAGACCTACCCCGTCATCGATCCCGACGGCCTGCCCCTGACGCTGCTGCGGGAACCGGCCGCGGACGGCAACGGCAAGCCGCTGGAAATTTCCCTGCCGCTGCCCAACGGACGGCACCTTGCCGCACATATCTGGCGTGCCGACGTCGGACGCGTCCCCCTGCTGCTGCTGGATTCCAACGTCCCCGGAAACGACGACGCCGCCCGCAGCATCACCGACCGCCTGTACGGCGGCGGCGGCGACCACCGCCTGCAGCAGGAGCTGCTGCTCGGCATGGGCGGGGTCAAGGCTCTGCGCGCCTACCAGAAGCTCACCGGCACGCCCGCGCCGGAGGTGTTCCACACGAACGAGGGCCACGCCGGGTTCCTGGGCATCGAACGGATCCAGGAACTGATGTCAGGCGAGCAGGCGCTCACCTTTGACGAGGCCCTCGCCGCCGGACGCTCGTCCACCGTGTTCACGACACACACGCCGGTTCCGGCCGGCATCGACCGCTTCGAGGCCGCGCAGATCCAGCACTTCTTCGAGGCCGGCCTGGCCCCGGACGTCCCCACCTCACGCATCCTCGACCTGGGCCGCGAAAACTTCCACGAGGGCAACCCCTTTGTCTTCAACATGGCCGTGATGGGCCTGCGCCTCGCGCAGCGGGCCAACGGCGTGGCCAAGCTCCACGGCGAAGTCTCGCGTGGCATGTTCTCCGCACTGTGGCCGGGATTCGACCACTCGGAGGTGCCGATCACCTCCGTCACCAACGGCGTGCATGTGCCCACGTGGGTGGATCCGCGCATCTCGAAACTCGCCCGGGAGCGGTTCGGCCCCGACACCGAGCTGACGGGCCGCTGGGACCTGGCGTACAACGTGTCCGATGCCGAGGTCTGGGCGCTGCGGCGGGAGATGCGCGTTTCCCTCGTGGAGGACGTGCGGCGCCGGCTGCGGGCCGCGTGGAAGAAGCGCGGCGCAGCCGATGCGGAGCTGGCCTGGACCGATTCCGTGCTGGACCCGGACGTCCTGACCATCGGGTTCGCCCGCCGCGTGCCCACCTACAAGCGGCTGACCCTCATGCTGCGGGACCCGGAGCGGCTGAAGGCCCTGCTGCTGCACAAGGAACACCCCATCCAGCTGGTCATCGCCGGCAAGTCCCACCCGGCGGACGATGCCGGCAAGAAGATGATCCAGGACCTGGTCCGCTTCACCGACGATCCCGCGGTCCGGCACCGCATCGTCTTCCTGCCGAACTACGACATCGCCATGGCCCGCACGCTGTTCCCCGGCTGCGACGTCTGGCTGAACAACCCGCTGCGGCCGCTCGAAGCCTGCGGCACCTCCGGCATGAAGGCCGCGATCAACGGTTCCCTGAACCTGTCCGTCCTGGACGGCTGGTGGGATGAGATGTACGACGGCGAGAACGGCTGGGCGATCCCCACGGCCAACAACGGCGCGTCCGCCGACGAGCGGGACGACATCGAGGCGGCGGCGCTGTACGAGCTGCTCGAGACGCAGGTGGCGCCGCGGTTCTACGGCAGCACCGTCTCCGAGGCGGCCGGCGCCGCCGGGCCGTCGGAGTCCAGCCACGAGAAGATTCCCACGCACTGGGTCTCCATGATCAAGCACACGCTGGCCCACCTTGGCCCGGCCGTCTCGGCGGAACGGATGCTGCAGGACTACGTCAACGTCCTGTACCGGCCGGCGGCGGTTTCGGGCCGCGAGGCGGTGGCGGGTTCCTACGCCCAGTCCAAGGCGCTGGCAGCATGGATCGCCAAGGTCCGCGCGGCCTGGCCCCAGCTGCACGTGGAGCACGTGGACTCGCTGGGCGTCTCGGAGGACCCGCAGATCGGCGACACCCTCCAGGTCAACGCCTACGTCGGGCTGCACAACCTCTCGCCGCAGGACGTCGCCGTCGAGGTCGCATACGGGCAGGCAGCCGACAACGACGAACTGGCCAACGTGACGCTGGTGGAACTGGAAGCCAAGGAGGAACTCGGCAACGGCCGCTACCTCTTCGCCGGGTCCATCGTGATCGACCGCTCCGGTTCCTTCGGCTACACCGTTCGGGTGCTGCCCAAGCACGACGCCCTCGCGTCCAAGGCCGAGCTGGGCCTGATCGTCAACGCCTAGACGCTCCTGATGTAGCCCGCGGCGCAGTTGCGCCGCGGGCTACAGCAGCACAGCTATGACCGCCAGGTCCTTGCCGGCGTAGCTCTCGGCGTCCTGGAGGATCTCGCAGATGACGCCGAAGGAGCGGTCGCTGCGGAAGGCCGGCGGCACCTGCCAGATCACCGTCAGTGGCTCCGCGCCGTCGTCGGAAATGGCGTCAGCGAAGTCGTGGAGTGAGTCGTTGAGCGCATCCAGGTTCACGCCGAAGTGTTCCGGAAAGTCCAGGGCCTCGCCGAAGGCGGCAAGCACGGATTTCTTCGAATCGGCAGCCGGAACCAGCAGGCTGCGGCGGCCGGCGTCCGCCACCTGGTCCTTCAGTTCCTCGAGGGTCCAGGTGTCGCCGGAGTAGATCTTCATGGTGCTATTTGCCTTCTGCTATGAACTTGAACGTTTCGTAGTGGTCTGCCGTGTAGTACTTGTCGCCGGCCTGTCCCGCCACGATCCTGCGGGCTCCCCGGTCCGATTCGCCGGGCGTGGGAACCGTGTACTCCTTGTAATACCCGCTGACCTTGCGGGGCAGGATGCGCTCGAAGTTGCCGAACGTCACGCCGTCGCGCGTGTACGGGTAGGGTCCGCCCTGCCGGATCAGTGCGAGGGTCCGCCGGCCTTCGGCGGGCAGCTGGGACTCCCGGATGGCGGGGAGGCCGGCAGCGTTAGGTGCGCCGGTGGCTTTGGACGACGACGGCGGTGCTGCGGCGGGTGCCGACGTCGCGGAAGTGGGTGCCGGCGTCGAAAAGGCGGGGGCCGGCGTCGCGGTTTCCTGCAGTCCCGCGCTCTGCCCACCCGTGCCGGGGGGTGCGCCGCCCGGTGCGATGAAGAGGTTGAAGACTGCGAGGGCAGCGACGGCGAGCCCCAGCAGCAGCGTTCCGAGAGCCCAACGCCTGCGCATGCCTGTTTCCCCGAAGCCTATGTGCGGTAGATGTTGATGGTGTAGGCCTGCACCTCGTCAGGCTCACCGGACGCGACGAGGGTGCCCTGGCGCCGGTCGTGAAGCTCGGACGTGGTGAGGCGAAGGTCGAACACCCGCTTGCCGGTGCCGTCGTCGTTGGCCACCCGTGGAAGGGTGACCTCGATGTCCTCGGGGCCGCCGTTGACCACGATGAGTCCGGCCACGGGTCCGTCGTCAGACCCGAGGAGCAGCTGAACTACCCGGTTCCCGTTGTCGTTCCAGCGGTCCATGGACATGGGCTGCCCGTTCCGGTCATACCAGTACAGATAGGAGCGGGCGTCGCGGACCGGGTAGTCGTGCGGCTGGGCGGCCAGGAACTCCCCGCGCAGCCGGATGACACGCTTGGTGCTGCGGAGCATGGCGTGGGATTCCGGCGTGCTGGTCCAGTCAACCCAGGTGAGCGGGTTGTCCTGGCAGTAAGCGTTGTTGTTGCCCTGCTGGGTGCGGCCGAGCTCGTCCCCCGCGGTGATCATGGGGACGCCGAGGGAAATCATGAGCGTGGCCATGAGGTTGCGCTTGCTTTGGGCCCGGCGGGCCAGGATGTCCTCGTCCTCGGTGCGACCTTCGAAACCGTGGTTGTAGCTGCGGTTGTCGCCGTGCCCGTCCCGGTTCTGCTCACCGTTCGCCTCATTGTGCTTGCGGTCGTAGGATACGAGGTCGGTCATGGTGAAGCCGTCGTGGGCGGTGATGTAGTTCAGCGAGGCCAGGCGCGTACGGCCCGACGGTTCGAACAGGCTGGCTGAACCTGACAGGGCATCGGCCAGCCGGGCCACGGATCCGCCCCGGCCACCGTTGTCGAGGGCGGCCCGGTCGGCTACCCAGAAGGAACGCACAGCGTCGCGGTAATGATCATTCCAGTCCACCCAGCCGACGGGGAAGCGTCCGGTCTGCCAGCCGCCGTATCCGATGTCCCACGGTTCGGCGAACAGCTTGACCTTGGAGAGCGAGGGGTCCCCGGCAACAGCTTTGAGGAAGTCGTGGTGGGGATCGAATTCGTTGGCTGCGTTCCGGCAGAGCGTGACGGCCAGGTCAAAGCGGAAACCATCAATGTGGAACTCGTCCACCCAGTACTTCAGTGAGTCCACCACCATTTGGATGACGCGCGGTTCGGCGAAGTTGAGTGTATTGCCGCAGCCCGTGGTGTCAACGTATTTGCCGTGGCCGTCGGTGCGGTAGTACTTCTGCTCGCCGAGCCCGCGGAAGCTCAGGGTGGGACCGTCCGGACCACCTTCTGCGGTGTGGTTGTAGACGACATCAAGGATGACCTCGATGCCGGCCGCATGGAGCAGCTTGACCATGTCCTTGAACTCATCCTGGACAGCCTGCGGCCCGGCTTCCTGGGCGGCCTTGGTGGCGTACGCGGGGTGCAGGGCAAAGAATGCGGCCGTGTTGTAGCCCCAGTAGTTGGTGAGGCCGAGGTTCTGGAGGTGTGGCTCGTCCAGGTGGAAGTGCACCGGCAGCAGCTGCAGGGCGGTAATGCCAAGTCCCGTGAGGTGCTCGATCATGGCGGGATGGGCCATGCCGGCGTACGTGCCGCGCAGCGCCTCCGGAATGTCCGGATGCAGCATGCTCTGCCCGCGGACATGTGCCTCGTAGACGATGGTGCTGCGCCACGGGGTGTCCGGCTTCTGGTCGCTGCCCCACTCGAAGTCGGAAGAAGTCCTGACGCTGGTCAGGAAGCCGTCGCGTTCGTCGACGGCGCGGCCGTAGGGGTCGAGCAACAGCGGCTGGCCGCCGTCGGCGTCAAAATCGACCGTGGGGACCGCAAGCGGGAGGGCCTGATCGCCTTTCGGGGAGGCTTTCGGAGCCGCGCGGAAGCCGTACCGGGTGCCCACCGGAAATCCGTCCGCCACGCCGTGGTGGATACCGTTGGGGAGGGCGGACAGGGCGTGCAGGCGCCAGCTTTGCCCGGGTGCCTGGTACGCCACCTCGAGCGTGGTGATGCCGGGCGCATAGACCGCGACGCTTGCGCGGCTGCCGGATTTGCCCCCCGGAGCGTGGCGCGCTTCGCGGACCCCGAGGGGAAAGGCCTGGGAGTCGTCCACCGTCAGGGCTGTGTCTAAGAGGGGCATTACCATCAATTAAAGCTTAGCCGTCACATCAAAATAGCTGATCTTGTCCCGCATGTTACGCGTAGAGGGCTGTGACGGCACTGCTGAATGCTAAATGACGCACTGACGTGGAGGTTTTCGTGAAGATTGCATTGGCCCAGATCATCACCGGAAGGGATATCGCCGGGAACCTCAGTGTGGTTGAGGAATACGCGCGCCGCGCCAAGGACGGCGGGGCTGAGATGGTCGTCTTCCCCGAGGCCACGATGCGCGCGTTCGGCAATTCCCTGCTGGACATCGCCGAACCCATAGACGGCCCCTGGGCCAGCCGTATCCGCTCGATAGCTGACGAGCTCGGGATCGTGATTGTTGCCGGAATGTTCACCCCCGGTTCACCATCCCCTGAAGGACAGACGAAAGTCCGCAACACGCTGCTGGTGACCGGGCCGGGCGTGGAAGCCAGCTACGACAAGGTGCACCTCTTCGACGCGTTCGGCTTCCTGGAGTCCGATACCGTGGACGCCGGGACCGGCCCCGTGACGTTCGACGCCGGCGGCCTCACCTTCGGCCTGGCCACCTGCTACGACATCCGCTTCCCGGCCCTCTTCACGGCCAACGCCGAGCGCGGAGCGGTCGCGAACATCGTCTGCGCCTCCTGGGGTGCCGGTCCGGGCAAGGTGGACCAGTGGCAGTTGCTGGCCCGCGCCCGCGCGGTGGACACCACCACCTATGTCCTCGCCTGCGGCCAGGGTGACCCCGCCACCCAGGGCGTCGAGCCCCGCGGCGCAGCGCCCACCGGCGTCGGACACAGCGCGGTTGTCTCGCCTTTCGGCGCGGTCCTCGAAGAGCTCGACGGCGCCCCCGGCCTCCTGTTCGCCGACCTCGATCCCGCACTGGTCAAGGAAGCCCGCACCAAGCTCCCGGTCCTGGCCAACCGCCGGGAGTTCTAGACCCGGGAGAACCCTTCCTCAGATCCTGCCGCCCACACCCAAGCCCTCCATCAGATCCTGCCGCCCAAACCCAAACCCTCCATCAGCTCCTGCCGCTAGATCGACAACGCTCCCTCACGACGTGAAGGAGCGATTGCCGTTTGGCTGCGAAAGCTGATGGAGCGTTGGGCTTTTTCCTGCGAAAGCTGATGGAGCGTTGGGCTTTTTCCTGCGAAAGCTGAGGGAGCGTTTTGGACAGCGGGGCGCGGCGGGATCGGCCGCCGGCGCGTGGGGTTACTTGGAGGCGCGCTGGCGGGAGACTTCGTAGAGGGAGATGCCGACGGCCATGGAGGCGTTCAGGGATTCCATCGCGGAGTCGATCGGGATGGAAACGATCTGGTCGCAGTTCTCCCGGACGAGGCGGCTCAGGCCCTTGCCCTCGGAACCGACCACGATGCAGACCGGTTCAGTGGCGAGGGTGAGGTCCGGCAGCGAAACGTCGCCGTCGCCGTCGAGCCCCAAAACGAAGACGCCCATGTCCTTGAACTGCTTGAGGGCGTTGTTCAGGTTGGAGGCCCGGGCCACCGGGACGCGGACGGCAGCGCCGGCGCTGGTCTTCCAGGCCGCGGCGGTGACACCGACGGAGCGGCGCTCGGGGACGATGACACCGTGGCCGCTGAACGCCGAGACCGAGCGGATGATCGCGCCGAGGTTGCGGGGGTCGGTGATGCCGTCGAGGGCAACGAAGAGGGGCGCGTTTGCGATGTGGCCCTTCTTCCAGCCGGTGACTGTCTCCTCGGCCAGCTCGTAGGCATCCTGGTACTCGTAAGGCGGGATCTGCAGCACGAGGCCCTGGTGCACGGCGTCGTCGGTCATCCGGTCCAGCTCGGGCTTGCCGGTTTCCAGCAGCGGGATGCCCCGTTCGGCAGCGATCTTCAGCGATTCCTTGACGCGGTCGTCCATCTCGATGCGGATGGCCACGTGCAGCGCCTTGGCCGGAATACCGGCGCGGAGAGCCTCGACGACCGAGTTGCGGCCGGTGACGACTTCCTCGGTGGCACGCCCCTTCGGGCCCGACCGGGCACCGGCGCTGCGGGTGCCGCTGCCTGACCGCTTGGCTGCGGAACGCTCGGCGAGCTGCTTGTTCTTATACGCCTTGTGGTACGGGCGGTCCTCGGCCTTGGGGGTTGGCCCCTTGCCCTCGAGGGCCTTGCGGCCGTGGCCACCGGTTCCGGTGGTGGGGCCCTTCTTGTTCTTGCGGATTGCGCCCGGGCGACCGTTGTTGGCCATGATTCCACCTTGTTTGTATTGGGTAAGTCTGCACTCCAGTCTACTGACTGGCGTTGAATCGTCGGCATGGCGGGCCGGGGGCCGGGAAGGCTAGCCGCGCTGCAGGCTCCAGGTGGCGCCGTCGGCGTTGTCCTCCACCAGGATGCCTGCCGCCGCAAGGGTGTCGCGGATGGCGTCCGAGGCGGCCCAGTCCTTCCTGGAGCGGGCTTCGGCGCGGGCGGCGAGCTGCGCCTCAATCAGCGTCCCAAGAGCACTGGTGGCCTGGTCGTCAACTGCCGGCTGCGCGGCAGCGCTGATGCCCAGGACCCGCAGCATCTCGGTCACGCCTGCAAGCGCCTGCCGCGTTGCCTCGAGGTCGCCGTCGGTGAGCGCCGAGTTACCGGAGCGGACGGTGTCGTGCAGCACGGCGAGGGCCTGCGGCACGTTAAGGTCGTCATCCATCGCCGCGGCGAAGGCGTCCGGTACCGTGCCGTGGCTGCCAAACAGCAGGGCACCGTCGGAAGACAGCGCCCGGAGGGCGCGGGCAATGAAGCCGTCAATGC
The DNA here is from genome assembly GCF_042673905.1 of Arthrobacter sp. NPDC057009. Lineage (NCBI taxonomy): Bacteria > Bacillati > Actinomycetota > Actinomycetes > Micrococcales > Micrococcaceae > Arthrobacter > Arthrobacter sp. NPDC057009. The sequence continues at coordinate 16,661 of NZ_JBHUSB010000012.1, forward strand.
GCTCGACGGCGGCCGCGGCCTCCTGCAGCGACGTCGGCTGGTAGTCCAGCACCGAACGGTACTGCGCCTGGCCCAGGTAGTAACGGACCACGCGGGGCGGCGCGAGCTCCAGCATCTCCGCCGGGCTGACCGTGTTGCCGACGGACTTCGACATTTTTTCGCCCTGGTAGGTGACCATGCCGTTGTGCATCCAGAAGTTGGCGAAGCCATGGCCGGCCGCCTGGGACTGCGCCATTTCGTTTTCATGGTGCGGGAAGCGCAGGTCCAGGCCGCCGCCGTGGATGTCGAACTCGGTGCCGAGGTACTTCGTGACCATCGCCGAGCATTCGAGGTGCCAGCCCGGACGGCCGGCGCCCCACGGCGAAACCCAGCTCGCCGTCGTCGGCTCGCCTTCCTTGTGCCCCTTCCACAGGGCAAAGTCGCGGGGGTCCTTCTTCCTGTTGCTGAATTGAGGTTCGACGTCCGTGGCCCCCTGCATGTCGTCGATCTTCTGCCGCGTCAGGGCACCGTACTTATTCCAGGAGCGCACGTCGAAGTAGACGTCACCGGAGCCATCGAGGGCAGGGTATGCGTGGCCGCGGTCAATCAGCAGCTGAATGAGCGCGTGCATCTCCGGAATGTGGCCCGTGGCCCGCGGCTCGTAGGTGGGGCGGGAGACACCGAGGGTGTCGTAGGCCTTGAGAAACTCCTGCTCATAGCGGTAGGCCAGCGCCCACCATTCCTCCTCCGGCACGGCACCGGGTTCCTGCTCGAAATCCGGGTGGAAGGAGGCCTCGGACTTGGCGAGGATCTTGTCGTCGATGTCAGTGACGTTCCTGACCACCGTGACGCGGAAGCCGCGGTATTCCAGCCAGCGGGTGAGCTGGTCGAAGGCGATGGCGGAGCGGATGTGCCCCACGTGCGGCATGCCCTGCACCGTGGCACCGCAGTAATACAGGCTTACCTTGCCCGGTACCAGGGGAACGAAGTCGCGGACTTCGGCGGATGCAGTGTCGTAAAAGCGCAGGGTCACCGCTCCAGATTAGCCGATGCCAATGTTCCCGCTTACTTGCAGACCTCGCCGATCCTGTTGTTCTGCCTGGCAAGCTCCGCCGTCTGCTCGGAGGTCTTGGTTCCCAGCGATGTGCCTGCCACCTGCTTCATGATGTCGGCCATCTTCTGGATGGGGTCCGCAACTTCCTGGGCCACCTTGTCGGCGACCTCCTGGTAGTGCTTGGCGATCTGGTCGGCCTGCTGCTGCTGGTTGCCCGTGGGCTTGAACGTGTCCCCCTGCAGGAACTTGCAGCTTTCCTCGACGCTCATGCGCGGGCTGCCGGCACAGCCGGCCAGAAGCATCCCTGCGATCACGACGGCGGGAAGCAACTTTTTCACGGCGGGTCTCCTGGGATTGCGGTACTGGTGCTTATTCCAGCGTAGGCGATGCTGCCGGACGGGCAGCATCGATGTGGGGCAGCTGGCCGGCCGGGCAACTGGACGGCAGGCCTCTACCCGGCCGGGTAGACGAGGGCCGTGGCCACGGCGGAGATTCCTTCGCCGCGCCCGGTGAAGCCGAGGCCGTCGCTGGTGGTGGCGCTGACGCTGACGGGGGCGCCCGCGGCCTCGGTGAGAACACGCTGGGACTCTTCCCGGCGCGGGCCGAACTTGGGCCGGTTGCCGACGAACTGCACGGCGATATTGCCGATCTCGAAGCCGGCTGCCCTCGCGATGCGGGCAGCTTCGGCCAGCAACGTAACCCCGGAGGCACCTGCGAATTCGGGGCGGTCCATGCCGAAGTGGGTGCCCAGGTCACCGATGCCGCAGGCGGAGAACAGTGCGTCCGCTGCTGCGTGGGCGACGGGATCGCCGTCGGAATGGCCGGCGAGGCCCCGCTCCCCCTCCCAGAAAAGCCCGCCCAGCCAAAGGGGCTGCGGGTCGCTCTCCGGAGCAAAGGCGTGCACATCGATGCCGATGCCTGTCCGGGGCAGGAGCGGGGTCCGCGAAGCGTTGTTGGTCGGATTCGTGCCGTTCATCGAGCCTTCCGTCATGTGGTGTGTCAGCCCTCCACCCAGCGGGCGCCGAGGGGTCCCTCGAGCAGGCCCTCAGCGATGATGAGGTCAAGGGGCGTGGTGATTTTCAGGGACTGGCTGGCGCCGCGGACGGCGTGCACCGGCACGCCGAGAAGCTCCACCAGCATGGCGTCGTCGGTGACCGCGGCCGCCTGGCGCTCATCGAAGCCCTCGGCTGCCTCATGCGCCCGCCGCAGCACGGGGAGCTGGAAGCCCTGCGGGGTCTGTACTGCCCTGAGCTCCTCGCGGGGCGCGGTTCCGGTCACGAGTTCCGGCGCGACATCCGTGGCCTGCCCCTCGGTCGCGGCGACCGTCTTGACCGTGTCCACCACGGGAATCACCGGAATCACTGCTTCGGCGCCGGCGGCGAGGGCCTGGGCCACGCGGTGGAAGACGTGCTCCGGGGTGAGGGCGCGGGCGGCGTCATGAACCAGAACCGCCTCGGTGCCCTCCTCCACGGCGGCCAGTGCGGAACGCACCGAATCCGCCCGGGAGGCACCGCCGTCGACCATTGTCAGGAGCGGCCCGCCGTCCACCAGCTCCACGCGGAAGTCCTCACAGAGCCGGCGGAGCTCCTTGTCGCCGGCCGGAAGCGCGATGCACACCTGGCTGGCGATGCCAGCCGCGACGATGCCGCGAAGCGCATGCATCAGGATCGGTTCACCGCCCAGCGGCACGGCCGCCTTCGGCATGCCGTAACCCAGCCTCTGCCCGGAACCGGCGGCGACGAGAATCACGGCGGTAACGGGGCGCTTGGGTGCAGTGTTCATACGCTCTAGCCTACGTCCCTGCGGGATCCCCCTCCATCACCCCAACCATTGCCTAGGTGGGGATGAGCCAGACGTTTTCGGGCAAGAAGAAACCCCGGCGGCACCTTGCCACCGGGGTTCAATTCTTCTCAGGAAGCTCCTGCTACTTAGGAAGCCAGGACCTCGTCGAGAACGCTGGCAGCCTTCTCTTCGTCGGTCTTTTCAGCCAAAGCCAATTCTGAGATCAGAATCTGCCGGGCCTTGGCCAGCATTCGCTTCTCGCCTGCGGAAAGGCCCCGGTCGTGATCGCGGCGCCACAGGTCGCGGACGACCTCTGCAACCTTGATGACGTCACCGGAAGCAAGCTTCTCCAGATTTGCCTTGTAACGACGCGACCAGTTGGTGGGCTCTTCAGTGAACTCGGCACGAAGCACATCAAACACGTGCTCCAAACCGTCTTTGCCCACTACGTCGCGTACCCCAACGAGGTCAACGTTTTCTGCTGGAACTTCAATGGTCAGATCACCCTGAGCCACCTTGAGCTTGAGATACATCTTCTCTTCGCCCTTAACAGTGCGCATCTTGATCTCTTCAATTTTTGCTGCACCGTGGTGAGGGTAAACTACTGTCTCGCCGACCTCAAAAACCATGTGGACTTTCCCCTTTCCCGCAGACCAGTTTATCACGATTAAGGCATATGACTGGCATGGATACGGGTCGGGAACCCCGTAAATCCGCGGAAAATGGCCGAAATCAGCCCCTCAGACCCCTTGACGAATGCGAACAATAGTGCATCGCATGCGCGCCCACAAGCGCTACGCGCGGGTAGTTGGGCACCCTCCTGGAGGCCTTGTGGGGCACGCAAACCGGCATCGCAGAGGCCAGTCATGTGGAGGGGCCGAATCCTTGTTTGACCCTCTTTGCCGATAGGCTATGCCTGAAAACTGTTTCAAAGACTTTTCTAGGAGTGCGTGACGTGCGTTTCACTGCGATGAACCGGGGCCAGAGCGGCAAGATGGCAATGGCGGCAGCCGCCCTGAGCATCGGGCTGCTGGGCCTGACGGGCTGTGGCTACGTCAACGCCCAGCAGACCTCTCACCAGTACGCCGCCTCCGACGGAACGCGTGCCGACGTCGGCCCGGTCCAGCTCCGGAACATGCTGATCGTGTCCGCGAACGAGAACCAGCCGGGCCGCGTCATTGGCGCCGTCTACAACTCCTCCTCGGAGGACGTCAAAGTCACCCTCAAGGGGGCCGAAGGCGCGCAGACTGAAGTTCCGGTCAAGAAGAACTCCTACACCCTCCTGAACGAGTCCGCCGACGAAGCCATCCTGAGCTCGGCCGGCGGCCGCCCGGGATCCCTCGTGGACATCCAGGTCACCGAAGACGGCACCAACGTCAACAAGACCGTCAAGATTCCTGTGGTGGACGGCACCCTGCCGGAATACGCTGCCTACCTGCCGGGCGGCGCGCCCACCGAGTCTGCCACCCCGACCCAGACCGCCACGCCGAGCGAGGGCGGCACGCACGCACCTGCCGAAGGCGGCCACTAATAGGGCAAGGCCACTAGGGCTGCAACACGCAGAAGGAGGGGTTCCCGGCCGGGAACCCCTCCTTCTGCGTGTTGTCAGTGCTTCCTGCAGTATGCGCGGTCCCGTGGACCACTCCCCCGCCGGCAGCTGGCTATTACGGTTCGAACTTGTAGCCCAGCCCGCGCACGGTGACCAGGTAGCGCGGCAGGGACGGGTCCGGCTCGATCTTGCTGCGCAGCCGCTTCACGTGGACGTCGAGCGTTTTCGTGTCGCCCACGTAGTCGGAGCCCCAGACCCGGTCGATCAGCTGGCCGCGGGTCAGCACGCGGCCGGAGTTCCGCAGCAGCATCTCCAGCAGTTCGAACTCCTTCAGCGGCAGCGACACCTGTTCGCCGTCGACACTCACCACATGGCGTTCAATGTCCATCCGGACGGGGCCGGCATGGACGGTGGAGGAGATGAGTTCCTCCGGTTCGCCCTGGCGTCGCAGCACCGCGCGGACACGGGCCACCAGCTCGCGGGAGGAATAGGGCTTGGTGACGTAGTCGTCCGCGCCCAGCTCCAGGCCGACGACCTTGTCGATCTCGGTGTCCTTGGCGGTCAGCATGATGACCGGAACGGTGGAGCGCTGCCGCAGCTGCCGGCAGACCTCGGTGCCGGACTGTCCCGGCAGCTGGAGGTCGAGCAGCACGAGGTCCGCCCCGTTGCGGTCGAATTCCGTGATGGCGTCGAGGCCGTTGTCCACAACCTCCACTTCGAACCCTTCCTTGCCCAGAAGATAGGACAGGGGGTCGCTGAACGACTCCTCATCCTCGACAATAAGAATCCTGCTCAAGCGTTAGCTCCTCGTTCGTGGACGCCGGCGGCGTCGTGTACTTCCTTGGCCTGTTGCGGCCGGTCAGGCTGGCCCTGCGATGAGGCGGGGGCCTGTGCCTTGGCTTCCTGGACAGCTGCGCGATCGGTCTGGGCGGCGCCATCGGACTGGGGGGCAGACTCGTCCTCTTGCCCTTCCATCTCCGGCAACCGCAGGGTGAACGTCGAGCCCTGGCCTGGCTGGGACCAGAGCGTGACTTCGCCGCCGTGGTTGGAAACAACGTGCTTGACGATGCTCAGGCCGAGGCCGGTTCCGCCGGTGTGGCGGGACCGGGCGGAATCCACCCGGTAGAAACGCTCGAAGACCCGTTCCTGGTCCTCGGGCGAGAGGCCTTCGCCCTGGTCCGTGACCGAGACGGAAACCAGCCCCTCCTTGGACCGCACGCCGATGCCTACGCGGGTATTTTCCGGCGAGTACCGGATCGCGTTGTCGATCAGGTTGCGCAGCGCCGTAACCAGCAGGTCGCGGTCACCGTACACCTTGGCCTGGGCGCGGCCGCCAATGACGATCTGGATGTTCTTGCTCTCGGCCGGCAGCTGCGACCGGTCCACGGCTTCTGCAATGACGTCGTTGATGTCCACAGGGTGCCCCTGCTGCGCCACGTTCGCGCCCTGCAGCCGGGAGAGCTCGATGATGTCCTGCACCAGCGCAGCCAGGCGGGCAGACTCCTTGTGCATGCGCTTGGCGAAGCGGCGGACGGCATCCTCGTCGTCCGCCGACGATTCCAGCGCTTCGGCCAGCAGTGAGATGGCGCCCACCGGGGTCTTCAGTTCGTGGGAGACGTTGGCCACGAAGTCGTTGCGGATCTCCTCGGTGCGGGTGATCTCGGTGCGGTCGTCGGCCAGCAGGACAATGTATTCCTCGCCGAGCATTGCTGCCCGGACCTGCACAATGATGGTGCCCTGGCCGAGCGGTCCCCGCGGCAGTTCCAGCTGCCGCTCCAGGATCACGCCGTCACGCCGGACGTTCGCCGTCATGTCCAGCAGCTCGCGGTGCACCACCGTGTGCCCGCGCACGAGGCCGTATGCGTAGGCCGCCGGGCTGGCCCGGACGACGCCGTCGATTGCGTCCACCACCACGAAAGCCTGCCCGACGACGGCGAGGACCTGCGCGGAGCCCTGGGGCAGCGCCGGTTCGTCGTACTCAATCTCCACGAGCTCGCGCTGCTTCTCGCTGGCACGGAAAGCGAGCACGCCAAAGACGCCGAACGACAGGCCCAGCAGGCCGGCGATGACACCTAAGAGCATTGGATCCACGCCTCCAGCTTATGCTTCCGGCAAGCCCCGATATCCGATAAACAGCCCAAGCGGTACGGATTCAGCTAACGTTCATCTTGGGATGTGTAACAGTTCACCGAACACTGGAAGAGTGTGCGGTTGGACTGCCGGAACGGTGACACGAAATTCTGACCGCCGCAGCGGGGCGGAGTTTCCGAGGAAAGGACGCCTACGTGCGCAAGGTTTTTCAGGAGGAGCTGGCCCATGTGGGCGAGGACCTCATCGAGATTTCAAAGCTGGTCAGCGAAGCGATCGGCAAGGCAACCACGTCATTCGAGAGTGCCGACGTCGATCTGGCCCAGGACGTCATCGCCGCGGACGCCAGGATCGACTTCCTGCAGAACAGCCTCGACGAGCGCGCCATCGACATCCTTGCCCTGCAGGGGCCGGTGGCCAGCGACCTGCGCATGATCGTCGGGTCGCTGCGGATGAGCGCATCCCTGGAGCGTATGGGCGATCTAGCCCGCCACATCGCCCAGCTCGCCCGGCTGCGCTTCCCCGCCAACGTGATTCCGGAGTCGCTGAGCGGGACCTTCAAGAGCTTCGCGGAGCAGGACATCGAGATCGCGAACAAGCTCACCCAGCTGCTGGAGACCCGCGACCTCGAGGTTGCCCGGGACATTCTCAAGGCCAACTCCGCGGTGAACGACCTCCACCTCAGCGTCTTCAAGGCGATCGCCCGCCCGGACTGGCAGGAATCCCCCGCCACCACGGTGGACGTGGCCCTCGCGAGCCGCTACTTCGAGCGGTTCGCTGACCACGGTGTTTCCGTGGCGCAGAAGGTCACCTACCTCGTGACCGGCGCATGGCACCCGAACAGCATCGAGCACGGCTGATAATTCCCGCCTGTACTTAAACGGACGACGCCGGCTGGTCACCTGGGGTGACCGGCCGGCGTCGTCCGTTTTGGTTTAGTCAGAGCCAGCGGAGGCCGGCGGGCTACTTCTTGCCCTGGTTGGCCACGGCCAGGATGGCCTCGGCTGCTGCCTCGGGGTCGAGGTAGGTTCCCCCGCGGGTGATCGGCTGGAAGTTTTCGTCCAGGTCGTAAACCAGCGGGATGCCGGTGGGGATGTTCAGGCTGGCAATGTCGTCGTCGCTGATGCCGTCCAGGTGCTTGACCAGGGCGCGCAGGGAGTTGCCGTGCGCGGTGACCAGGACGGTCTTGCCTGCCTTCAGGTCTTCTTTGATGTCCGATTCCCAGTACGGGAGGAGGCGGATAAGGACGTCCTTGAGGCATTCGGTGCGGGGCAGGTCATCGCCGAGGTCCGCGTAGCGCGGATCGCGGGACTGGGAGAACTCGCTGCTGTCGTCCAGGGGCGGCGGCGGGGTGTCGTAGGAACGGCGCCACAGCATGAACTGGTCCTCACCGAATTCGGCCAGCGTCTGGGCCTTGTCCTTGCCCTGCAGCGCACCGTAGTGGCGCTCGTTCAGGCGCCAGTCGCGCTTGACCGGGATCCAGCCGCGGTCAGCCTTGTCCAGGGCGATGTTGGCCGTGTTGATGGCACGCTTCAGGAGCGAGGTGTAGAGGATGTCCGGGAGAATGTTGTTCTCAACCAGGAGCTCTCCACCGCGTGCTGCTTCCTCGCGGCCCTGGTCGTTCAGGTCAACGTCCACCCAGCCGGTGAACAGGTTCTTGGCGTTCCATTCGCTGTGGCCGTGGCGCAGCAGAATCAGCTTGTAAGTCATGATTTTCATCCTAGCCGAGCGCGGCCTGCGGGCGCCGAGAGTTACATCACGCGGCAGTGCGGCCCGATAGGCTAAGGCCGTGGTGCAGAAAGCAGAGCGGGTGGTGACCAGCCGGGGAAAGCCGGTGGGGAACGTGACCCGCGGAACCACCAACCCGAACCGCATGCGCCGGCTGGACCGGTGGCTGGCCGGGCCGCAGGCCTGGCGGCTCCGGCGGGCGGCTGACCCGCTGGTGGTGGACCTGGGTTACGGCGCTTCGCCCGCCACCGCCGTCGAACTCTTTGAACGCCTTCAGGCGGTACGGCCGGATGTGCGCGTCTGCGGGATCGAGATCGAACCCGAACGCGTGCGTGCGGCGAAGCCCCTGGAACGGCCGGGCCTGAGTTTCCACAACGGGGGATTCGAACTTCCGGTGCCCGGGAATCCGGTGTTTGTGCGCGCCTTCAACGTGCTGCGGCAGTACGAGGAAGGGGATGTCCGCCGCATCTGGGAACTGGTCCAGGGCCGGCTGGCTCCGGACGGCCTGTTCATCGACGGAACGTGCGACGAGATCGGCCGCCGCTCCGCCTGGATTGCCCTTGATGCGGAGCGCCCGGTCAGCCTCACCGTGTCGGTGCGGTTCGGCAGTTTCGGGCTGCCGTCGGAGGTCGCCGAGCGCCTGCCCAAAGCCCTCATCCACCGCAATGTTCCCGGCGAGCGCATCCACACGCTGCTGCAGTCGATGGACCGGGCCTGGCTCGAGGCCGCGCCGCTGGCACCTTTTGGAAACCGCCAGCGGTGGACGGCCATGTGCAGGGCACTGCTCGACGGCGGGTGGCCGGTGCACGATGGCCCCTCGCGTTGGCGCCTCGGGGAACTTACCATCGGGTGGGAGGCGGTGGCGCCGGACGCTGGTTACCAGGGGCCGTAGGGGCCCATGTTCCTGCTGCCGCCGCGGCCGGCGTCCTTCACAGCGGGCCGCACATCGGCCAGGTAGACGGAAGCGGCGACGACGGCGGCGAGGCCGAACAGGCCCAGCGGGCCGAGGAAACCACCGGATCCCCCGCCCAGCACGGACAGCGCGCCGACAGCCAGGCTGCCGCCGGTCAATGCCAGCCAGAACGTCTTGGTGCGCTTGCCCACGGCCTCGAAGGCGTTGGCCCGGTGGCGGACGCAGTCAAAGAAGGCCCACACCTCGAGGCCGAGTGCTATCAGCCCCAGGATGTAGTAGACCGTGCTCTCAACGTAGAAAATCAGTAGTCGTCCGTCCACCAGCCCAGCCTATCGGTCCAGGGCGTCCAACGCCTGCTTCAAATCGGCCCAGAGGTCCTCGACGTTTTCGATGCCGACGCTCAGCCGGACCAGGTTCTCGGGGACGCTGGCGGGTTCCGCGGCATGCCGTCGCCGGCGCTCGATGAGCGATTCAACCCCGCCGAGGGACGTGGCCGGCAGCCACAGGTGCAGGCCACGGACCAGCCTGTCCGCGGTTTCGGCGGCGCTCAGTCCGCCTGCAGCGGCAACCTGGACGCAGAGGATGGAACCAAAACCCGTCATCTGGGACTTGGCCAGATCGTGTCCCGGGTCGGACTCCAGGCCCGGATACCGCACGCTCTCCAGGGCGGGGTGCGCGCTCAGCCTCTCGGCGAGCACCGCGGCCGACGCCTGGGAGCGTTCAATCCGGAGGGCAAGGGTCCGCAGGCCCCGCAGCGCCAGCCATGCCTCGAAGGGCCCGGCGATTCCGCCGTGGATGATGCGGTGATGCAGCAGGGTTTCACGCAGTTTCGCATCCCCGGTCACCAGCGCGCCCAGCACCACGTCGGAGTGGCCGGCCAGGTATTTGGTCACCGAGTGAAGAACGACGTCGGACCCCAGGCTGAGCGGCTGCTGCACCAGTGGCGTGGAGAAGGTGTTGTCCGTGACGACGATGGCGCCGGCGTCGTGGGCGGCCTGCGTGAGTGCACGGATGTCAGCGATGCCGAGCATCGGGTTGGTGGGGCTTTCCAGCCACAGCATGTCCGCAGGCTTGCCGCCCTGCGGCGCTATCTGGGCGCGGACTGCATCGGTGTCCGCGATGTCCACGGTGCGGAGTTCGAGCAGGCCCTTTTCCGCCAGTTCGGCGGCCATCACCAGGGAACCGGAATAGCTGTGGGACGGCATGACCAGGACACCCCCGTTGGGGATGAGTGACAGAGCGGAACTGACAGCGGCCAGGCCGGAGGAGTAGAGCAGGCCCGGGAGCGAGGCACCTTCGAGCTGGCCGAGGGCCTCCTCGAACGGGTCCCACGTCGGGTTCGAGTAGCGGCCGTAGCCCCGGTCGCCGTCGTCGAGCGCGCCGGTGCCGAAATATGTGGAGGAGAGCACGATGGGCGGGTTGACCGGCGCATCGTGTTCACGGGGCGGGCGGCCGGCGGCCACAACCACCGTTTCGGCAGACAGTGAGGCGGCGTGCTGATCGGAAAGGCTCATGTTCAAAGGGTACGTTGGGTGCCTGCCCGCTGAAAAAAGCGCTGCCGCCTGCCGCTTCTGACCGCCTGCCCGCGCCCCCGGCGGGCTTTTTCGTCGGTGGATATCGGTAGGCTGGATAAGTGAATATGCAGAGCCCCGGACTTTTCATCGCCTTCGAGGGCGGTGACGGTGCCGGCAAGTCAACACAGGCGGCCCGGCTGGCCGGGTCGCTCGAATCCCGCGGCCTCACCGTGCTGCGGACGCGGGAGCCCGGCGGAACCCCGATCGGCGAGAAGCTCCGTTCCCTGGTGCTGGACCACGGCCACGGCCATATCGATGCCCACACCGAAGCCCTGATCTTTGCCGCGTCCCGGGCGGCCCACGCCAGCCAGGTCATCAGGCCCGCACTGGCCCGTGGTGAGGTGGTACTGACGGACCGCTACATCGACTCCTCCGTGGCCTACCAGGGCGCTGGCCGTGGCCTCGGCGCGGACGCTGTGCTGAGCGTCAACGAATGGGCCACGTCGGGGCTGCGGCCGGACCTGACCGTGCTCCTGGATGTCCACCCGGCCGAGGGACGCAGCCGCCGCACCGCCGGCGACGCCGCCGAGGACCGGATGGAGTCCGAAGCCGACGAGTTTCACGCGCGGATCCGGCAGGCATTCCTGGACCTCGCCGCGGCCCGGCCGGAGAACTACCTGGTACTGGAGGCCGGCCTGCCCGTCGAGGAAATCGCGGGACTCATCCTGGGGCGGGTCGAAGAGCTCCTTGCAGCAGCCGGCAGGCGGCCATGACCGTCTGGGATGACCTGCAGGGGCAGACCGCCGTCGTCGCCCAGCTGCGGCAGGCGGCCATGGGTGAAGGGCTTACCCACGCCTGGCTGTTCACGGGGCCCCCGGGGTCTGGCCGTTCAAATGCCGCCAAGGCCTTCGCCGCTGCGCTCAACTGCGACCAGGACGACGTCACCATGCGCGGCTGCGGCACCTGCCCGGCGTGCCTGACCATCCTGGGCGAGACCCACGCCGACGTCTCCTTTGTCCGCACCGAAAAGGTGACCATCAGCATCAAGGAGGCCCGCGAGCTCGTCGCCACCGCGGGCAACCGGCCGTCCTCGGCCCGGTGGCGGATCATCGTGGTGGAAGACGCCGACCGCATGGAGGAGCGCACCACCAACGTGCTGCTCAAGGCCATCGAGGAGCCCACTCCCCGCACCATCTGGATGCTGTGCGCCCCCTCCCCCGCCGACGTCCTGGTGACCATCCGGTCCAGATGCCGGGCGGTTGCCCTGCGGCTGCCGCCCGCCGCGGATGTCGCGGCGCTGCTGGTGAAGCGCGACGGCGTGGATCCGGCTCTTGCCGAGCGTGCAGCACGCGCGGCCCAGTCCCACGTGGGCATCGCCCGGCGGCTGGCCCGCGACGCCGAAGCCCGGGAGCGGCGGCTGGAAACCGTCCGGTTCCCGCTGGGGCTGCGGGGCATCACGGCCGCCGTGATGATGGCTGACAAGCTCGTGAAAATCGCCACCGAGGAGGCCACGAGCTCCAACGAGGAACGTGACGCCGCCGAAAAGGCTGCCCTGCTGGCCACCCTGGGCGCGCCGGAGACCGGAACGCTGCCGCCCGCCATGCGCAGCCAGGTGAAGCAGCTCGAGGACGATCAAAAGCGGCGTGCGAAGCGCTCCATCACCGATTCCCTGGACCGTACCCTGACCGACCTCCTCTCGTTCTACCGGGATGTCCTGATTATCCAGCTGGGGAACGCAGTGGAACTGGTGAACGTTGAGCTGAGGAGCGAGCTGGAAGAGTTCGCCCAAAGGTCCGGGCCGGAAGTGACCCTCGCCCGGATGGACGCGATCAACAACGCCCGCAAGCGCATCACCACCACCAACGTCGCTCCGCTGCTGGCCATTGAGTCAATGGCCGCAAGCCTGATCCAGTAGCCACGCCACCACCCGCAATCTGCCTGACCGAGCTGACGCCGCCTACAAGGAGAAACCGCATGATGTCTGCACCGCCTCTGTCCTCGCGACCCCGGACCCTCGCGGCCGGGATGCGGGCGGCCGGCGCCATGGCGCTGGCCGTGCTGCTGGCATCGTGCAGTGCCCTGGGCACGTCCAAAGACGACTCCTCCCAGAACAGCTCCACCGGACAGGCCGACCCCTCCATAGCGGCGGCCGCCCCCGAGGAGCTCAAGGCCTTCTACTCCCAGAAGATCATCTGGGAATCCTGCGAGGACAAGCTGCAGTGCGCCAAGGTCAAGGTGCCTGTCGATTATGCGAAGCCTGCCGGCGACACCATCGAACTGGCCGCCGTGAAGATCTCCACGAGCGGGGACAAAAAGGGCAGCCTGCTGGTCAACCCGGGCGGTCCGGGCGCGTCCGGCTACGACTTCGTCAGGGACGCCGGCAACAGCCACTTCTCCGAGAGCGTGCGCGCCAACTACGACCTCGTGGGCTTCGATCCGCGCGGCGTCAAGCGTTCCGCGCCGGTCACGTGCCTCACCGACAAGGAGCGGGACGAGGTCCGGGCCAAGATCTACACGCCTGACACCGACGCCGGGCTCGCCACGCTCCTCGCGGACAACAAGGCCATCGCGGCCAAGTGCGCGGAGCAGACCGGTCCCGTCCTCGGGCACATCGACACCGTCAGCGCAGCCAAGGATCTGGACGTCCTGCGGGCCGTGCTCAACGACTCCAAGCTGAACTACGTGGGCTTTTCGTACGGGACCTTCCTCGGCTCCACCTACGCATCGTTGTTCCCTGACAACGTGGGCCGCATGGTTCTCGACGGCGCCATCGACCCCACGCTCAGCGCCGAGGAACTGACCCTGGGCCAAGCCCGGGCTTTCGAAAAGGCGCTGCGTGCCTACGTTGAGCATTGCCTGGGGGAGGAAGGCTGTCCCCTCAGCGGCACGGTCGACGACGGCGTGCAGCAGATCCGCGACCTCATCAACTCTGTGATCGAGACTCCCCGCAGCGCCAAGGACGGCAGGCAGGTGGGCGGCAACCTCTTTGTCAGCGGCCTGATTGTGCCGATGTACGGCAACGAAAGCTGGCCGGCCCTGACCCAGGCCCTGGAAGCCGCCATGAAGGGCGATGTCAGCCCCATGCTCCGCCTGGCCGACCTCGGCGCGGACCGCTCCCCCAGCGGCAAGTACACGTCCAACACGGCATTGGCCTTCGGCGCGATCAACTGCCTGGACTACCCCATGAGCAGCGATCCGGCTGCCATGCGCGCAGAAGAGCAGCGGCTCCGCGAGGCCTCCCCCACCCTGGGTTACTTCTTCGCCTACGGTGGTGCGAACTGCGCCGACTGGGCGTACAAGAGCGTCCGTACCCCGTCAGCCGTCAAGTACAGCGGTTCCGCACCGATCGTCGTCGTCGGTACCACCGGAGACCCGGCAACGCCGGTGGAATGGGCCAGCGAACTGCGGAAGCAGCTGGGCAACGCATCCCTGCTGACGTTCAAGGGTGAGGGCCACACCGCCTACGGACGGTCCAACAGCTGCATCCGGGACGCCGTGGACAAGTACCTCGTGGACGGCAAGGAGCCGGCGGACAACACCGTCTGCTGATCCGCGCCGGCCTCAGAGCCGGGACGCCCGCCGCTCCAGAAGGGCCGGGAAATCCTTGATGGAAGGCACAACATCGGTGGCACCGGCGCCGCGAAGCGCAGCGTCGGAATGCGATCCGGTGAGTACCCCGGCCGCCACCGACGCGCCGGCGCAGAGGCCGGAATGGATGTCCGCCGTGGAATCCCCCACGACGGCGACCTTCCGGACATCGTCGATGTCGAGGGCCAGGACTGCTGTCAGGACCATATCCGGGAACGGCCTGCCCCGGCCGGCATCAGCAGGGCACAGGCTGAGGTCGGCCAGCCCCATCCAGCCGAGCGACTCCAGCACCATGTTCTGGGTGTGTCGCCCGAAGCCGGTGGCCAGGCAGACCTTGATGCCGGCGTCCCGGAGCCAGCCGATGGTTTCCTCCGCCCCGGGGACGGCCCGGACCCCGCCGTCAGCGATGAGCTCGTCACAGTTCAGCTCGAACCTCTTGTTGGCGCTGGCAGCTGCCAGCGGGTCGTCGAACAGCTCGGTGAAGACCGTCATCCGGGAGATGCCGGAGCGCTCCCGGGCGTAGCGCAGCATCCCTTCGAAGCGGACAGAGCCCGCCGGGACTCCCTGTTCCACCAGCGTGCGGGACAACGCCCGGTCCATGAGGCCGCCGTCGTACACCGTGGTTCCCACCATGGCCAGCACGGCCAGCCGGACGGGCTGTCCGTGCTCCGCCGCGTCCGCGTTCATCAGAAGCGCGCTGTGCAGTGCGCTGCCGGTTGAGATTGCGCTGTCTGGTGTCATGGTCGAGCTCCTTTGCCGCTGGAGCGCAGGCGTACTGCGCCAACACTGTGGGATCCAGCATCGCGGCCGTTGCTGTTGCAGGCCTGAACCGAATCCGACGGCGGAATGAACGTCCCGCCAACGTCAATCGCAGCCTGCGGACGCTCATTTTGACCCGGACGCGGGGACTCTATTACAGTTGTCTCTTGCATGAACCGGCCGGTTTTCCGGCTGATTGGTGCGGTGCTTCCTTAGCTCAGTCGGTAGAGCGTTTCACTCGTAATGAAAAGGTCATCAGTTCGATTCTGATAGGAAGCTCGGGAAGAACCCCGTATTGTCGCTGGTTTTATGGCGGTACGGGGTTTTTTGCTGGTTAACCTCCAATGCGCCCGTGCACCTACGGCCTCAGTTGCCGGTCCTGCGCAGTAGCCTGCGGAGCCAAAACCACAGGAGAAGTCCCAGAGCCAGGACCAGGACGTGGATTGCCGACATGTTGGCCGAGCTGACCAGGGCCTCCCCAGCATCCAGCCGGGATGAGATCTCGCCGCTCAGGTGGAGGGGCAGGAGCTTTCTTCTCCGAAGACCACGTCGTGAACGGCCAAGTGCAGCCTTGGAGGATCAGACTACGCGCCCCTGCCGCCTCGCCACCAAGGGTTAGTACAAGGAATTTATAAACCTCGACGGCCTCCACCAAAGCCGCGCGCCTTTTCTTGAGCCAAGATTGAGCGGCATCCGAGGGGTCCTTGAGTCAAGTGAAGCATAGTGTTGGGTGCCGGCAGGGACGCCGGTGATGCGCCGACAAACAACCCCAAAAACGTCCCCTCCGTCGTCTGGCCCCAGAACCGCGGCGGAGGGGGCCCATCGGAAGGCAGCACGCCCGTGCAAAATCACCGGCTGATGGCTGAAGCATCTGAGCCTACCCTGGACGGGCAGTACCTCCGGCGTCTGGCAGAAGTGTGTTCGCCGGATGCGGCTGACTCCTTCGCGGACAACTACGGGGCCCTCCTCCGCCAGCGCGTTGACCGCATTATTCGGACCATCGGCGTCGGGGACCGGGGGAAGGCGGTGGATGCCGCACTCAGCCTCCAAACGGCGTCGGCCATGGCAGGTGCCCTGCGCATGAGCCACCTGTGCGCCAAACTCGAGAAGGCCCTGGTCGCCGCTGACCTGACAGCTGCCGCAGGCACGGCGCGGGAAATCGACGTTCATTTGCCGGAACTGCAGGGAGCCCTCCTGGGACGCCCACGCCTGGTTTGCCATGCCAGTCCGGACACCACACCGTCCTGACGAAGCCCCTTGCCAGCACCTCAGCCCCGGGCACATGCCGCGGCCACAAAGTCATAGATCTGCGCACGCAACGTGGTACCGGCGGGGATCTTCAGCAGCCCCGTGCGTCCTCCCACGCTCACGTGCAGGGGCAGCAGCGTGCCCACCTTGTCCTCGGCAATGGCATGCGGATCGCAGCGTGCAGGCCGGATCCGCAGGCGCAGCTCAGAGCGACCCGCCCCCTGCACGATCCGGACATCCCGCGGCCACGGCTCCTCCGCCGGCTCAGCAATCAGGGTGGTTCCGTCGATGCTCCCGATGGTCAGCGGCCGCCCCGCGGCGTCATTGCTCGCCGTGCTCGTTCCCTTGGGCGTGATGACCAAGCGGACGACGGCGGTGCTGCCGTCCGCGGCAGCCTCAAGGCGGGGGTCCAGGAGAATGTCCGCGACGGCGGCCGCGTCCGACGCCAGGCACAGTTCCGCGTTGTTCCGCTCAAGGACCCTGAAGGGGTCGGCGGCCACCGGCTCCGTCTCCCGCAGGCCCGCCTGCCCGGGCTCGGAATACCTGACGCGGGCGGTTGGCTGCTGCCCTGCGGTTTGGCCCTGGCATACGGGGGACGGTAGCCGGACCGGAAGGCTCTTCGGCTGGTTGGGCGGCAGTTCCAGGCTGCCGCCGGCTGGCTCCCCCAGCATGTCCCCTTGGAACAGCGGGGACGCAAGCTGCGCACCGGCCACGGTCAGGGAACTGCCGGACACGTTGGTGAGAAGGAGCTGGATGGCCTGCTTTCCGTACTGGTCTCGTGACTGGTTCACCTCCACCGTTATCGGCAGTTGCTGAACTGACTCGCGGGGTTCCGGGGGCTCCGGCGATGTGCAGGCCGGCAGCGCAGCAATCGCCGCCGCCAAGGCGATGGCCACGACTACGAGCCCCCGGCGTGGGTGATGTCCGCGGGCACGGGACCTGCGCGCATGGGTCCCGGGCACAACAGAGCACGGGCCGCAGGCCTGTCGTTCATGCAACAGGTCCACGGCCAGTGCTTCCAGTGTTACCTGGTCTTAGTGCTGTGCGGTTCTAGAACTGGCCGGTCGGACCGGTGTCCTTGACTTCGCCGCGCCAACCGCCGGTTTCGGTGCCGCGTGATTCGATGAAGTCCTTGAACTTCCGCATGTCGGCCTTGACCTGCATCTCGTCGATCTTGAATGCAGCCCCTGCCTTCTCAGTCACGGTTTCCGGTGCCCATTCGAAGTGGACCTTTACCTTGCAGTGATTGGCGTCCAGAGGCGTAAACCTAATGATGCCGGCGTGGGACTTGCCGTCCGTGCTCCGCCAGGCAATCCGGTCATCAGGCTCCTGATCCACAATTTCTGTATCAAATTCCCGCTTCACACCGCCGACCTTCGTAACCCAGTGATTGGTGGTGTTGCTCAGCTGGGTTACGGATTCCACACCAGACATGAACTGCGGAAATGATTCAAACTGCGTCCACTGGTTGTAGGCCGTATGGACCGGAACTGCGACATCAACGGTCTCTTCAACAGTTTCCATCTGCTTCCTCCTGTCATAACGGGGTGGCCCGAAAGGGGCCATCGGCAGTTGCCGCCGTCTCCAACAACAGCCGCCACCTGAAAGGTAGGTCCGCCGCTCGCCTGTGTCCAGACCCTAAAAATGACTGGATCAGGGAAATCCGGAGGTGCTGGTTACCTTATCCAGAAGCCCTAGAGTGGGGCCATGGCAGATGCAATGCAGTCCCTGACTGACACTTTCAAGAATGTGGGCGTGGCCAGGTCCTACGGCGACCCGGTGCGGCTCGGCGGGAAGGAGATCGTTCCCGTTGCGCTCGTTTCCTTCGGATTTGGCGGCGGCACCGAAGGCGGTGATCCGGAGGCGGCGGGTTCCGGCGGCGGAGGCGGCGGATTCGTTTTCCCTCTGGGCGTCTACGTCCAAAACGACGGCGGCCGGCTGGTCTTCCGCCCGAACCCCCTGTCGGTGACGGCTTGCTTGGTCCCGCTGGTCTGTGCCGTCGGCTTTGCGCTGCGCGGCGCACTGCGGGCGCGGGGGTAGCCTCCCTGTTCAGCCGGGAAACGGCAGCTTCGACGGGCGCCGCTACGCCACGCCGTCGGCGGTGCTCCGGTCCCTGAGGTGGGCCAGCAGAGCCTTTTCCGGGCTGCCCGGGTTTTCTTCAAGGTGGCGCAGCAGGCTGATGCGCACATCCGGACCCGTGGCAACCTCAGACAGAACGTCGACGATGACGTCCATGACCTGACGTCTCATTGTCCGATCCTCAGCAGCGCGCGTCATGGGCACCTCCCGTACCGCCGCGAACTCTTCCCCCCGGTTTGTTGTTTTCGATCGAGACTATTCTCTCGAGCAAATCGTTGCTCCCGGCGGCCCCGCTTGCCGTGGAGACGCAGGGGAACCAGTGGGGCCGGCCCTTGCCTGGCCGGCCCCACTTGCAGATCCCGATGCTGTGAAGTCAGGTCAGACCCGGCTTCTGCGTGTTACGGCGCCGTAGATCAGCAGCACGATCACAGCTCCAAGGATGGACAGCAGCCAGGTCCGCAGGTCGAAGAAGTCACCCAAGCCACCACCGAAGATCAGCGAACCGATCCAGCCGCCGAGGATGGCCCCGACGACACCCAAGACGAGGGTGACTATCCAACCGCCGCCCTGCCTCCCGGGAAGAATGGCTTTTGCAATGGCCCCCGCAATCAGACCGAGCAGGAGAAATCCAAGAATTCCCATGATGCACTTTCCTTTCCACCAGACAGGTACCGCGGGTGTGGCACCAGCTATAGAGATGAGTTAATCAGCATGCTTAGTAGCTGGCAAGCATCCGTTGCCCGTGACGTCAAAATTCTCTTGTCAGGCCTTTGCCGGCGGTGCTATAAAAATCGGTATCAGTCAGCATTGGAACTCAGGTCAAGGAGGATCCCCGGCAGGAAGTCAATTGCCTCATGGACCGGGACGGGATACCGGTAAACGCAAGCTGCTTATTGGGCGGTGAGCTTAGAGAGAACGCCACAGCACAAATTGTGCAGGTGCAGCATCATCAGCGTGCGGATCCTAATCCCGCTAAGTGGTCCCCGGTTGCAGGAGCAGCCGGGGACCACATCACCCTAGCTGCAAAGGGGCAGCGGCAGCATCCGGAGTCATTGAGCTTGTTGTGGTGAATTCCAGTGGATCAGGCGACACTCGTCAACTATGCGTTCGGCTATATCGCAATTGCGATAGCCGTTTTTCTTATGTTCCTGCCGGTGATCGCCAGTCTGGGCCTTCTTCTGCTCGTGGCCGGCGCCGTGCAAGTCATCGTTCTGCTTCTCAATGCAGTGGCCATTGGCCTCTATAAAGCTGTCCTCAGGATGTATCACCACCTTCTGGACAGGTGGCAGAACCGCCCGCGCGGCAGGCTGACCGCACACTAGGGCGGAAGAGCGCTCCGGCGCTGGCGTCTCCCCATATCGCCCGCCCCACGCGAGGGCGTGCTGAGACCTGCGCGCCGGTACATATGATGGCTGTCATGGAGGAGGAACTGGAGCGGGCCGCCCAGGCCCTGTACGCGCTTCCCTTTGACGAGTTTGTCGCCGCCCGCACGGCCGCCGCGAAGGACGCCGCCACATCCAACAAACCTCTTGCCCAGGCGATCCGGAGCCTGCCGAAGCCTTCCGTGGCGGCATGGGCGGTCAACATGCTGGCCCATCACCGCCCCGGCGCCGTACAGCAGCTGCGGACTCTCGGACAAACCATGCAGGAGGCGCAGGCTTCGCTCAATGCCGCAGCACTGAGGGAACTCGCCAAGGAACGGCGGAAGCTCCTCGGTTCCGCCGTGGGTGAAGCCCGGCTCGCCGCTGAGGAGCAGGGCCGGAAGGTCAGCGATCCCGTGGCCACGGAGGTGGAAGAGACACTCCGCGCCGCCACTGCCGATCTGGCCGCTGCCGCTGCCGTCGAAAGCGGCCTGCTGCTCCACGGGCTGTCCGCCGACGGCGTGGACCAGGTTGACCTGAGCAACGCCGTGGCCGTTCCGTCCGCGCTGGGCAAGCTGCCGCCGCCACGCCCGCTGGCTGTACCGGGTGCGGCACGGCGTCCGGCGGACGGGGCACAGCGCCCGGCTGGCGGGGCACAGCGCCCGGCTGGCGGGGCAGCGAAAGGGCGCCGGGAAGAGCCGGCGGCCCCGGAAGCACCGGCGACTCAGCGCACACGGACCCGGCCGACGAAGGCCGCAGCCCGGACGGATACCGGCGCGGCAGCCCCAGAGCGCGAAAAGCCGCGCCTCCGCGCCGTACGCACCTCTCCCCGTCCCGTCACGCCGTCCCTGTTGGAGAAGGCCGAGGCAGCGCTGGCGGAGGCGGAGGAAGCTGCTGCCGATTCCGCCGCCGAGGCTGCACGCCGCGCCCAGGCCCAGGAGGAAGCCGCGGCAGCCTTCGTCCGGCTCACCGCAGAAGTCAACGAGGCACGGCAGCGGCTCCGGACACTGGAACTCTCGCTCGACGCCGCCCGCAAGGAACGCGAGACCGCTGCCGCAGAGGCGAAGCAGTACGCCCGGGCAGCGGAGAAAAGCGAGCGTTCAGCCTTGCTGGCGAAGGAACGTGTGCTCCGGCTCAGCAACACGCCGGACTGAACTGCCAAAAATGTCAGACCCCGGTTGCACCATGGAGCCATGGAAAATAATCAGGAATTCCACGTAACGTACTTCGACGCAGACTGCGGCCGGATCCGCAGCGAGGTCTTCGACACCGTGGCGGCGGCAGAGCGTTTCGCCAGCCGCAACATCACCGGCGAGGACAGCTGGGCCATCATCGACGCCGTCGCGGTCCAGCAGGAGCAGCTCGCCGCCTAGCTGTACTAACCCGGCCCCCGCCGGCTGACCAGCGAGGCCTCCTTAACGCTGAGAGGCCCCGCCTGTCGCTTGAGCGAACGTGGCGGGGCCTCTCAGCTGGCAGCCTGCGACTTACCGGGCCCGAGGACCCGGGCGAAGCCCCGGCGGGCTAAGCGAGGTCAGCGGGCTGCTCGGGGGCCAGAGGCTAAGCGAAGTCGGAGACAGCCGGGTCAGGCCCGATCCTGCCGCTTCCTTCGGCGGTGCGGTCCAGCCCGTTGATGGCCTCGACGTCGGCAGCATCCAGGGTGACGTTCAGGGCGTCAAAGTTCTCGCGGATCCTTGACTCGGTGACGGACTTGGGAATGACGACGTTCCCGATGGCCAGGTGCCAGGCGATAACCACCTGTGCCGGGGTGGCGCCGTGCTTCTGCGCGATACCCGCAATAACCGGATCCTCCAGCAGCTCGCCGCCCTGGCCCAGCGGAGACCATGCCTGGGTCAGGATGCCCCGGGAGGCATTGAACTCGCGCAGTTCCGACTGGTTGAAGTACGGGTGCAGTTCCACCTGGTTGATGGCGGGAACCACGCCGGTTTCATCGATGATCCGCTGCAGGCCTTCGATGGTGAAGTTGGAGACGCCGATGGACTTGACCTTGCCGCGCTTCTGAAGCTCGATCAGAGCCTTCCACGTGTCCACGTACTTGTCCTGCTTGGGCTGGAGCCAGTGGATCAGGTACAGGTCCAGGGTTTCAAGGCCCAGGCGCTCCAGGGACTCCTCGAACGCGGCAAGCGTTGAGTCGTAACCCTGGTCGGAGTTCCACAGCTTGGTGGTGATGAAGATTTCCTCCGGCGACAGCCCGGAGCTCGCGATCGCCCGGCCCACACCGGATTCGTTGCCGTAGATCATGGCGGTATCGATGTGGCGGAACCCGGCCTGGAACGCCTGGAAGACAACCTTCTCGGCCACGTCGTCTTCAACCTGCCAGACCCCGTAGCCCAGCTGGGGAATGGTGTTGCCGTCATTGAAAGTCAGTGTTGGTGAAGAAGTCATGTCTCCATCCTGCCAACAACAGAACTTGAAGCCCGCCGAATATGGTGAAGCTAAGCTAGCCGCGTAACGGACCGCCTCCGGGAATATTTCCGCGGCGTGCTAAACGCACGGTGTCAGGACTCGGAAAGTTTCCGCTCGGCGTCGGCCACCTGCTCAAACACACTTTCCGCACGGCGCCAGACGGAGGCCGCACCAACGGGTACCGGCCCCACGGCAAGCCGGAGCATCGCGGCCGCCTCGGCGGTGGCAGCCAGCGAATTGCCGGCCTTGGACAGCGCACGGTGGACGCCGGACAGGGAGTGCGGAATATCCAGGCCGTCGCTGGGCGAGCGCCGCTGCGCCTCGACGCAGATCTCCCTGACCCGGCCGGAGAGGCCGGCCAGCTGGTTGGCTATCTCGACCAGCTCCGCGTACAGCTGTTCGTCCTCCACGCCCTCAAGCACCTGATGGTACCGGTCCAGGCCGCGGTGGAACCGGTCATGGGCGCGGCGCCAAAGGCCCTTGCCCAGTTCTGCGTCGTCTTTCCGCCCCTGCCGGGCGGCCGTGAAAAATCCCAAAGAGGCCTACAGGTACTGGCCGGGGCCGTGGTCGGAGTCTTCCTTCCGGCCCGGGTGGAGCGGGTCGGCACCGGGCTGGGGCGCCCTGGCGCGCTGCGGTTCGCCGTTTTCACCGATAACGACGCCGGGCGCGATGACGGTGCCGGGCGGCAGCTGCCGGAGCTGCATCTGGGCCAGGGTGTGTTCCCGGGCTGCGTGCTGGGCGGCAATGGCGGTCTGGATGCCATGGAACAGGCCTTCCAGCCAGCCCACCAGCTGGGCCTGGGCGATCCGCAGTTCGGCGTCAGAGGGCGTGGCGTTGTCCGGGAAAGGCAGGCTGATCCGTTCCAGCTCCTGCACCAGTTCCGGCGCCAGCCCGTCTTCAAGCTCCTTGATGGAGCGCTCATGGATTTCCGCCAGACGGCCCCGGGCAGCGTCATCCAAGGGCGCCGACTTCACCTCTTCCAGCAGTTGCCGGATCATGGTGCCGATCCGCATCACCTTGGCGGGTTCATCCACAAGGTCCTGCAGGTTGGCGGCTTTGGGCTTTTCGGCTTCGACCGGACCGTCAGCGGCGCCAGCGTCCAGGGTGGTACCTTCCACCGGCTCCTCGTCCTCCGCCGCCACAGCAGGCTTTGCTGCCTGCTGCCCGTCTGGTTCCGACGCGGGCTGCCTGCCCGGCTGGCCGGGCTGCACGGCGGCCTGCGGATCCGCCGTCTGGATGCGTTGAGTGTCTTCGGGATCGCTCATGCGTTCATACTCTCACGCGCCCGGAACGCGGAGTCCGTCAATGAAGCTCCTTGACCAGGATTTCGCCTTCGTCCTTAGCGAAACCGCAGCCGCCGTAAAGATCAGCCAGCCACAGGAGAACCGAGTGGCCGGCCGGGACGTTCCGGGCGCCGTCGGGGGTTAGATCCCCCGACGGCGCAATGGCCGGATCTTCGTCAAAGAGGTTGCCCGTGGCTGCCAGCGCGGTAGGCGCCGGCAATCACCGGCACGATCCTGCGGATGGCCAGTCCGGGGACTGCCGCGGTCAGCAGCACCTGCCCTGCGGGTTGGTGTCCTGGCGGTCCGTCCTGTCCCGCCAGAACGTCCGCTCGTCCATGGGAGGCGTGCTGTGGCCTGCCGCCGCATGGTGCTCCAGGTACTTCCGGTAGGCGTCGGCACCCATGACCCCTTGCAGGTACCAGGCAATGCCGCGGAAGGCTCCTGCCACCGGATGCAGCAGCCCGGCCGGTCCGGAGCTCATCAGTGGTGGCCTGCCCGTTCGGTGCGCAGGTCCGCGGGAAGCTTGTTCCACTCCGCCATGAGCTCGCGCTCGGCCGGGGAGGGAACCAGCCCGGCGGGTGCGTATACCCGCGACGGGTGCGGCCGGTCCTCGTTATTGACGTTGGGGACGCCGGCCGCGGTGTTCCTGAAGGCCTTCACGGTGGCGGCCACCGCCGTGACGATCACGATGATGCTCAGGACGACGAAGATGACGGACAGCCAGCCCTGGATCATGGTGTTGCGGACCACGGCTTCCATGGCCGCCGTGGTCTTGGCCGTGCCGAAGGACGTCTTCCCCTCAGCCAGTGCCTTGCTGAAGGCGGCGTTGTTGGCGAAATACCCCACCGCCGGGACGGACGAGAAAATCTTGTGGATGCTCGCCGTGATGGTGACGACCGCCGTAAAGGCCAGCGGCACGGCGACAATCCACAAGTACCTGAACGTGCCGCGCTTCGCGGCGATGGCCATGCACACCGCCAGGGCGATCGCGGCCAGCAGCTGGTTGGCGATGCCGAACAGCGGGAACAGGGTGTTGATTCCGCCCAGCGGGTCGGTGACGCCCATCAGCAGCACGGCTCCCCAGGCGCCCACCATGACGGCTGTGCACAGCCACGCGCCCGGCCGCCAGGAGGCTTCCTTGAACCTGGGGGCAAAGTTGCCGATCGAATCCTGCAGCATGAACCGCGCAACGCGCGTTCCGGCGTCGACCGCTGTGAGGATGAACAGAGCCTCAAACATGATGGCGAAGTGGTACCAGAAGGCCATCATGCCGGGCCCGCCGATGAACTGCTGCATGATGTGGGCGAGGCCGACCGCCAGTGTGGGCGCACCGCCGGAACGCGAGACGATGCTCTCCTCGCCGACGTTTGCGGCTGTCTGGGCCAGGACGTCAGGGGTGATGTTGACGCCGGCCAGGCCGAGGCTGTTGACCCACTGGGCCGCCGTCTCCACCGTTCCTCCGGTGAGCGCCGCGGGAGCATTCATGGCGAAGTAGATGCCGCGGTCGATGGAAATCGCTGCGACGAGCGCCATGATGGCCACGAAGGACTCCATCAGCATGCCGCCGTAGCCGATGAAGCGGGTCTGCCGCTCCTTCTCGATGAGCTTGGGCGTGGTGCCGGAGGAGATCAGGGCGTGGAAGCCGGACAGCGCGCCGCAGGCGATGGTGACGAACAGGAACGGGAACAGTGCTCCGGAGAAGACAGGCCCGTTCTCGCGGCCCGCGAACTCGCTGAAGGCGGGAACGGCGATTTCGGGGCGCACGACGATGATGGCCACGGCCAGCATCACGATCACGCCGATCTTCATGAACGTCGAAAGGTAGTCACGCGGTGCGAGCAGGAGCCACACCGGAAGGATGGCGGCGATGAAGCCGTAGATGATCAGGCCCCAGGCGATGGTGACCTTGTCCAGGTGGAAGAACGCGGCGCCCCACTCGGTGCCGGCCACGGCGCCGCCGCCGATGATGGCAGCCATCAGCAGCACGAAGCCGATGATCGAAACCTCCATGACCTTGCCCGGCCGCAGGTACCGCAGGTACACGCCCATGAACAGGGCGATCGGGATGGTCATGCCTACCGAGAAGACGCCCCAGGGGCTCTCCCCCAGCGCGTTGACGACGACGAGCGCCAGGATCGCGACGATGATCACCATGATGAGCAGGGTGGCGATGAGAGCGGCCGTACCGCCGATGACGCCGAGTTCCTCACGTGCCATCTGGCCGAGGGAACGGCCGCCGCGGCGCATGGAGAAGAACATGACCATGTAGTCCTGGACGGCGCCGGCCAGGACAACGCCGATGATGATCCAGATAGTGCCGGGGAGGTACCCCATCTGGGCGGCGATGACGGGGCCCACGAGAGGGCCAGCCCCGGCAATGGCCGCGAAGTGGTGCCCGAAGAGGACGTTGCGGTCCGTCCGGACAAAGTCCTTGCCGTCGGCCTTGTACTCTGCCGGCGTGGCGCGGCGGTCATCCGGCTTGAGCAGATACCGCTCGATGACCTTGGAATAGAAGCGGTAGCCGATCAGATAGGTGCACACCGAGGCAAACACGAACCAGATGGCGTTGACGGTTTCGCCCCTGATCAGGGCAAGCATGAACCAGGCCACGCCGCCCAGCAGGGCGATGGCCACCCAGGTGGCAATTTTTGCAGGGGTCCATCGGCGCTCCTCCGCGTCGCGGACCGCATCATCAACGGACGCCGGCGGCAGCGCTGCGTCGGCGGCGGGATTGGGGTCCTCGGCCGCTGTTCGGGTCCCGTCCTCAGGCGTGGTGCCCATGTCTCCTCCTTGAGAGTCCCAGCTGGCACAGAGTGTGCCACCGGCACCCTACCAGCGGGTAGGACAATAGGCTTGGCCATTCAGGGCGCCCTACAGCAGGAATCGCCGAACGGTCCCGGTGCCGCGGTGAGCGGACGGCCCGGGCCCGTCCTTGCCGGATGTCAGAGCGGCCCGGAGGCCTGCGCAAGCTGCAGCATCCTGGCCTCGCAGAGGTCCAGCCAGCGGATCTCGGCCTCCGTCTGGAAGACCAGCGAATCCAGCACCAGCAGCCAGGCCGTATCAGCGGCCCGCTGGTTTGCGGCGGTGTCCCGCCGGGACTTCGTGTAGTCCTGCAAAGCGCGCATGGACGCTCCACGCTGGGCCTGGATAATGGCTGCCACGTCCACCCCCGGAAGGGTGACGGCGAGCGCCAGCTTGATGGCGAGTTCGTTCCGGGGCGGGTTGCTGCGCTCCACCGGCGCCTCAAACCAGCCCTGCACCTCCGCCTTACCTGCTTCGGTGATGCTGTAGACGACGTGGCCTTCGCCGTCGCCGCCGTCGTTGCTGACCAGGCCGTCGCGTTCCAGCCGGTCCAGGGTGGTATAGACCTGCCCGATGTTCAGCGGCCAGGCGGATCCGGTGCGGTCTTCGAATTCGACCCTGAGTTGGTAGCCGTAACGCGGCTGGTCCTGCAGGAGGGCGAGGAGGCTATGGCGGATGGACATCAGGCTCTCACATCACCAGCAGGACCTTGCCCACGTGCTCGCCGGAGTCGAAGTACCTGTGCGCCGCCCTTGCCTGATCCAGCGGGAAGGTCTTGGCCACCAACGGGTGGATGCGCCCGTCAGCGACGAGGGGCCACACGGAGTCCCTGACCGCCGTCATGATGACGCCCTTTTCGGCAGCGGGGCGGGGGCGGAGCGCTGTGGCCACCACGGCAGCACGCTTGCGCAGCAGCTGTCCTAGGTCCAGTTCCCCCTTGGCACCGCCCTGCAGCCCGATGACGACGAGCCGGCCGTAATCCGCCAGTGCGTCAACGTTCTTCTGCAGGTACTTGGCGCCCACGACGTCCAGGATGACGTCGGCACCCTTGCCCCCGTTTTGGGCGCGGAGGCTCTCGGCGAAGTCTTCCTCCGCATAGTTGATGGCGATGTCGGCACCCAGGAATGCCTTGGCGGTGCTGACTTTTTCGTCGGTGCCCGCAGTGGTGGCCACGGTGGCGCCCAGGGCCTTGGCCAACTGGATTGCCATGGTGCCGATTCCTCCGGTGGCACCGTGGATCAGGACCGTCTCCCCCGGCTGCAGCTGCGCGGTCATGACCAGGTTCGAGTACACGGTGGCCGCCACCTCAGGCAGGGCGGCAGCGGTGACCAGGTCCACGCCGTCGGGGATCCTCAGAACCTGTTCCGAGGGCACAGCGACCTGCTGCGCATAGCCGCCGCCGGCCAGCAGCGCCACCACCTTGTCCCCGATGGAAAACGGCTTGGTGACGCCGGGCCCGAAACCCGCGATCCTGCCGGAAACCTCCAGGCCGGGGATCTCCGAGGCACCCGGCGGTGGCGGGTAGTAGCCCCTCCGCTGCTGGACATCGGCGCGGTTCAGGCCGGCCGCCACAACGTCGATAAGGACCTCGCCCTGGCCCGGCTCGGGAGCCGGCACCTCGCGGATTTCCAGCACTTCCGGCCCGCCGGGCTCCGAGATAAAGACGGCTTTCATGGCGAACTCCCGATTTCTAGCTGATTCCTGCCCCAAAAATACTGTGCAGCGGCAACAACTGCCACGCGGCGGTTTTTGTTGGAGCCAACTGCCTATGAAACACTACTAGTTAGGGAAGGTTGTCCGAGCGGCCGAAGGAGCTGGTCTTGAAAACCAGTGTGCGGTAACCCCGTACCAAGAGTTCGAATCTCTTACCTTCCGCGCAGGGACCGCCGCCGTGCAGAAAGCACTGCGACGGCCAATTAGAAGGCCGTCCGGGCCAACCGAAGGGTTGGTTCGGCCGGCCTTTTGCGTGGGCCGGCAGGGCCTTTTTACCCTGGTAAGTGGTGGCCCTGACCGGCGGCAGGTAGGGGTGCGGACGGTGGGCCCGAAAATCAGGTAATCCGAGTACCTGCCCGGCAAAATTCGAGTACGCGCCACTCATGCGCAGCAAGGGCCCGAAGGCGTTCACTGTAACCAGCACCGCTCTTTCCCTCGATCGTGGGACGGAGTTTCCGCATCCACCGTTGCATGTGGGGGTCGAGGTCATGGGCAAGGCCGAGAAGCAGGGCCTGAGGTATTCGGACTACTACTGGTGCATGTCGCTGAAGGACTTCACCGAGTGGGTCGAGGCCGACGACGACCAGGAGCCGGGTACTTCCTACTCGGAGCAGCGCTGACGGTTTTGGGCCCTGCCCCTTATTGAAGGCCCTGCCCCCATTGAAACTGTCACACCCCCGGCATAGTCTCGGCTCTGTCCGTAGTACCTCCATGACCTGCGGTGACTTCCCGCAAAGCACACCAGGAGCACACTATGCCCACACCTGAAATCACGCCCGGCGCACCCTGCTGGATCGACCTCATGACCACCGACAGCAACCAGGCAAAGCAGTTCTATGGCGAACTGTTCGGCTGGGATTTCCAGACCGGTGACCAGGAAAAGTACGGCGGGTACATCACCGCCACCAAAAACGGCAAGAACGTCGCCGGCATCATGCAGAAGATGGAGGACCAGGCAGCCATGCCTGATACCTGGTCCGTATACTTGCGCACCGACGACGTCGCCGCCACAGCCGCGGCGGCCACGGCCAGCGGCGGCCAGGTCCACATGGAACCGATGGACGTTCCCGAACAGGGCAAGATGGCCATCCTGGGTGACGCCTCCGGAGCCGCCGTCGGCGCCTGGCAGCCGCAGGAGATGCGCGGCTTTGACCTTGTTGCCGAACCCGGAGCGGCGGCCTGGCACGAACTCCACACCAACGATTACGCCGCCGCGGTGAAGTTCTATCAGGACGTGTTCGGCTGGAACACCGACGTCATGAGCGACACCCCAGAATTCCACTACACCACGCTGGGGTCCGGCCGGGACGCCAAAGCAGGGATCTACGACGCCACCTCCGACCTTCCCGCCGGGGTCCCCTCCAACTGGGTGGTCTATTTCGCCGTCGAGGACGCAGACGCCTCGATCGATAAGGCCGTCAGCCTGGGTGCGACCCTCGTCGACGGTCCGGATGACACCCCCTTCGGCCGGCTGGCCACCCTGACGGACCCCACCGGGGCAAGGTTCAAGCTCATCGCCGACACGGGCCAGGGCAACGCGGCCGACGCCGGGACTGGCGGACAGGGCGCCCTGTAACCGATCGCAGATGCCGGCCGGCAGCTTCCCCGGGAAGCCGCCGGCCGGCATTTTTTTGGGCTGATTGAGGACGCGTTGGGGATCAAGCGGCAGGAGGTGAGGAAGGGTTCTGGGGCAGGCCGAGGATGGCGCGGGCGATCTCGTCGGCGTCGCGCAGGGTGCGCTGGCCGCTCGGGTACACGGGACCCGCGTTCTGGACTGCCTCGGCGGCGATGGCCGTTCCCCACTGGGAGGCCGAGAGCTGAAGCCCCAGCACGTACAGCCTGTCGTTGACCTCGCCGTTCGCTGCCACCGGGCGGTAGGGGTGCGGGCGGACGTCGAGCCCGGAGGCCTGCACCGGCGTGCCTTCCACGGTCATCATGGTCCGCGGCCGCACGATCCCGTCGGCGAGGAGCTGTTCCAGCAGCGGCGACTCGTTGAGGGCCACGCGGTTGGCCGGCGCCAGCGCCTCCACCAGCGTGCGTGCCTGGGCGGCACCGCCCCGGACCCACGGCGAAGCGGCGGTAAAGGTTCGCTTTCCGCGGTCCACGCCAAACTTGGGGTCCGGGCCCACGAAGCTGACAATTCCGGCGCGCGCCAAAGCCGCCAGCTGCTCGGCACGCAGCGCCGGAGGACCGCTGGCCAGGCCTTCCACGAGGGACTCAAACCAGCCCCGCAGCCCGGCGACCCACGACTCATCGGTGATCCCGCCGTCGGCCACCACGGTTTTCAGCACGGCGCGGCCGCGGTGCAGCGCGCCGATGGCCATCTTGACGGGGTCGTCCTCGCCGAGCGCTGAGCGCCGCGCGTCGTCGTCGAGGTAATCCACGACGGCGGCATCCAGCTCGGCGCGCGAGGCAAAGCTCCGCCCGGACAGCGGGGCGGCAAGGCCGCGCAGGTCCAGCCGGCTGCCCGGGTGGACATGGCGGCCGACGACGGCGTTGAAGTCTTCCTCCCACCGGCCCGTCGTGTGGGCGTGCGGGTGCAGTGCCTCGTCCAGCTCCTTGAGGAACGCGTCATGGTCCTGCACGGCGTCCGGCTGCGAGCGCACCAGCGTGCTGTAGTAGGTCCAGAGTGCGTCCCGGTGCAGCAGCGGCCAGAGGTCGAGGTCGAAGGCCGGAACAATCCCCGCCGCGGCGAACCTCCTGATGGCCTTCCCGGTGAAGTAGCGGAGCCTAACCGACGCCGGATAGTAGCCAGCGAGGTTGGCCTTGGACCGGTACGGTGTTCCCCGCCGCGATGCGGCCAAAATGAAGGGCTCCTGCCCCGAGGGCAGGTATTCGAGGCCATCCCCGGACTCCACGAATTTTCCGCCGCGGCCTTCCGTGAGCTGGCCCATCACGTCGAAGAAGTTCAGGCCCATCCCGCGGACCAGGACCGGCTCCTGCGCGGGGATCACGCCCCAGTCCACGTCGGCCGGAACGGCCGGGGGCAGATACCGCAGGCCGAACTGGGTGGCGGCTGCCTGCAGTTCGCGCTGCTCCGGACTGAGGCGGGACGCGAGGTGTCCCAGCGCGAGGACCACGGAATCGACGGTGAGGGTCGCGCCGTCGTTCACTTCGCCGGTGTCCAGTTCGACGTCGAACCTTCCGTCCTGCCGCCGCCGCGCGGCGGTGGCCGTGGCCCGGTGCACGTCGATGGTGACGCCGTCCGGCAGGGCGGCGAGCAGTTCCTCGAACGTGGACCGAAGGTAGCGGCCATAGATGGCGCGGCTGGGAAAGTCACCGGACCCCAGCACGGCGAGCTCTGCCCGCTCGTCGTCGGTGAGCTCCGGCAGCGGGTTGTGCTGCTGGGCTGTCCGCCAGCGGTCGAAGGTGGTGCCGGCGATGGGCGCAGCCAGCCCCGGGTCCTCGGGAACCAGCGTGGGGTAGAACGACTGCGTGTTCATCAGGTAGAGGCGTGACTGCCCCGGCTGCCAAACGTGCCCCGGGCCGGCGGGAAACGGATCAATCAGGTCAATGTGCAGGCGGGCTCCGGCGGGGGCGGCGGACCAGTTGGCGAGCAGCCGCTCCAGCACACTGGTGCCCCGCGGACCGGCGCCAATCAGCGCCGTCCGGATGCTCTGCGAAATAACCACGCCTTCCAGAGTATCGGCATGTGACTTGCTAGCTGAGCGGGGATGTTGTTTGGATGGGCGCATGACCACCACTGCAGCTGATTCTGCCCCCGCGTCCGGTGCGGCCCCCGCCGGGACCGCACCCACGCCGACCGACGAGAACATCTGGCTGGAGGACATCTACGGCGAGGAACAGCTGGCCTGGGTGCGCGAGCAGAATGCCCGCACGGAGGACTTGCTGGAGGACGCCGAGTATGCCCGGCTGGAGGGCGAAATCCTCGAGGTCCTGGACTCGACGGACAAGATCGCCATGGTGAGCAAGCACGGCGAGTGGTACTACAACTTCTGGAAGGACCGGCAAAACCCGAAGGGCCTGTGGCGCCGGACCAGCTGGGACAGCTACCGCAGCGATGCCCCGGAGTGGGAGGTGCTGCTCGATGTTGATGCCCTGGCCGCCGCCGACGGCGTGGAGTGGGTCTTCCACGGGGCCAACCTGCTCCGGCCCGAGCCCGGGCAGCCGTACCGGCGCGCGATGGTGGCGCTCTCCCCCGACGGCGGTGACGCCAACCGCTACCGGGAGTTCGACGTCGAGACCCGGGCTTTCGTTGATCCCGCCGCGGGAGGCTTTGACCTCCCGACGGCGAAGGGGAACGTCTCGTGGCTCGATGCGGACACGCTGCTGGTCGCCAGCACCGCCGGGGATCTGCCGCGCACGGCGTCGTCGTACGCCCGGACCGCCGTGCGGCTCCACCGCGGCCAGGCCCTGGTGGATGCGCCGCGCATCTTCGAGATCCCCGAGGACCACATGATGGCGATCGTGGCCCATGACTCCACGCCCGGCTTCGAACGGACGTTCGCGGTGGACTGGATCGACTTCTTCAACCGCCGCACCTCCGTGCTGCAGGACGGCGACTGGGTGCCGGTGGACGTGCCCACCGACGTTAACACCGGCGCGCACAGGGAATGGCTGCTGTTCCGGCCACAGCGTGACTGGACCGTGAACGGCACAACGTACGCGGCCGGTTCCCTGCTTGCTGCTGATTTCCAGGCGTATCTCGGGGGCGGCCGCGAGCTCAGGGTTCTCTTCGCCCCGGACGCCCACACCTCGCTGCAGTCCTGGAGCTGGACCCGGAACTTCCTCCTGCTGAACCTGCTGAAGGACGTGTCCTCGGAAATCCGCGTGCTCGATCCTGCCGATTCCTGGCGGTCTTCGCTGCTGGACGCCTGCCCGCCGCTGCACGACGTCAACGCCTTCGCCGTGGACGACGAGGATGAGGCCGACGGCGGGTCCGGGGACGACTTCTGGCTCGTGGCCACCGGCTTCACAACGCCAAGCACCCTGACCCGCGGGACGCTGTCCCGGGCGGCTGACGCTGCTGCTGACGGTGCTTCCGGTGACTCTCTTGCAGACGGGGAGTCCGCCGGGACTGCCGCGGCAGGCGTGGTGAGCAGCCATGCGGTAGTGAAGGCATCGCCGTCGTTCTTCAATGAAGCGGACTACGAGGTGGAGCAGCACTTTGCCGTCTCCGCGGACGGCACGAAAGTGCCGTACTTCCAGGTGGCGGCGCGCGGTCTGGTGCTGGACGGGCAGAACCCGACCCAGCTTTCGGGCTACGGGGGCTTCGAGGTCTCCCGCACACCGTCCTACAGCGGCACCATCGGCCGGGCGTGGCTGGAGCGGCGCACGGCAGCGGTGCAGGGCGACGGCGGCGCGGAGGGACACAGCCGGGGCGGGGTGTACGTCGTGGCCAACATCCGCGGTGGCGGGGAATACGGCCCCTCGTGGCACCGGGCAGCGCTGCAGGAAAAGCGGCACCGCGCCTATGAGGACTTTGCCGCGGTGGCCCGGGACCTGATCTCACGGGGCGTCACCAGCAGGGAGCGGCTCGGCTGCGTCGGCGGCTCCAACGGCGGGCTGCTCGTGGGCAACATGCTGACCCGGTACCCCGAGCTGTTCGGGGCTGTGTCCTGCGGGGTGCCCCTGCTGGACATGCGCCGGTACACAAAGCTCTCGGCGGGCCATTCATGGATTGCCGAGTACGGCGACCCCGACGTGCCCGAGCACTGGGAGTTCATGAAGACCTTCTCCCCGTACCACCAGCTGAAGGACGGCGTGGAGTATCCGGAGACCTTCATCTGGACCGCCACCTCCGATGACCGGGTGGGGCCGGTTCAGGCCCGGAAGATGGCCGCGCGCATGCTGGCCATGGGCATCCCCAACGTCTGGTTCCACGAAGCGCTCGAGGGCGGGCACGCCGGCGCCTCGGACAACCGGCAGGCCGCCGCGCTCCAGGGCAGGAGCCAGCATTTCCTCTGGAAGGCGCTGGCGGAAGGGACGGCCTGACCCGCCGACCCGGCCGTTTTGCACTGACTGCCCGGTTCTGCGTATCCTTGGTGGGCTAGTAATAGCAATTGGAGACGTGCCAGAGCGGCCGAATGGACTTCACTGCTAATGAAGGGTCGGGGTTAAACTCGACCGGGGGTTCAAATCCCCCCGTCTCCGCGTTTGGCCCCGGTCCTCCGACCGGGGCCTTTTGCGTTCCCGGCGCCGATTCTTCTGCACAGACCGGACGCCATCCTTCCGCACAAGCCGTCCTTTCGCACAAGCCGTCCTTCCGCGCACCCCGCCACAGCCTCCGTCCGCGTGCCGGACACCCGAGGCGATGGACCGCTTCCGCTGGCAGGATGATTGTATGGACAAACTATCCGCCAACCAGGCCTGGAGCCCCAGGCTGGCCCTGCTCGTGGCGGCCACGTTCTTCATGGAATTCCTGGACGGGACGGTGCTGACCACCGCCATCCCCAGCATCGCCGCGGACTTCGGGGTGGCGTCGGCCAGCGTCAACATCACCATGACCGCGTACCTGATGACGGTGGCCATGGGCATCCCGCTGAGCGGCTGGCTGGCGGAGCGCCTGGGAGCGCGGCGGATTTTTTGCCTGGCCATCGCCGTCTTTACCCTGGCGTCACTGCTGTGCGCGGCCAGCCAGGATCTCACGATACTGACCGTCAGCCGGGTCCTGCAGGGCCTGGGCGGGGCCATGATGGTGCCGGTGGGTACCCTGCTGGTGCTTCGCGGGACGCCGAAGTCGGACCTGCTGCGGGCTACTGCCTATCTCGTCTGGCCTGGCCTGCTTGCTCCCGTCCTGGCGCCACTTGTGGGCGGCGCACTGACCACCTATCTGTCCTGGCACTGGATCTTCCTGATCAACCTGCCGCTGGGCGCCGCAGCCCTCCTGGCCGCGCTGCGCCTGGTTCCGGCAGTTCCCGGGGACCGGAACCGCCGGCTGGACTGGCTGGGGCTTGCCCTCACGACGGCCGGCGTGGGCGCTTTGGTGGCCGGCCTCGAACTGGCCAGCGGCCATCTCGGCGGCTCCTTGACCTGGCCGATCATCCTCGCCGGCGTTCTCGCCCTTGCGGCAGCGGTTCTTTGGATGCGCCGCGCAGCCCACCCGCTGTTCGACCTGACGGTGTTCGGCACCCGCACCTTCCGGGCCACCAACTCGGGCGGCTTCATCTACCGGCTGACCATCAGCGCCGTGCCGTTCCTGCTCCCGCTCATGTTCCAGAACGGCTTCGGCTGGAGCCCGCTGCATGCCGGCATCATGGTGGCCGCCGTGTTTATCGGCAACATCGGCATCAAACCGGCCACGACGCCGCTTATCAGGCGCTTTGGGTTCAAGCCGGTGCTGGTGTTCGCGTCCCTGGCCTCAGCTGCGACCTTCGTCCTCTGCGCGATGCTGTCCCGGGAAACACCCGAGCCTCTGGTATTCGCACTGCTCGTGTGCAGCGGGGCGTTCCGCTCCATCGGATTCTCCGCCTACGCCTCGGTCCAGTACGCCGATATCCTGCCCGGGCAGCTAACGTCCGCCAACGCCGTATCGGCCACGGTTGTCCAGCTGGCCACCGGGGCCGGCATCGCGGTTGGCGCCCTCCTGCTGCGCCTCTTCGAGTCGGATTCCCTGCTCCTGTCCGGCCTGGGCATCCTGTCAGCAGGACCGGACGGCGGCGGAGTGGCCGCCTACCGTGGCGCCTTCCTCTCGATTGCGGTGCTGATGCTCCTCAGCACCGTCGACAGCCTCCTGCTGCACCGCGACGCAGGGGCCGAGGTCAGCCGGCCTGGGCCAGCGCCAGCGGAAGCACCGCGCCCGCCCCGGCCCGCCTGAGCGCGCGCCCTGCCACGGTGACGGTCCACCGGCTGTCCACGAGGTCATCGATAAGCATCACGCTGCCGCCGCCCAGTCCGGCGAGCTCGGCAGCCAGCGCCTCCCCCACCACGAGCCGGTCCCACACCCCGGCCAGCCGGTAGGCGCTGTTGCCGCCGCGGCCGCCAGTGGGCCCGCCGTGTTCGAGCTGCAGCTGACCGAGATACGGGATTCGGCCGATCTGC
Source organism: Arthrobacter sp. NPDC057009 (assembly GCF_042673905.1). Taxonomy (NCBI): domain Bacteria; kingdom Bacillati; phylum Actinomycetota; class Actinomycetes; order Micrococcales; family Micrococcaceae; genus Arthrobacter; species Arthrobacter sp. NPDC057009. The sequence goes on from NZ_JBHUSB010000012.1 coordinate 52,526, forward strand.
GAGATGCCCCGCGCGAGGGAGTCCACAAGTTCGGGCCTGCTGCGGGAGGGCATGCTGACAATGGCCGCCGGCCTGCCTGCGCCGCTCCAGCCCGGAATCCGGGAGTCACCGGCTCCCCATTCGCGCAGAACCTGGACACAGGCCTGGAGCATGCCGGGATCGACGGGCCGGTCCGCAGCCCCGGCCGCGAAAAGTTCCCTCAGCGCGCCGCCCCAGCCCAAATCCGTCAGCCTGGCGAAGACCCGGCCGTCCGCTGTGTTCTCGTCAGGTTTGATCTTGCCCTTCACCGGCACGCCGAGGCGGTCCATCCCGCTGGGCCACTGCAGCCGGGACTCCAGGACGATGCCGGCCCGGCTCAGGGTCTGCCCGGCCGTCTCCGTCGCCGTGGCGGCGACGTCGGCCGGGAACCACCGGCCGGCGCAGTTGTCGCAGCGGCCGCAGGCAGCTGCGGTCTCGTCGTCGAGGACGGAGGTGATGTACTCCATCCGGCATCCGGACGTGTCCTGGTAGATGACCATGGAGTCCTGCTCGTCCACCCGGGCTTCCGCGATCCGCTGGTACCGTTCGGCGTCGTAGGTCCACGGCATGCCGGTGGACCGCCAGCCGCCGCCTACCCGTTCCACCGCGCCGTCCACAGCGAGCACCTTCAGCAGGAGCTCCAGCGGCGTCCGGCGCAGGTCCACCCGGGCCTCCAGAGCCACGGTGGACACAGCCGAACCTGCTTCCGCCAGCGCGGTCAGCACGGCGGTGGCCTTCTCCTCGGAGGGCATGGACGCTGTGGCAAAGTACTGCCAGATTTCGCGGTCCTCGGACCCGGGCAGGAGCAGGACATCGGCGTTGGCGGCGCCACGGCCGGCCCTGCCCACCTGCTGGTAGTAGGCAACCGGGGAGGACGGGGCGCCGAGGTGGACCACGAAACCGAGATCCGGCTTGTCGAAGCCCATCCCGAGCGCGGACGTGGCCACGAGCGCCTTGACCTGGTTGTCCTTGAGAAGCTGCTCCGCCCGCTCCCGGTCCGCGGGGTCGGTGCGTCCCGTGTATGCCAGCACCTCATGGCCGGCCTCCGCGAGAAGCCGGGCAGTGTCTTCGGCGGCGGAAACCGTCAGGGTGTAGATGATCCCGCTGCCCTGCAGGTCTCCCAGGTGCGTGAGCAGCCAGCCGAGACGCTCGCGGGAGTCCGGCAGCGCCAGGACTCCGAGCCGCAGCGACTCCCGGCCCAATGCGCCGCGGATGGTCAGCACGCCGTCGCCGAGCTGTTCCTCGATGTCGTGGACCACGCGGGAGTTGGCAGTGGCTGTGGTGGCCAGTACAGGCACGGTATCCGGCAGCTGGGCGATGAGGTCCGCGATGCGGCGGTAGTCCGGCCGGAAGTCGTGGCCCCAGTCCGAGATGCAGTGGGCCTCGTCGATAACCAGCAGTCCCGTTCGCCGGATGAGTTCGGGCAGCTGGTTTTCCCGGAAGGAGGGGTTGGTGAGCCGCTCAGGGGAGACCAGCAGAACATCCACCTGATCGGCTGCAAGCTGCTCCCGCACCGCGTCCCACTCGAGCTGGTTGGCGGAGTTGATGGCCACGGCCCGGACACCGGCCCGGGCCGCAGCTGCCACCTGGTCGCGCATCAGGGCCAGCAGCGGCGAAACGATCAGCGTGGGCCCGGCCCCGCGCCGCCGGAGCAGCAGGGACGCCACGAAGTAAACGGCTGACTTTCCCCAGCCGGTCCGCTGCACCACGAGCGTCCGGCGGCCGCCGTCGACCAGCGCCTCGATGGCCTCAAACTGGCCGTCATGGAAGTCGGCATCCGCCCGGCCGACCAGCTCGCGCAGCACCGAAAGAGCCTGGCTCCGGGTACCAGTGGCTGTTCCACGTTCGCTTCCGGCACCAGAGGGGCCGGTGGCAGTGGAAAGGACCGGGGCGTGCTGGTTATTTGCCATTGATTCAGTATCCCAGCCGCCTCTGACACGCCAAACCCCGGGCACCGGCTATGTGGACAACGGCCGGCGCACACTTCTGTGACTTGCCCTTCACGGGCCTGCCGCAGGCTTGCCCGTAAGATAAGTGCCGTGACTAGCGACCAGACCCGTACTTATGACCTTTCGGCCTCGTTCAAGGCGTATGACGTCCGTGGCATCGTCGGTGAATCCATCACCGCTGAAATCGTCGAAGCCGTAGGCGCAGCGTTCGTTGACGTGCTTGGCCTGGAGGGCCAGACAGTCCTGGTCGGCGGTGACATGCGCCCCTCGTCCCCCGAATTCAGCAAGGCGTTCGCCACCGGCGCCGCCACCCGCGGAGCCAATGTCCAACTGCTGGACCTGATCTCCACGGACGAGCTGTACTACGCGTGCGGAGCCCTGAACGCCGCGGGCGCCACGTTCACCGCAAGCCACAACCCCGCCGAATACAACGGCATCAAGATGGCCAAGGCCGGCGCCGTCCCCATCTCCTCCGAAACGGGCCTCAAGGAAATCCAGGCACTCGCCGAGCAGTACCTGAACACCGGCTCGATCCCCGCCGCCGAAACGCAGGGTCAGATCGGCGTCCGCGACGTGCTGAAGGACTACGCCGAGTACCTGCGCACGCTCGTTGACCTCTCCGGCTCGCGCCCCCTCAAGGTCGTGGTGGACGCCGGCAACGGCATGGCCGGGCTGACCACGCCGGCAGTCCTGGGCGACACGCTGCTGCCGAAACTGCCCTTCGAGATCGTTCCGCTCTACTTCGAACTCGACGGCTCCTTCCCGAACCACCCCGCCAACCCCCTGGAGCCGGAAAACCTGCGTGACCTGCAGGCCGCCGTCGTCGAACACGGCGCGGACATCGGCCTGGCGTTCGACGGCGACGCCGACCGCTGCTTCGTCATCGACGAAAAAGGCGACGCTGTGTCGCCGTCGGCCATCACCGGCATGGTGGCCCGCCGGGAAATCGCCCGTGCCAAGGCACAGGGCGAGGCCCAGCCCACCATCATCCACAACCTCCTGACCTCCCGCGCCGTGCCGGAACTCATCGCCGAAGACGGCGGACGGGCAGTGCGCACCCGCGTGGGCCACTCCTTCATCAAGGCCGTCATGGCCGAGGAGGGCGCCATCTTCGGCGGCGAACACTCCGCCCACTTCTATTTCCGCGACTTCTGGAACGCAGACACCGGCATGCTTGCCGCCATGCACGTGCTGGCCGCCCTCGGTGAACAGGACGGCCCGCTTTCCGAGCTCGGCCGGGAGTATGAACCGTACGTTTCCTCCGGCGAGATCAACTCCGAAATCGAGGACAAGGCCGGCGCAGTGGAGCGTGTCCGCGCGGATTTCGAGGCCGAGGACGTGGCCGTCGACCACCTGGACGGCAGCACCTTCACGGCCACCGACGGCAGCTTCTGGTTCAATCTGCGCCCCTCCAACACCGAACCGTTCCTGCGGCTGAACGCCGAAGCCACGGACCGCGCCACCATGGAGCGCGTCCGCGACCGTGTGCTGGCCCTGGTCCGCAGCTAGGGCAGACCATGGCAGCGCCTGATTCCACTCCGGCCCAGCCATCCTGGCGGGCCTCCGTGCCGGACGCCACGGCCACGGATCTGGAGAACCTCATGGGCACCGGACTGGCGGCGGCCCAGGAGCAGCTCGAGCGCAGCGGCGGGTTCCTGCCGTTTGCCCTCGTGGTGGAGAACGACGGCGACGTCCGCCTTGTGGCTGTCTCGCCGGCAGATCCGGAGGCCGGCGGCGACGCCGGGTTCGACGCCGACGGGATGATCCGCGACATCACCGAACTGTTGCGCCAGCACCGGGACGAGTTCCGCGCAGCAGCCATTGTCTGCGACATCACCCTGGTCGAGGAGGACACGGACGCCATCCATGTGGCCACCGAGCACCGGGACGGCGCGGTGTTCGCAGCAGTCCTGCCCTACTCGCCGCCCGAGAACGCCGGCGAGTGGGAGTTCGGCGACGTTGCGGCCGACGCCAACGAGCCGGTGATTTGGGCCGACTAAAGCGGCAACCGGGCGATTTGCACAGGCCCTTAAGCTAGAAGCATGAAAATCAACGCCTTCGCGGACGTCAGCCTGCGCGCCCTGATGGTGCTCGCTGCCGCCCCCGAGGGCGGTTTGCTGACCACCCAGAACGTCGCGGACGCGGTCGGAACCCCCTACAACCACGTCAGCAAGGCCGTCGCGAAGCTGCGCATGCTGGGGCTGATCGACGTTGAGCGCGGCCGCAACGGTGGCTCCCGTCTCAGCGCAGCCGGCCGCCGCGTGACGGTGGGCCAAGTCCTGCGCCAACTGGACACCCGGGAGGACGCCGCCGAGTGCATCGGCCCCGCCGGCAGCTGCCCCCTCATCAGTGAATGCCGGCTCCGGGGCGCCATCGCCAGGGCGCGCGAGGCTTTTTACCGCGAGCTCGACGACGTCGTGGTGGCTGATCTGCCCACCTCACGTCAGATGACGCCGGTTTTTGAGGCGATCGGGTTGCGCCCCGGCGCCTAAGCGCCGCACACGATATCCCGGCAGCCCCCCCCCCGGACACCCCGCTCCGCTCCGGACGCAACCGGCCACATTTGTAAAAACACTTCTACAGGGTGTAGAAAAGAACCAGCAGAAACTCGTATTTCAAATGCAAGTATCAGCCAGTTCCGGTCCGGCCAAAGACCCCGGACCACTAGCTCAGGAGTGTCAATGCTCTCGGACAAAGCCCGCCCTGTCATCGAAGCCACCCTTCCCCTGGTCGGCTCACGAATCGGCGAAATCACCCCCAAGTTTTATGCCCGCCTCTTCGCCGCGCACCCGGAACTTCTGGACGGGCTGTTCAGCCGTTCAAACCAGCGCAACGGCACCCAGCAGCAGGCCCTGGCAGGGAGCATCGCCGCCTTTGCCAGCCACCTTGTAAACAACCCGGGCACCCTGCCGGAGACAGTGCTGTCCCGGATCGCCCACCGCCACGCTTCCCTCGGCATCACCGAGCCGCAGTACCAAGTGGTTTACGAACACCTCTTCGCCGCCATCGCCGAGGATCTGGCAGAGGTCATCACCCCTGAGATCGCCGAAGCCTGGACCGAGGTCTACTGGCTCATGGCAGACGCGCTGATCAAGCTGGAAAAGGGCCTCTACGCCGCCCAGGCCAACGGCAAGATGTGGACCCCGTGGAAGGTCGCCGCCAAGGCCCCCGCCGGCACCGGCTCCATGACCTTCACCCTGGAACCGGCCGATGACACGCCCGTCACCGAAGCGCTTCCCGGCCAGTACGTCAGCGTGAAGGTCACCTTGCCGGACGGCCTTCGCCAGGTGCGCCAGTATTCCCTCTCCGGCGGCGCCGGCACCAGCCGCAGCTTCACCGCCAAGCTGGACGACGGCGGCGAGGTCTCCCCCGTGCTCCACAACAGCGTGGAGGTCGGCGACATCATCGAGATCTCCAACCCCTACGGCGAAATTACCCTCAAGGACGGCGACGGCCCGGTGATCCTCGCCTCGGCCGGCATCGGCTGCACCCCCACCGCGTCCATTCTGCGCTCCCTCGCCGAGACCGGCTCGGACCGCCAGGTCCTGGTCCTGCACGCCGAAAGCACCCTGGACAGCTGGGCGCTGCGCTCCCAGATGACCAACGACGTCGAACGGCTCGACGGCGCCGATCTGCACCTCTGGCTCGAGCAGCCGGAAGCCGGGTCCAAGGCCGGTTTCATGTCCCTGCGCGAGGTGGACCTTCCGGCCAACGCCTCGCTGTACCTCTGCGGTCCGCTGCCGTTCATGAAGAACATCCGCAACGAGGCCATCAACGCCGGCATCCCGGCCACGAAAATCCACTACGAGGTCTTCGGCCCGGACATCTGGCTGGCCTCCTAGTCAGAACTCCTTAAGGGACGACGGCGGCCCCGCACCTTTCGAAAAGGTGCGGGGCCGCCGTCGTAGGCTGGGCCCACACTGCCGAGGGGCCCCAATCGAGCTTGCGAGATTGGGGAGGCAGTGGGGACTAGGCCAGGCGGGCCTTCAGGCCTTCCAGCTCCTGCTGGAGCGCTGCCGGCAGGGAATCACCGAAGTTGGAGTACCACTCCTCGATCGAGGCGAGCTCGGTCTTCCACTCGTCGGGGTCGACGTGGACCGCTTCCTCCACCTGCGCGGGGGTCATGTCCAGCCCGGTGAGGTCGATGGAGTCGCCGGTCGGGACGAAACCGATCGGAGTCTCCACGGCGTCGGCCTTTCCTTCGAGGCGCTCGATGGCCCACTTCAGGACACGGGCGTTGTCGCCGAAGCCCGGCCAGGCGAAGCCGCCCTCAGCCGTGCGTCGGAACCAGTTGACCAGGAAGATCTTGGGCAGGCGCTCCGGGTTGGCCTTGGCCGAGAGGTTGACCCAGTGGTTCAGGTAGTCGCCGGCGTCGTAGCCGATGAACGGCAGCATGGCCATGGGGTCGCGGCGAACCACGCCGACGGCACCGGCCGCAGCAGCGGTGGTCTCGGACGACAGGGTGGAGCCCATGAAAATGCCGTTGGTCCAGTCGCGGGCCTCGGTGACCAGCGGGATCGTGGTCTTGCGACGGCCGCCGAACAGGATGGCGGACAGCTCCACACCGTTCGGGCTGTGGTACTCCTCGGCCAGCATGTCGATCTGGTCGATCGGCGTGCAGAAGCGGGAGTTCGGGTGGGCCGCGGGCTTGCCGGACTCGGGCGTCCAGGAATTGCCCTGCCAGTCGGTGAGGTGTGCCGGGGTTTCCTCCGTCATGCCCTCCCACCAGACGCCGCCGTCGTCGGTCAGCGCAACGTTGGTGAAGATGCTGTTGCCCTTGGCGATGGCGCGCATGGCGTTGGGGTTGGTGCCCCAGCCGGTACCGGGTGCCACGCCGAAGAGGCCGGCCTCGGGGTTGACGGCACGGAGCTCGCCTTCCTTGCCGAACCGCATCCAGGTGATGTCGTCACCCAGGGTCTCCACCTTCCAGCCATCGATGGTGGGGTCGAGGAGGGCAAGGTTGGTCTTGCCGCAGGCGGAGGGAAAGGCTGCCGAGACGTAGTAGGTCTTGTTTTCCGGCGAGGTCAGCTTGAGGATGAGCATGTGCTCAGCAAGCCAGCCCTCGTCGTGGGCCATGACCGAGGCGATGCGCAGGGCGTAGCACTTCTTGCCGAGCAGCGCGTTTCCGCCGTAGCCCGAACCGAAGGACCAGATGGAGCGCTCTTCGGGGAAGTGCACAATCCACTTGTCCGGGTTGCAGGGCCAGGAAACGTCCGCCTGGCCGGGCTCCAGCGGAGCACCCAGGGAGTGCAGGGCCGGCACGAAGAAGGCGTTGGTCTCGGTGATCTTGTTCAGGACGTCCGTACCGATGCGGGCCATGATGCGCATCGAGGCAACCACGTAGGCGGAGTCGGTGATCTCGACACCGAACTTGGGGTCCTCGGCGTCGAGGTGGCCCATCACGAACGGGATGACGTACATGGTCCGGCCGCGCATGGAGCCGGAGAACAGCCCGCGCAGCTTCTCCTTCATCTCCGCCGGGGCCATCCAGTTGTTGGTAAAGCCTGCGTCGTGCTTGTTTTCAGAGCAGATGAACGTCTGCTCTTCGACGCGGGCCACGTCGGCCGGATCCGAGAAGGCGGCGAAGGAGTTGGGGAACAGGTCCTGGTTCAGCCGCTTCAGCGTGCCGGCAGCGACGAGTTCATCGGTGAGGCGGGTGTTTTCTTCCTCAGAGCCGTCAACCCAGTGAATGCGGTCCGGCTGGGTCAGCCCAGCGACCTCTTCAACCCACGCCAGCAGGCCAGCATGGGTAGTGGGTGCTTTCTCAAGCAGCGGCAGTCGCGCCAAGTGGGCCATTGCGGTTCCCTTCCTCGGGTTCGGTGGTGTGTGCTAAATGCTATTTCTGATGATCTGGACCAATTCCCTGTCAGACATCGGACCTCCCGGCTTGCTCGAGACAAATTCCGCGGAAACTCGCGGTTTTTGAATTTAGAAAAGTTGAAATTAGTGATGAAGGTCACATAGACCGGTCTAGTTGGCTAAATTACACGGTTCTCGATTTGGAACTGCGGCCGTTCTCCCGTAAAGTTATTCGAGGTTCGGGGGTGAGCGAGAAAAGCTCACTGAGAACCGGAAGATGCGCCCATAGCTCAGCTGGATAGAGCGTCTGTCTACGGAACAGAAGGTCAGGGGTTCGAATCCCTTTGGGCGCACAAATAGAAGGTCCGCACCGGGAAACCGGTGCGGACCTTCTGCGTTAAGCGCGGACCATAGAGCGCGAACAAGCAGCTAATGGCCGCAAATCCAGGATTTGAGGGCATTAGCTGCTTGTTCGCCCTCGGCCGGCGCAGCCGCCTATTCGCCGACCGCCTCACGTATCCGCTGGCGGAACCCCTCGAAGTGCCGGGCCAGCTCGCGGGCTGCCCCGGCTTTGTCCCCGGCCGCCACTGCCGAGAAGATGCTCCGGTGGAGCGCCGCGAGCGCGGGCAGGTCCTCGACGCCGGGCCCGACCTCGGTGTAGATGTTCCGGTACACCTTCCAGAAGACGCCCAGGAGGTTCAGTAGGAGCTCATTGTTAAGGGGTTCGAAGAGCCGGCGGTGGAACTCGGCATCTGCTTCCACAAAGGCGTCCCCCGCGGCGGCACTCTGCTCCATGCGGATCACGCACTCCTCGACCGCGGCCAGTTGTTCCGCCGTCATTTCATCCATTGCGCTGCCGATGAGACCCGCCTCCAGCGCCTGCCGGACGTCCACGAGCTGCTTCGCCTCCAGTCCGTGGTGCCGCAGCGAGAGCCGCCCGCGGAAAATCAGCCCGTCTGCGAGGGACTCGAAATTGCTGGGGGCGACGAACATTCCAAAGCCGTGGCGGATTTCTATCACTCCCAGCGCCTGCAGGACCTTCAGCGACTCCCGCAGGGTGTTCCGGCCGACGCCGAGGGCAAGGCACAGCTCGTTTTCGGTGGGAAGGGCGTCTCCGGGCTCCAGCTCACGCTCCAGGATCAGCTCCATGATGTCCGATTGCAGGGCCCGCAGGCGGGCCTGGGCACTGAAGCGGGCGGGCGGAACCACGTTGGAGGGCTGCATGGGAGGGCTCCTTTGCACTGGCCGTACTTTTCCTCACCGTAACGGATGTCCCATGTCCGCAGAACGGCCCGCTTCATTGTTACGGCACCGCGGGCCGAAATCCGCGGCAATGGCGGGCGTAGTCTGTTGCCATGCCACGTCTTGTTGAACGGGAATTCGATGTCATTGTGATTGGCGCCGGCGCCGCGGGCGAGAACGCCGCGGACCGCGTGGTGCAGGGAGGCCTGACAGCGGTCCTCGTGGAGGCCGAACTGGTGGGCGGCGAATGTTCATACTGGGCCTGCATGCCGTCCAAGGCGCTGCTGCGCCCGGGCACCGCACTCCACGGGGCCCAGGCAGTTCCCGGCGCCAGCGAAGCCGTGACGGGGACGCTCGACGCGGCTGCCGTCCTCAAGCGGCGCGACTCCTTCACTTCCCACTGGCAGGATGCCAGCCAGGTGGAATGGGTGGAGGGCGCAGGGATCGAGCTGATCCGGGGCCGGGCACAGCTCACCGGCGAGCGGGCGGTAAAAGTAGCCGGGCTGGACGGTGACGACTACGCGCTCACGGCGCGTCACGCCGTCGTACTTGCCAACGGTTCCACACCCAACCAGCCACCCATCGAAGGCCTGTCCGAGGTTGACTACTGGGGTACACGGGAGGCGACCTCGGCAAAAGAGGTTCCCGAAAGGCTGGGCGTGCTGGGCGGCGGCGTTGCCGGGACGGAGCTTGGCCAGGCCTTTGCCCGCCTCGGGTCCACGGTCACACTGGTGGCCCGCAGCGGCCTCCTGCGCAACTTCCCCGCCGAAGCCGCCGAACTGGTGGCCGCGGGCCTGCGGGCCGACGGAGTGGACCTCCGGCTCGACACCAGGACCCGGAGCGTCCGGCGGAACTCCGACGGTTCCCTGACGCTCACGCTCGACGGCGGCGACACCGTGACGGTGGACAAGCTGCTGGTGTCCACGGGCCGGCGGCCCGCGCTGGAAGGGCTGGGCCTGGAGAGCGTTGGGCTGTCCGCCGGGAACGGCAAGCCCCTGGCCATCCGCACGGACAGCACCGGCCTGGTGGCGGACGCATCGGGCAACGGAGAGACTCCCTGGCTGTATGCGGTGGGGGACGCCGCCGGCAAAGTGCTGCTGACCCACCAGGGCAAGTACGAGGCCCGGGCCACGGGTGCTGCCATTGCAGCCCGGGCCAAGGGCGAGCTTCGGCGTGAACCCGCGCCGTGGAGCCGCTATGCGCAGACAGCCGACGAACACGCCATTCCCAACGTGGTGTTCACCGATCCCGAGCTGGCCAACGTCGGCCGGTCGCTGGAGCAGGCCCGCAAGGATGGCTACAACGCGTCGTCCGTGGAGTTGCCCATCGAAGTGGCGGGTTCCTCCCTGCACGCGGAGAACTATGCAGGCTGGGCGCAGCTCGTGGTTGACGAGGACCGCAAGGTGATTCTCGGCGCAACCTTTGCCGGGCCAGACGTCGCCGAGCTCCTGCATGCCGCGACAATCGCCGTCGTCGGGGAGGTTCCGCTGAACCGCCTCTGGCATGCAGTGCCCTCCTACCCCACCGTCAGCGAGGTCTGGCTGCGGCTGCTCGAGAAGTATGGCCTCTGATGCTCCGTGACCAAAGCGTTGCAGTCATCATGACAATCATGCGCGGCGACGCGCTGAGGGGATCCAAACCTCAGGGATGATTAGTCCCATGGGCCACATGGGTAACAGCGGTAAGACAGCCATCGGCGCGTTTGCCGCGGCAGCGGGACTGCTGGTGCTGACCGCCATGACCCTGGAGGAGGCGGTGCTCGTTGCATTCCTCGGTGCCGTGGCGGTGGGGTATGTGGCGTCCGTGGCCGAAGCCTTCGCCAGGCGCCGCTACCTTGCCCTGCTGGCGGGCGGGGCCGGGACCAGCCTGTTCGTCGGCTGCAGCATAGCCTTCCTGCGCATGTGGGGACTGGCCTTCAACGAGGACGCAGCCGCCCTCGGCCAGGCTGTAACAAGCAGGGATTCCGACATCTACTTTTACCTGGCGGCGGCTTCAGCGGCGCTGACCCTGCTGGTGCTGTTCAGCGCAGCGGTTTGGCCGTCGCGCCGGCGGCGCCAGCAGGAACGCGGAGGAGCTTCGGGCGCGGTGAGGCCTTCCGCCGCGGCCAGGCCAAATGGCAAGGCCAGTTCCCGGAGCGGAGGGACGGCCAAGCCCGGGAGCCCAGTCCCGGCCCGGTCGACCAGGAAACCGGCTGCGTCCGCCCGGGCGACCCAAACACCGGCGCAGGCACCGTCGCGTCCGGCGGTGAGGCTTCCGGCAAGTGCCAGGCAACCCGCCCAGCGCACGCCCGCCCCGCGCACACCCACCCAGCGATCCGACGCAAGGACGCCCCGCCGCTGATGGGGGGCGCCGCCGCTGACTGGGCGCGCCCCGAAACGGCGACCACCCGGCGTCGTGGGTTACCGGCTACCGGCTACCGGCTACCGGCTACCGGAAGATGTTGAACGACTGCCAGCCCAGCCCGACGGGCCAGGAGCCGGTGAACTGGTTGTTGCCCAGGCCGTAGTAAAAGAGGCGACCGTCGGTGGTCTTCGCAGTGAGCCCGCGCGTTCCGGACCCCTGGAACCCGAACGATGCATGGGACTGGACCACGGCACCCCAGCCCGCCCCCACCCGGCGGCGGGGTTCCGTGACGAACTTTCCTGCGCCGTCGGACCTGTAGAGCAGGAGCTCACCGGACCCCCTGGTGACCAGCAGGTCCTGCCGGCGGTCATTGTCGAAGTCCGCCATGGCCAGCTTCATGCCCTGGAATCCCTGCCCGATCCGCAGCGCCGTGCTGAGCGCGCCGCCGCTGGTGTTCGGGTAGTAGTACACGGCGCCATCGGCTGCCGTAGCCACCACGCCCGGGTACCGGTTGGCGCTCTGCCATTTGCCCACGGTGACGTTCATGGACTGCCATCCCGTAGCGCCCACGCGGACGGGGCTGAGGAAGCCGCCGGAGAGCTTGCCGCGGTATACAGACAGGCTTCCGGTCTTCCACTGGGCCACAATGTCGTTCACGCCGTCGGCATTCCAGTCGGCGACAAAGCCGGCCTTCAGGTCCGACCAGCCGGCTCCGATCCGGACGGCTGTGCCGAACCCGCCCCGGCCAGTGGCCGGATAGGACCACAGCACGCCGGCGGAATCCGCGGCGAGCACGTCGGCCCCGCTCCTGACGGTGGGTCGGGCTGAAAAGTAGTGCTCCATGGTGGGGATGCCGCGGCTCTTCATGTCAGTGGCCAGCGGAACACCGACGAATCTCAGGTGCCATGGCTCGTAGGTGTAGCCGGTGGTGCCGGAGTAACCCTGCGGGTAGCGCACAATGAAGCCGTAGCGGTGGGCATTCGCCGCCACCCAGCGCCCGCCCGGCGTGGTCCCGAAGCAGGCCGTGAGGCCGCAGCCGCCGCCTGCGTTGCCGATGTCCGCCGCCAACCCGGTCTGGTGTTCGCTGTAGCCGGGCCTGGCAGAGATCTGGTCGGCATAGGCCTGCCCGTACATCTGCACATAGGAGTTGTACAGGCTGCTCTGGGTGGCGTAGGAGCGGTAACCGCTGAGGAGTTCCAGGGAATGTCCGGCGGTGCGTGCCCCGGTGGACAGTTGGCTCAGGGCAGCTGCGACCTGGCGCCGCAGCAGGTGGCCGGTGCCATTCCAGCTGACGAGGTCCGCCGGCGCGAACTGCCTCGGGTTTAGCGGGCGTGACTTGTTGACCAGGACCCACTCGTGGCTGGGGTTCGAAACCACCTGCGTGGACAGGACCTCACCGGAGGGTGCCGCCGTGGCCGGCTGTGCGCCCGCGGAAAGCAGCAGAAGAACGACGACGGCGGCAGTGAACCGCCGGGCACCGGCCCGCCAGCGGGCGGCTACAGAATTCGGCATGGCGGCTCTTCCCCACTAGACGACGCTGGGGACAAGCTTACTCGCCCGGGCAAGTGTCCGCGCGGGGGTGCCGCTAGTGGGCGCGCGGGACCTTGAAGTGGGTGAGCTTGGCGTCCTGGCCATCGAGTTCAGCCCAGGGCTTCTCCGTCTCCAGCACGGTCAGTCCGCTGGTGGGAAAGCGCGTGGCGGCGTCCATGTAGGCGTCGTGGTTCGAATCCCGGGATGCCAGATGCATGGCCAGGTCCTGCACGCCGGGCATGTGGGAGATCACCATCAGCGTGGTCACGGTGTCCGGCACATGGTTGATGACAGCCAGCATGCGCAGCGCAGAGGCGGCGTAGAGCCCGTCCTCAAGCTTCGGCGTCGGGGCCTTCTCGCCAAGCTCGCTGCATACCCAGGTGCAGGTCTGCCGTGTCCGCAGCGCACTGGAGCACAGGATGAAGTCCGGGACGATGTTGTGCTTGAGCAGCCACTTGCCGGCAAGCGGGGCCTCGCGGTGGCCGCGCTCCTCCAGGGGACGCTCGTGGTCCGCCACCCCGCCCGGCCAGTCGGCTTTGGCGTGGCGCATGAGAACCAGCCGCTTCTTATGGTGAGCACTCATGGACTCACCCTACTATCAGCCGCGGAAGGCCAGTACGCCACCCGGACCAGCCACGCAAAGCGGCGGAGGAGGCTAGATCGAGTACTCCGGAGCGGCCCAGACAACAACCTCGGGGTGCTCATAGAAGCGGTAGCCCTGGCCGCGGACGGTGCGAACCGTGTTGGCGAGGCGGCCGAGCTTGGAGCGGAGCCGGCGGATGTGGACGTCGATGGTGCGCTCGTTCGGCACTTCCTCGGCGTTCCGCCACAGGCCCTCGAGCAGTTCGTCGCGGCCCACGGTACGGGTGCCGTTCTCCACGAGGTAGTTGAGCAGTTCGAATTCCTTGAACGTCAGGTTCAGGGACTCGCCGTCGAGGTGGACCTCGCGGCGGGCGAGGTCGATCAGCACGCCCGAGGGACGCGGATCCTGGGCCGGCTGCACGCGGGCGGTTTCCGTGCGCTGCCGGGCATTGACGGTGGGGTCACCGAAGGTGGAACGGACGACGTCGAGCGCGGAACCGGGCGCACTGGCCGGCGCCACAGCAACGGCGGCGTAGCTCTCGGCACCGGTAACCAGGGACTGGGCGTAGGCCCGGATCTCCTGGGCAAGCTTGGCGATCGAGGTGCCGGCGGCAGCCGCGGTTTCCTCGTCAATTCCCATGTACAGGACGAACCCGCGGGCTACGTTTTCGTTGGGAACAGGACGGACAGGCGCAGCGGCGGCAGGGGCCACCAACGGAGTGGGCGCGGTCAGCGGTGCGGCTTCGTCAGCCTGCACGGCGCGGAGCTGTCCGTACGAGTTCGGGTTGTAGCCCTGCGGTGCGTAACCCGGCGCGGCGGGAATGCTGTTTGCCTGGCTGCCCTGAGCAAAGGCGGGGCGGGCGCCGAATCCCTGGCGCAGGCCCGGCGCCTGGCCTGCCTTGTTGGCGTTACGGACTGAGATGTGGACGTATCCGGATGCAACTGACATGTTTGCTTACCTCAATGTGAATGGCCGTCATCGCGGCTCGAATGCTTGGATCCCCGCAATGTCTGGGGAGGGGCGCCCTACGCTGGGCTGGGGGCGAATGCCTAAAAACTTCGATGGGGTGGTGAAAGTTAGGCGTGCATTCGACAACAGCGCATGTCGGCAGCAGCGGGTGTGCTGGGCCAATATTCTGCGACTGCAGGTGCTGTTGAGTTCTTGTTCACATTTGAAAGTGTGCAACGTAACAATGAAAACTTGCAAGTAACAATGGACGGAACTGTCCGCATACTGAGACAAACGGCGCCTTTGTGTGGTAAATCACAGTTTTCTCAGCGGGCATTTTCTTGATTCATTTTCCTGAACAAACGGTCGGAAAGCTGCGCCTACAGAATCGTGTTCGATTTTTTCATGAATACGCGATGAATATTCAATGACATTCGAAATGCCGGAAACCCGCAGCCATGATTCCCCGATTGTCCAGCTATGACGTGGTTGATGCGGGGTATATCCGCTGAGGCGCGGATGGGGTTGGTGGTCAAATCCGCAAGGACGATGCCGGCAGCCCGGTTCCCCTGGCCGCTGCCCTACCTTCCGGGGTGGTCAGCTGCAGCATGGTGCGTACACGGCGCCATTCAGCTCGCTACGCTGGGATTCACAGCCGGCGCACAGGATTGCCAAAGCGCGGGCTAAACACCAGAACGGAGAGTTGTCACATGGCCACTTCGCACTCCATGACCAACAACCTTCCCCAACTGACGCACCCGGACGGCTCCCCCATCCGTGCCCTGGTGGTCGACGACGAGCCAAGCCTTTCCGAGCTCATGAGCATGGGCCTGCGCATGGCCGGCTGGTCGGTCGCGGTAGCCGCCGACGGTCCCGAAGCTGTGAAACTCGCCAAGGAATTCCGCCCTGACGTGCTGGTGCTGGACGTGATGCTTCCCGGGTTCGACGGCGTCGAACTCCTGGGCAGGATCCGCGCCTTCGCGCCGGAGGTCCCGGCCCTCTTCCTCACCGCCAAGGACGCGGTACAGGACCGCATCGTGGGCCTGGCTGCGGGCGGCGACGACTATGTCACCAAGCCGTTCAGCATGGAGGAAGTCCTGCTCCGCCTGCACCGCCTGGTCCAGCGCTCCGGTGTCGCCGCCATGGATTCCGCTGAACTCGTGGTGGGCGACCTCGTCCTGAACCTCGACACCCGCGAAGTCACCCGCGCCGGCGACGAGCTGCAACTGACAGCCACCCAGTTTGAGCTGCTGCGCTACCTCATGGAGAACCCCAAGCGCGTGGTCAGCAAGGCGCAGATCCTTGACCGGGTATGGAACTACGACTTCGGCGGCCAGGCCAACATCGTGGAACTGTACATCTCCTACCTGCGCAAGAAGGTTGATGCCGTGCATCCGCCCATGATCCACACGGTCCGCGGTGCGGGCTACGTCATCAAGCCGGCAGAGTAGGCTGTGGCAAACCTTTCCGGGGCCTCCCGCACCCAGCGCCGAAGCTGGCTGAAACCAGGCACCTGGCATTTGCGTACCCGTCTGGTCCTGGTGGCCATGGCGCTCCTGGTGGCGATTTGCGGTGCGGTCGGCCTGTTCAGCTACGCCTCGATGGACTCCTTCCTGACTCAGCAGCTGGACAAGCAGCTCACGGACGCCGCGCGGCGGTCCAGTGAATTTGGCCGGCCACCGCTGGGCAACCCGGGTACACGTCCTGACCCGTTGGACGCGCGGGGCCAGCGGATCGGAACGCTCACCGCCAGGATCGCCAACGGCACCGTCAGCGGCAGCGGATTCATCGCCACAGATTCCACCCGAGCGTCGCTGTCCGCTGCAGACAACCAGACCCTTCTGAATCTCCGCCGCGACGGCGTGCCGGTCGAACGCACTCTGTCCTCGGGCACATATCGCCTGGTGGCCGCCCAGACTCCCTACGGCGACGTCATGGTGACCGGACTCCCGCTGGCAGACAAGCAGAACACGCTGACGTCGCTGGTCTGGACCATCACCATCGTGTCGCTGGGCGGCCTCGTGCTGATCGGCCTGGCCGGAACGGTGCTCATCCGGCGCACCATGAAGCCGCTGGAGCAGCTCTCCGAGGTGGCCACCCAGGTGTCCCGCCTGCCGCTGGACGCCGGTGAGGTGGCACTCGCTGTCCGCGTGCCGCCGTCGAACGCCCATCCCGGAACCGAAGTGGGCAGCGTGGGGCATGCCCTGAACCTGATGCTGGACAACGTCTCCAGCGCGCTGGAGGCGCGGCAGGAAAGCGAGATGAAGGTGCGGCAGTTCGTGGCGGACGCCTCCCACGAGCTCCGCACACCGCTCACGGCCATCCGCGGCTACACGGAGCTGATGCGCATGACGGAAAACTTCACCCCGGACGGCCAGCGTTCGCTTGCCCGCGTGCAGAGCCAGTCGGAACGCATGACCGCCCTGGTGGAGGACCTCCTGCTGCTGGCCCGCCTCGATGAAGGCCAGCCGCTCAAACTCGGGGACGTTGACCTCACGCAGCTCGTGATTGAGACCGTCAGCGACGAAAAAGTCATGGCACCGGACCGGGCGTGGCATCTCGAACTTCCGGAGGAACCCATATCGGTCCGGGGCGACGCCTCACAGCTCCACCAGGTGCTGGTCAACCTGCTCTCCAACGCACGCAAGCACACCCCGCCCGGCACCACGGTGACCACCGGCGTGATGCGGTCAGCCGACGGCTCTGCTGTGATTTCAGTCACGGATGACGGCGCCGGCATCCCGCCGGAATTCGTGGACCGGGTCTTCGCGCGCTTCGCCCGCGCAGACGCATCACGTGCGACGCCGGGGCAGCCGGTCCTGGCTCCGGCATCGGCGACGGCGAGCCGTTCCGGCGCCGGCGCCGCCAGCGCGGGAGCACCCCTGCATGCCCCGGATTCACAGGGAAAACCGGATGTCCTGCAGGGTGAAGCGGGCGTGGCCTCGGCCGAGGGAACCAGCGGCCTGGGCCTGTCCATCGTGCAGTCCATCGTCGAGGCACACGGCGGAACGGTGGAGGTGACATCCCGGCCAGGGCGGACCGAATTCGCTGTCCGACTGCCCGCGCAAGGCGCCGCGCCGGCGTCGTGATGTCCGTTATCTAAATGTGACTTAATCAAAAGGCTCCTGTACGGTCGATAGAGTGCGGCCGCCACTTGAGCCGCATGTCCGGATTGACGCCCAGCTCTGCCGCTTCCCGGATTCCGCTATTTCAGGCAGAGGCGGGGGAACCAGAGTCCCGGGCTTTCCGCATCAGCCCTTGGGGTGAAGCCGACACGTGTAGTTTCCGTGCGGCCGGATGACCTCATCCGAACCCGACAGCTAACTCCGCAGGTGTTGAGAGGCAATCCACCATGTCTGAATTTAAGGATCAGGCGCGCCCTGAACGCGCCTCGCACGAGTCTGGCCACACGACGTCACGAACCGGCGTTTCCCGGCACCGTGCAGAACCGGCCCGTCCCACCACTGCCTTCGGCCGCTTCGCCGCAAGCCTTCCGTCTTTCGGGCGCCGGGCTGCCGTCCTGACCACTGCCGCCGCCGTGCTCGTGGGCGTCGGCGCCGCAGGGCAGGCGGCTGACCAGGTAACGCCCACCGCCGCCGGGACGTCTGCCACCGCCGACGCCGGCCAGACGCTGAGCTTCGACAAGACGCTCATCTCCGCCCTGCCGGCCCCGTCCGCGGCGTCCGTCACGCCGCAGTCCGCCCCCAAGGCCACCGAGGCTACGAAGGCTGCCGCCGCTAAGGCTGCAGCCGCCAAGGCTGCCGCTGCTAAGACTGCCGCTGCTAAGACTGCCGCGGCGAAGGCCGCTGCCGCCAAAACGGCCGCCGCCAAGGCTGCCGCTGCCAGGAATGCCGCTGCCGCCAAGGCTGCTGCTGCCCAGGCTGCTGCTGCCCAGGCAAAGGCCGCCGCTGCCAAGGCTGCTGCCGCCAAGGCGAAGGCCAAGGCTGCTGCCCCTGCTCCCGTGAATGATCCCGCCGGTGCGCAGGCCTACGCCGCCAGCAAGCTCGGCTCCTACGGCTGGTCCGCGGACCAGATGCAGTGCCTGAAGCGGCTCTGGACCAAGGAATCGGAATGGCGCACCACGGCCACCAACCCCAGCAGCGGCGCCTATGGCATCGTGCAGTCGCTGCCTGCCGAGAAGATGGCGAGCTCCGGCGCGGACTACCGCACCAACTACCGCACCCAGATCAACTGGGGACTTGGCTACATCAAGGAGCGCTACGGCTCCCCGTGCGGTGCGCTGAACTTCCACCTCGCCAACAACTGGTACTGACCGGTTCCCGCGGCCAGCCCGGCTGACGGCGAACAATTCTGCACCGCTTTAGGGTGACCGGCATGGTTGCCCAGGGCCCCGGATCCGCCAGGATCCGGGGCCCTTTTGCGCTGTCTTCGGCTCCCCCGCGGCCGGCAAAGCGGTGCAGAACTGCGGCCGCCCTCGTGCAGAGAATCGTGCAGGAACTCTTCCACAGCCCCTGCACAGCTTCGCCCTAAAGCCCTCATAACAGCGGCCTCCACTGTTGATGCATGACCATCACCGACCAGGCCTACGGAACCCAGCCCCACCCGCGGCGGCAGCCCATCGACACCTCCAGCGCGGCACCGGTCCTGGACGTGACCATACCGGTCTACAACGAGGAACGCGACCTGGAGGAATGCCTGCGCCGGCTGCACGCTTATCTGAGCGGCGCGTTCCCGCACTCCTTCCGCATCACGGTTGCGGACAACGCGAGCACCGACGGAACGCTCAAGACTGCCGAGCGGGTGGCCCGGGAACTCCGTGAGGTCAACGTGGTGCACCTTGAGGAGAAGGGCCGCGGCAACGCGCTGCGAAGAGTCTGGCTCGCGTCGCCGTCACCTGTCCTGGCCTACATGGACGTGGATCTCTCCACCGACCTTGCCGCGCTGGGCCCCCTCCTGGCACCGCTGATCTCCGGCCACTCGGACCTGGCCATCGGCACGCGACTGACCCGCAACTCCCGGGTGGTCCGCGGGCCGAAACGCGAATTTATCTCACGCAGCTACAACTTCCTGCTCCAGTCGCTGATGGGTGCCCGCTTCAGCGATGCGCAGTGCGGTTTCAAGGCCATCCGCGCCGACATCGCCCAGCAGATCCTCCCGCACACCGTGGACACTGCCTGGTTCTTCGACACCGAACTCCTGGTCCTCGCCGAACGGTGCGGCCTCCGCGTCCATGAAGTGCCGGTGGACTGGACCGACGACCCCAACTCCAGCGTGGACATCGTCCAGACGGCGCTCGCCGATGTCCGCGGCATGGCCCGGCTCAGCAAGGACATGGTCACCGGCCGCATCCCCGTCGGCGAACTCCGCGCAGCCCTGGCCCGCGGCCCCTTCCCGGCAGCTTCCCGTAGCCAGGAACAGAGCCCCGGTGGGAGCCTGTTCGGCCAGCTGGTCCGGTTCGGCGCCATTGGCGTCGCCTCCACCGTCGCCTACCTGGTCCTCTTCTACCTTTGCCGCAACCTGATGGACCCGCAGCTCGCCAACCTGCTGACGCTGCTCACCACGGCGGTGGCCAACACCGCAGCGAACCGGCGCTTCACGTTCGGCGTCACCGGCAACAGCGAGGTTGCCCGTCACCACTTTGAGGGGCTGCTGGTTTTCGGGATCGGTCTGGCCCTCACTTCCGGCGCGCTCGCCCTGGTCCACAGCGGCGCCCTGCCGGGAGGCACGACGCCGGACCGCTGGCTTGAGCTGGCGACCGTCACCGCCGCGAACCTCGCGGCCACTGCACTGAAGTTCCTGCTGTTCCGGCTGTGGGTTTTCCGACGCCGGCCGACCCCTCCGAACGCTCCCGCAGCTCCTGCCACCTCCGCCACCAACGCTCCCGCAGCTCCTGCCGTTTCCGAGGCATCCCTTCCGCAGTCATCGCTCCCGACCACAGAAATGACCCAGTCATGAGCCCCACCGCCACTCCCCCAAACCAGACAGCAAACGAGCCGATGGCCCCGGCGGTACAGAGCCCGGCCGCGCCCGAGGTTCCCCGCCGGACCGTCCAGGAGCGAACCCGCCGGACCGGCAGGGCATCCCGGTTCCTGCGGGGAAACCAGCCCGGCTGGATCCGCCCCTCGGCGGCAGCACTGCTGGCGTTCACCGCCATCCTGTACCTGTGGAACCTCGAAGCCACGGGATACGCCAACTCGTTCTACGCCGCAGCCATCCAGGCGGGCACGAAGGACTGGACGGCGCTGCTGTTCGGTTCCCTCGACGCCGGCAACGCGATCACCGTGGACAAACCGCCGGCGGCGCTGTGGGTTCCTGCCCTTGTGGGCAGGATCTTCGGGTTCTCGCCGCTGAGCATGCTGGTGCCGCAGGCACTTATGGGTGTGGCCGCCGTCGGACTCCTTTACCTCACCGTCAAGCGCATATCCGGCCCGGCGGCCGGACTGCTCGCCGGCGGCGCCCTGGCGCTGACCCCCGTGGCCGCGCTGATGTTCCGGTTCAACAACCCCGACGCTCTGCTCACCCTCTGCCTGGTGCTGGCCGCCTACCTGACCACCCGCGCCATCGAACAGGCAGGCTGGAAATGGCTCGCCGCGGCCGGGGCAGTGATCGGCCTGGCCTTCCTGACCAAGATGCTCCAGGGCTTCCTGATCGTTCCCGGCCTCGCCCTGGCGTATCTCTGGGCTGCCCCCACCAGCATCGGCCGGCGTTTCCTGCACCTGCTCGCGGCGGCAGGCGGCATTGTGCTCGTGGCTGGCAGCTACATCGCACTGTTCCAGCTCACGCCCGCGTCCGACCGGCCCTACATGGCGGGGTCCGAGACCAACAGCTTCCTGGAGCTGACCTTCGGCTACAACGGCCTGGGCCGCATCATCGGCTCCGGAGGCGGCATGGGCGGCGGGATGCCCGGCGGAGGCGGGATTCCCGGCGGTGGCGGCATGGGCGGAAATGTCGGCTTCGGTGGTGCCGCGGGGATCACCCGCATGTTCGGGACCAGCTTCGGCGGCGAGGTGTCCTGGCTGCTTCCGTCGGCCCTGATCCTGCTCGGTGCCGGCCTGTGGTTCACCCGCCGTGAGGCACGCACCTCCCGTACCCGCGCAGCCCTGGTCCTCTGGGGCGGCTGGCTGCTGGTGACCGCCGGCATCCTGAGCTTCATGAGCGGCACCGTCCACCCGTACTATGCTGTGGCGCTGGCTCCGGCGATTGCCGCGCTGGTGGGCATCGGTTCCGTGGAACTGTGGCGCGGCCGGGCCTATTTTCCCGCCCGCATTACCCTGGCGGTCACGGTCATGGCCGCCGCGGTCTGGTCCGCGGTGCTTCTGGGACGCGACGCCGGCTGGCTGCCGTGGCTCAAGGTGGCCGTGGTGATTCTGGGCGTGCTGGCTGCCGTCGCGCTGCTGTTCCGGCTCGACTCGTTCCAGGCCATTCCGGCCCGGCTCCGTAAAACGGCGACGGCAATTGTCGTGGTGGTTTCGCTGCTGGCCGGCGCCCTGGGCAGCGCTGCGTGGACCTTTGCCACGGCAGGCCAGCCCCACTCCGGATCGATTCCGACGTCAGGCCCCGCCGCATCCGCGATGGGCGGACCGGGGGGCCAAAGCGGACGCAACTTTGGCGGACTAACGGGTCCCGAGGGCGGCATGGCTCCCGGCGCCATGGGTCCCGGCGGCGGTGCCATGGGTCCCGGCGGCGCAATGGGTTCCGACGGCGCCGGCACGGCGAACTCCGAACTCACCGCGCTGCTGAAGGCAAGCACCGCCAAATGGTCCGGAATTGTTTCCGGCGCAAGCCAGGCAGCCAGCCTGGAACTCGCCTCCGGTAGCAGCGTGATTGCCCTGGGCGGCTGGAACGGCGGGGACCCCTATCCCACGCTCGCGCAGTTCCAGGAGATGGTGGCCAACGGTGAGATCGGGTACTTCATTTCCGGCGGCGGAATGGGCGGAGGCGGCGGACGCAGCGGAAACTCCGAGGTGGCCACCTGGGTCGCAGCCAACTTCGAGGCTCAGACGGTCGGCAACTCCACCGTCTACAAGCTGACCAAATAGGGCTACAGCTGCAGGGAGATGACCCGGCGCCCGTCCTCGCCGGCTTCCACCAAAGCGGTGACGGCGGTGTAGTCCGGAATGTGCAGCACCCCGTCGGGAAGGACGCCGGTGTTCGGACCAACGCCAACGGTCCGGATGCCGGCGGCCACTCCTGCGGCGATGCCGGCGGGGGCATCCTCGAACACCACCGCCTCCGACGGCGAAGCCCCCAGCAGGGACGCGCCGAGCAGGTAGCCCTCGGGGTGCGGCTTGCCGCGGGACACGTCCTCGGCGGTGACCATCGCTGCCGGCAGCTCCACCCCGGCCGCCGCCATCCGGACGGTGGCGAGGTCGCGGGACGCCGACGTCACCAGTGCCACGGCGTCGGCCGGCAGGGACTCGAGCAGCCGTAAAGCACCCGGAATGGCGATGATGCCGTCGGTTTCCGTCAGCTCCATCTGGCCCAGTTCGGCGGCCAGGGCGTGGATGTCGGCGCCCTCCGGAGCGAAGCGGCGGACGGTATCCAAAGCCTGGACGCCGTGGGATGTGCGGAGGATTTCGGCGATATCAAGGCCGTAGCGGCCGGCGAACTCTGTCCACACGCGCTCCACGATGGCCGTGGAATCCACGAGGGTGCCGTCCATGTCGAACAGGACCGCGCGGGCTGTCAGCGTGATGGTGGCGGACTCGGCGGGAAGGCTCATGGCTTCCATCCTGCCTCATCCGGATCGCAGCGTGCCGTTTGTGACTCAGCCGTTCGGCCGGTGGGGGATGTACTGCACCGCCCACTTGTTCCCGTCGGGATCGGCAAAGTAAACAAAGTGGCCCCAGTCCTGGATGTCCACGTCGCTGACATCCACCCCGTTCGCCTTGAGCTGGTCGTGCGCGGCATTGATGTCGCTCACCACGAGCTGAAGGCTGGGCGCTGTCCCCGGAGGAGCATCGTTGAGACCCTCCCCGATCGCAATCGAGCAGCCCGAACCGGGCGGGGTCAGCTGGACGAAGCGGATGCCGTCCATGGGCCGCTCGTCGTAGTCGGCGTTGAAGCCGACCTTGTTGACGTAGAAGTCCTTGGCGCGGTCCACATCGGACACCGGGACGAAGACGAGTTCAAGTTTCCAGTCCATGCTGCACAGGCTAGCCGGGGCGCCCGGCGCGCCGGAAGAGCTGTGCGGGAGGTGTTAACTCCGGGTCCGCGCGGGCGGGCCTAACCGGCGATGCCGTAAAGGCGGTCACCGGCGTCGCCCAGGCCCGGCACAATGTAGGCCTTCTCGTTCAGCTTCTCGTCGATGGAGGCAAGGACGATCGTGACGTTGGCGTCCTTGAGTTCCTCCTCCAGCTTGGCCAGGCCCTCCGGGGCGGCCAGCAGGCAGATGCAGGTGACCTCGGCGGCACCGCGCTTGAACAGGAACTTGATGGCCTCGCGCAGCGTGCCGCCGGTGGCGAGCATGGGGTCGAGGACGAAGATCTGGCGCCCCGAAAGGTCGTCCGGCAGGCGCTCCGCGTAGGTGATGATGTCCAGGGTTTCCTCGTCGCGGGCCATGCCCAGGAAACCCACTTCGGCTGTGGGGACCAGCTTGGTCATTCCTTCGAGCATGCCCAGCCCGGCGCGCAGGATGGGCACCACCAGCGGGGTCGGCTTGGTGAACGCGGTGCCGACTGTGGTGGCAACCGGCGTTTCGATGGTGACCGGCTGGGTGCGGACATCACGTGTGGCCTCATAGGCCAGGAGCGTCACCAGTTCCTCGGTGAGCTGGCGGAAGACCGGCGACGGGGTGTTCTTATCCCGCAGGACGGTGAGCTTGTGGGCGACCAGGGGATGGTCCACGACGAGTGTGCGCATTGGTCAAAACTATCACCCGGGGCCTGGTTCCCCGCCCCTGGCGCCTGCCTCTCCCCCGGCATCGGGAGTGCCCTGCAGGCGCTCCTCCCGGTCGGCCTTGCTGCCCTTGATATGGGCCGGATGCTCGAACGTGGGTGCGGGGCCGGCATGTTCCCGACGTCGGATGACATGGAACAGCCGGTGGGCCAGGATCACGACGCCCATCCAGGCGGCCCCGATCAGCCAGGCGGCCATCACATCCGTCAGCCAGTGGTGGCCCAGGAACACCCGGCTCAGTCCCATGGCGATGATGAACACCGCGCCAGCGATGATCACCCACGTCCGGGCCGAGGTCTTCCGGAACTGCAGGCACACCAGGTACACGATGATGCCGATCACCACGGTGGTGTTCAGCGTGTGCCCGCTGGGGAACGACGGCGAGAACTCGAACGGCGGGACGGCGTCAACGTGGTCGGGGCGCATGCGGCCCATCAGCGTCTTGCCCACGCTGGTGGCAGTGACGGAAACTGCCGCCGCGCCGCCCACCAGGATGAGCGGGCGCCAGCTGCGGCTGGCATAGATCAGCCATGCCACGAGGATGCTCGCCACGATGGGCATGCCGACGCCGCCGCCGACGTTCGTAAAGGCTGTGACGGCTGAATCGAGTCCGGGGTTCCGGTATTCCTTGGCCAGTTCGAGGGCGGGTTTGTCCAGTCCCGAGACGCCGTCCTGGTCCACCACGCTGTTGTATACCTCGGCGCTGAGCAGCGTCAGGGCAACCACCAGGACACCGCCGACGATCAGGGTGATCCACAGGGCCGCGTAGGGCCCGAGCCACCTGCCGTACCTCTCAGTCAGGGACTTCATCACTACTCCCGGCGCTTGCGTTGTCCAATGCTAAGTACCCTTCGAAACTATCATTGACCCATGGCCTCCGCAGATCCGCAACACCTGGAATGGATGGGCCTTGCCCTCAACGAAGCCCGGCGGGCCCTGGCCACGGAGGACGTCCCGATCGGCGCCGTCGTCATCGGTCCGGACGGGACTGTCCTGGGTACCGGCCGCAATGAGCGCGAGGCCCTTGGCGACCCCACCGCGCATGCCGAGGTGGTGGCCATCCGGGAGGCCGCCGCGAGGCTGCGCCAAAGCGCTGCCCGCAATGGCAGCAGCGGCGACGGCTGGCGGCTGGAGGACTGCACGCTGGTGGTGACGCTGGAACCGTGTGCCATGTGCGCCGGGGCTATTGTCCTGGCCAGGATCCACCGCGTGGTGTTCGGAGCCTGGGACGAGAAGGCGGGGGCTGCGGGCTCCGTGTTCGACATTCTGCGCGAGCGCCGCCTGAACCACTGGGTGGAGGTCTATGCCGGCGTGCAGGAGGAGGAATGCGGCGGCCTCCTGCGGGAGTTCTTCGCAACGCACCGCACCGGCAGCTCGGCACTCGGATAGCTGACCCGCCGGGCCAGCTATCCGGCGGCGGCGTCCAGTGCGTCGATCCGCGCCTGCCGCGACGCCGGCGAATCCAGGCTGAAGGAGCGGAAGTCGCCCAGGTCCTCCCGGATCCATGCCTCAACCTCGGCGATGCGCTGTTCGACGGCTGGCGTCCTGCCGGCAAAGAGCCAGGCTGCGATCCTCTCCCTGCCCGGATCGTACTGCCACAGTCCGATGATCCTACCCCGGTCAAAGATGGGGTGGTCCGGCAGGTCAGCCTGCAGCGCCAAGGTGGCGTTCAGGAGCTTCCGATCCCGGTCCTCCCCGGCAAACAGGTCCGCCGCGTTCCGCCGGTGCAGCACCAGCGAATCGGTGCCGGCCAGCAGCTGAATCTGCTCCCCTTCCGGCGGGCTGAAGTCCGCCAGGCGTTCGACGTCGGCCGGCAGCATCCAGAGCACGTCGCCGGCGGCGGTGGGAACCTCCACTGCTCCGACGGCGGCGAGCGCCGCCTTGCTGTCGGTGAGGGTGAAGCCGGTGAACCACTGGGTTTGCTTGACGGTGGCGCCGCCCGTCCAACCAAGGTAGCGCCGCATCAGTTCCTCGCGGGCACCTTCGGGACCGAGCCGGCTTGGCGGCAGGCCCCACGGCGTGTACGCGTAGCGCTGCTGGTCCAACCGCCCGTTGAGCGGAACACGGCGGATCCGGCCGTCGGCCTGCAGCAGCCCCAGCGCGGTGGGCAGCGTCGTGGCGGCACCTTTTTTCTTGCCTTCCTCGCCCAGGTTCCGCACCGACTCCCCGAGCTCCTCCTTGAGCTGCCGCGGGTCCAGCGGACCGTCTGCTTCGGCGAGGACGTGGAGGATCTGTTCCTCCAGCAGCGTGATCTCGCCGCGGTCCACGCCGAGCCTGGCCAGCACCCGGAAGGCCTCCTCAGCGTTCTTGCCCAGGCTCAGCGCCCAGTCGAAGTCCTCCCGGCCCAGCACGTAGGTGCAGCCGCGGGCGGTGGGCAGCTCATGGATCTTGAGCTCGCGGACGTCACGGTCCACCTGCCCGCGGCGGATTCCGGCGCGGGCGAAGAGCGTCAGGTACGGATTGGCGCCGCCCACTGACCTGGCCCAGCCGGCGGTGGCGAGCACCTCCTGCGAGGAGCGGCCTTCGAGTGACCCGTCCAGCCCCTGCCGGTGCCAGGCCCAGGGGCGGAGCAGTTCCGGAGTGAGGGTTGCCGCGGTTTCCAGCGGGCGGGCGGGCACAACGTGGGTAGCCATGGCCTCATTCTCCATCAGCAGGCCGGTGCGAGGAATGGCTGCCCGGCGCCGCTTCCGGCGCCACATAGCCGAGCACGCGCCGTGCGGTGGCATCCCAGCCGGGCAGGAGTTCCCTGCCGGCCAACGCCCGCCGGCGCCATTCGGCACGCACCGAGGGATCCGTGAGCCAGCTGCGCAGCAGGGCGGCCAGCGGTTCCGGGTTCCCCTCGGCAGATTCGCTGGCTTCGCCGCCTGTGGTGTCCGGACCTGCCGGAGCACTGCCCAGTTCGACGGCGGCACCTGGCAGGGCGGGCTCCGCCCCATTCCCGTGGCCTGGCTGCGGTTCTGCCCCCTGGCCCAGCGCCTCCACTGCCCCGGTGCCGGCACGGACGATGACGGGCACCCCGCGGGCTATGGACTCGGTGACGGCCATGCCGAAGGCCTCCACCCTGGAAACCAGCAGGCTCAGGTCCGCGGCGAGCCACTGCTGCTCGAGGGCATCGCCGGTCAGTTCGCCCGGGAGCTGCACCCGGCCGCCCAGCCCGTGCCGGTCGACCGCCGCTGCGACCTGGCGGGCATAGTCCGGGTCCGCCGTGGCCGAGCCGACGAGGGCAGCGGTCCAGTCCAGGTCCTTGAGCCGGGCCAAGGCGGCGAGGAGTATCAGCTGGTCCTTGTTGGGCAGCAGAGCCGCCACGGCCAGCAGGTGCGGCGGCTCGGAACCGTGGGCCAGCGGGCCGCGTTCGGTTCCGGGCAGCGCGGCGCGGACCCCGGACAGGCCGTGCCGCCGGGTGATCTCGGCTGCGGCCGAACCGCTGGTGCAGATCACGCCCGCCGCCGCCCGAAGCGAGCGGGCTTCGAGGTCCGGGTGGTCATCCAGGGGCATGTGCATCAGGACCCACGGCGCCTGGCCGCCGGCGGCGGCGGCCTCCATCGCTTCGGGGGCGCCGGAGGCCACCAGGCCGTCCACGATCGTGATGGTCCCGGCGGGCGCCGCGGTTCCGGACGTGAGCAAGCCGGCCAGCCGCCGTCGTTCTTCCTTGCTGGCCACCGGCCAGTCGCCGCTGACCGGCTGGATGGTTACCTCGGTTCCCAGTTGCTCCAGGCCCTCCGCCAGCGCGGCGTTGTAAACATTGCCGCCTGAGTTGTGGCGGATGTTGGCGGGAACCAGGAGCCGGATGGCCGGCGGTGTGGGCGGCATGGCGGCCTCAGCGGGGGCCGAACTCGAGGGAGTAGGTAGCCCAGGCGTCGGGGTTTTCCCGCAGGGTGACCTCGATGCCGGCCAGTTCACGGCCGTCTGCGTCCTCCCGAAGGCGCTCCGCGGCGGCGTCGGCAATGTACTGCGCCAGCGCCTCCGTGGTGCTCAGCTTCCCGGCGAAGTCCGGGTGCTCGTCCAGGTTGCGGTAGTTGAGCCCGGCCAGCACCTCCTCGATCATCCCGCCGGCGGCGCCGATGTCCAGCACAATCGCGTCATCGTTGAGGGTACGACGGCGGAACGTCACCTCCGCCACGAAGGTTGCCCCGTGCAGGCCCTGGGCGGGCCCGAAGGCTTCGCGGGGAAGGCTGTGGGCGATCATGAAGTGGCGGCGTACGGTCAGGCTGAACAATGGTTACCTCACGTTTTCGGTCGTTGGGATCTGGTCTTGAATGGAGGGCTTATCGGCGGCCGGATACTCGATCACGTGGCAGAGCGCTTCGAGCCGGCCGTCGGCCAGGTCCTGGACCACGCCCGGCAGTTCGGCGAAGGCGGAGGCGCCCGTGAGGAAGGCATCAAACACCGGGTCCGTCAGCAGGGACACAGCGAGTTCCAGGCGGTCGGCGTTGGTCCGCCGGTGCCGGCGGGCGCGTGCCACGGCTCCGACCTGGCTGGCACGGATGGAGAGCCTGCGGGCATGGAAGTCCTCGCCGAGCGGAATGGTGATTTTCCGGTCGGCGTACCAGGACATTTCGATGATGTCGCCTTCGTCCCCCACCAGTTGCAGGCTGCGTTCCAGCCCGCCTTGGGACGCGGAGCAGTGAAACACGATGTCGCAGTCCGGCAGGGCGTTGTCCGGGTGCGCGAAGTCCACGCCCAAGGCGTCGGCGAGGTCCTTTCGGGCTGGGTCCAGGTCCACCAGCTGAAGCCGCGCGAGGGGGAACGTCCGCAGCAGTGTGGCCACCATGCCGCCCACGAGCCCGGCGCCGATCACGGCGACACGGTCGCCCAGCCTGGGGCCTGCCTCCCAGAGCGCGTTCACGGCCGTTTCCACAGTGCCGGTGAGGACGGCGCGGCGGGGAGGAACGCCGTCGGGAACGCGGGTGAGCGAGGAAACCGGAACCACATAACGGTCCTGGTGCGGATGCAGGCAGAAGACCGTTTGCCCCACCCAGTCCGCCGGGCCCTGCTCCACGACGCCCACGGACAGGTAGCCGAACTTCACCGGTGCCGGGAAGGAGCCTTCCTGGTGCGGGGCGCGCATCTCCTCGGCGATGCAGGGCGGGACGGCGGCGTGGTGGACCACAAGTTCGGTGCCCTTGCTGATGCCCGAATACAGCGAGCGCACCAGCGCCTCCTCCGGGCCGGGGACGTGCAGCGCCTCGCTGCGCAGTTCACCCCGGCCGGGGCCCACGGTCCAATATGCGGTTGCTTCGTTCTGCTGCTGGTTAGTCATCTTGCTTACGAATCTAGTGCCCGGCCCCGATTTCCGGGAAGATGTGTCCCGGCGCGCCTGCCGCTGAGGCCTGTGGCGCGGGGGAATAGCATGCCGTTTTGGGGATGCGGGCCTTGCTCCGGTACCCTATTCAGGTTGGTGACGTGTCCGAGCGGCCGAAGGTGCAACACTCGAAATGTTGTTTGGTGTAACAGCCAACGTGGGTTCAAATCCCACCGTCACCGCCACGTAGCAAGACCCCGGCTCCCTCCCAAAGAGGGAACCCGGGGTCTTTTGCTTTGCCTGCATTAGGGCGTTACGGAAGGGACAGGGAGACGGGTCCTGCCGTCGCGGGACCGCCGCACTGTTCGCTGCCGCCAACGCGCGTCCATGTCAGCTCCACGTCCCGCTGGGCGAGCACCTCTCCCCCGGCATCCAGGGCCCGCACTGTGGCTCGCTTCGGGGCGCGCATAGGCGCGCTGAACTGCCAGGTGCGGTCATCGACTTTCCGGCCGAAGTACGGGCTGTATTCGGTTCCGCCGACGGGCGTTCCCCGTGTTGCAGGGGCAACGGGGATTGCCCGGCCGGGCACGGCTTCTGCACTGGGGGTGACAGTAACCTTCGGGGCCGTCGTCGGCTGCGGCCTGATTGAACACTTCCCGTCCGCACACAACTGCACCTCGGCCACGGCGTCGACCCGTCCGTCCAGGATCACTGTGACTGAGTTGCTCCAGCCGATCGCCGGACAGACGCCGGGGGTAGCGCAACCTGCCGTTCCGGACGCGAGGATCAGGACGAGCGCGATCCCGTGCAGCCTCTTCATGGGCCAAGCATCCCACGGGCCGGCTGTGGCGAAGGTTGCCGTTCTGTCACGTCTTGGAGCGGGTGGTCACGAGAAGGTCCCCCACCTGGCAGTCAAGGACGTCGCAGATCGCTGTCAGGGTAGAGAAACGGATCGCCTTTGCCCGGTCATTCTTGAGTACGGACAGGTTCACCAGACTCACTCCGACCTGCCTGCTCAGCTCCGTGAGTGTCATGCCTCGGGCTTCCAAGAGTTCGTCGAGCCGGCAGTGGATGTCGGAGGAGTCATCTGCAGGCATCAGACCAGCCCTTCAGTGTCTTTCTGCAGCCGGCGGCCGTATTCGAAGACTCCCGCAACCAGGAGCAGGACCATGCCGAGCATCAGCGGCCCTATATTGAACTCCGCCGAGAACACCTGGGCCTCCCCTGCGGTGCGCGCATTGGCGCCGATCATTTCCGCAAGCCGGCTCCGGCCGACCCCATCGAGCACCTGGCCAACGGTACCTGCAAGGGCAAGAATGACCCCGGCTGCCCCGACCAGATGGGCGGACTTCGCCGTGAAGAGGATCCGGCTCTGGAGCCGGTAGGCAAGCAGGAACAGCAGTGCCAGGACTGCCAGGACGCCTACCTGGTTCAGCCCGCCGGCCCATGCCAGGCTTGCCGCAGGCCCGGAAGGCAGAACCGGGATGGTTGCCTCCACTGACGTGAAATGGCCCGTGGCTTCCAGTGCAAGGCCCCTGGCCACTTGATGGGAGGTGGCGACCGGGAGCACCAGCGTCACCGGCCCCGTAAACAGGGCGACAATGCCGGACACTGTCGCTGCGGTTGTCAGGAGTGCCGCGGAGGCGGAGGCAATCATCAGGGCGACCGCGTCAGCTCTCGACACAATCCTCTTTTGCCCGGTCTCAGCGGACGTTCGTTTCAGTTTCATCGGTCCCCCAATTATCGAATTCCGTTAATAACGAATATCGATAACCTAGCCACCTGGGGGCTCCGCGGTCAATCGGACGGACATAGCGGGAGACCGAAGCACCGCCGGTCAGCTCCTACAGCGACGGTAGAGTCAGAGCACGAAGCTGCGGAATTTGGGGGAGATATGCGGATCGAAGGCTGGCACGTGATGTTGTTGCTGGTGATGGTGGTCGTCGCCGTCGGCGTGATTGTCGCGGTAACGCTCATAGTCCGCTGGACGCTCCGATTGACGGCGAGGCGCCACCGGCCGGGCGGGGACTAAAGCCGGGATCCTGCATGTCACGCCAGGCTGTGTTGTCCAGGGGCGGCGGCCCGCTCATTCCCCGGTTCGCAGAGCGGGCCGCCTACCGACGCCGTAGATCGTGGAGACCCGTTACAGCGACGGTAGAGGGGATAGTACCGCCGGGGGCTTGGGAAAAAGTGACGCCGATTTGAAACCTAAGCAAGCTGTCCATTAGTTTTGACAGGAACACTCCGTATTCCCCCATATGCGGAGCGGTTGCCTAGAAGAGCCCCGCTGCACACGTGCAGCGGGGCTCTTCGACTAAGGCTGTTAGCCGGAGCCGGACTACAGCTCTGAACCGGACTTCTGATCAGTGCCGGACTTCTGATCCCGGTCCAGAAGGTTCTTCCTGATCTCGTCCAGCTTCTCCTTGATGACCCGTTCCGCATCCGAGATGGTCTTCCCGGCGGTGCTCAGCGGATCCAGCTGCACGTACACCTCATGCGTCACAGGCAGGTCGTACTCATCCTTCAGGTGCGTGCCGCCGCCAACCCCGTCCAAGGTCAGGTACACCTGGGCGTCAGTGCGGGCGATTCCCGCGATCTTGCCGAACACCACAGTGAAATCGTTCGGCTGAAAGCTCACTGTCTGGCCGATGTGGCTGCGGTCAAGTTCCCCCGCCGTCACGGCCTTCTCATACTGGCTTCCGCTGTAGTTCATCGCTACTCCTCAATCTGGGGGTGGTGACTTACGCCAGCAGTCTATGGCGGAGCGGCGGCACGCGCCTGAATGGTTGCAGATCTTTTCGCTGACAGGCGACACATTAGGGCGAAGGGCAGCAAGAGCAGGGACTATGCCTTCGTCACGGTCTGGCGCGTGGCCGGGACCATAGACGAACTCCCCCAGTCCGTGTTGTTGCCCGGACCGATCCGGAGGAAGAGGATCGGCAGAACAAAGAGGGTCAGCAGGGCCGAGGTAATGAGCCCGCCCCACACAACCAGTGCCAGCGGAAGGAGCATTCCGGCGCCTACCGGACCACCCAGGAGCACCAGCGGAACCAGCGCCAGCCCGGTAATCACTGTGGTCAGTACAGTCGGCAGAAGCCGTTCCCCGGCCGCCTTCCGCATGAGGTGGGCCGGCGACCCGTCCGGAGTACGGGACTGCAGCGACTGGTAGGTACCCATCAGCATGACCACGTCCCGGATCGCCACGGCGAGCACCGCCGCCAAGGCCACCAGCACGTAAACGGACCCGAAACCGCCGCTCAGCTCAGCGGCCAGGATGCCGCCGGACAGCGCAACCGGAAGCAGCAGGAAGACCAGCCCCGCGAGCCGCCAGTTACCGAGGACCGTCAGCAGCAGGACCAGGATGCCGGCTGCCGCCACCAGGGCGAGCCACAAGATAAACGCACTCGCGGCCTGCCGTTCGGCGTACTGGGACGGAATCTCCGCGTGGTACCCCACCGGGAACTGCATTCCCTGAATGGCCGCCTCGACGTCCCGGCTGACGTCGCCAAGGCTGCGGCCCTGGATGTCCGCTACGATGTCCAGGCGCCTGGAGGTGTTGTCGTGGTGGATCGCGGACTGGTTCGGGCGGAGCGAGACCTTGGCCACGTCACCCAGCCGCACCTGCCCGCCCTCCGGCTTGTCCACCATCATGTCGGCCACGCTGGTCAGGCTGCTGCGGGTGGCTTCCGTGCCCTTGACGACCACCTGGAAGACCTTTTGCTGCTCGAACAGGTACCCCACCTCGATGCCCTGCAGGACGGTGGCGGCCGCCCGTCTGACGTCGCCGGGCTTGATGCCCTGCTTCTGCGCTGCCGCCAGGTCGACTTCGATTTCCGCAACTGGCTGCTCTACGGTGACGTCCACGTGCGGCTCCACCACGCCCTGCGTACCGGCAAGGATCTCGCGGACTTCGTCAGCTTTCTGGCGGAGGACATCCAGATCGGCGCCGTATACGCGCACCCGGAACTGGCGGTTGTCGACCGCGCTGGCGGCCGCAACCTGCTTCTCCGGGTAGGTGGTCACCGTCGCCGTCAGGCCCGGGTACCCCCCGACGATTTCCCATACCTCCCAGCGCACGCGGTTCATGTTAATGCCGTCCTCGATGGTCACCCAGAGCTCTCCGGCATTGACGTCGGAGGAAGAATCGGAGGTAACGGCACGTCCCACATGGCCGTCTACGGAGGAAACTCCGCGGATTCCGCTGAGCTCTTCGCTGGCGTTAGTCATAACCCTGTTCATCACGTCGGCCCCGGTGCTTGCCGCGGCTTCCCATTCAATGAGCAGGGTCCGGTCAGGAACAGCGGCCACAACCGGCAGGTCCTTCGTTGTGCCCGGGATCATCACAAGTGCCGTGACAGCCAACGCCGCCGCGGTAAGGGCGAACACTGTGGCAACGGTTCCCGTGAAGGCCCGCGCCGAGCGCTCGTAGCCGAGCCTGGCCCTGCGGACCAGCGGCAGGGTGCGCCGCGGAGGCCTGTGGTGGCCCCGCACCAGCAGGCTCGCAAGGGCCGGAGTGACCGTCAGGGCGATAAGCATCGCCACCGCCGTCGCCAGCAGGTAGGACAGCACCAGTGGCTTCAGGAACGCCCCCTCAACACCGGGAACAAACAGTGCCGGTGCCAGTGCCAGCAGGGCTGCGAGGCCGGCGAACAGGACAGCTATGCGGGACCGCTGCAGCCCGTGGGCGAGCAGGACGTCACGCGACACCCGCTCATCGGCCAATTCCCGCCGGAAGCTGTGGAGATCGATGATGACATCGCCGATGACAACCACGAGGGCAAGGACCAGGCCCGCGAACGCCATGACGTTCATAACGGCTCCCTGGAACTGCAGCACCAGCGCCGCAGCCGTGGCCGCCACGGAAATGGAGACCAGGGCCAACAGGGCATACCGCCAGGAGCGGAACACGAGGCCGATCAGCGCGGTGACCATGAGAAGGCTGACCAGCAGGCCCAGGCCCAGGCTGCCAACAGCGGACTCAATGAATGAAGCCGGGCGGAAGACGGTGGAGTCCATGGTGATGCCGGAAAGACCTGGACGCAGACCGTCCAGCACCGCCTCAATACCCCGTGTCACATCCGCAACACTCGTGTTCGGAAACTTTTCGATGACCAGCAGCAAGCCGGGCGATGTGCCGGTGACAGCATCACCGATCAGGGGCTGGTGGTCTTCGCTCAGCGTGGTGACGTCGGCCAGCGTGAGCGTCTTGTCGGCTGCGCCTTCGACGCTGACCCTGCCAAGGTCTGCCGGCGTCCGGATCGGCAGCACATGCTGGATGCCGATGCGCTGGTTGGCGGATTCGAGGAAGCCGCCAGTGCCCGGAGTGGAGGCTTCCAGGAAGCTGAGCGGGGACACCCAGACCGCGTTGCCGGCGGTTTCGACCACCTGTTTGAGGGTGACGTTCTTCGCGCGGAGCTGCTTCGGATCCACCTGGACCTGCAGCTGCTGTTCGCGATGGCCGTAGATGGAGACGTTAGCCACGCCCGGGACACCCATCAGCGCCGGCTTAATGTCCCAGCGTGCCAGAACGGACATGTCGATCGGGGACACGGTCCCGGAGCTCATTTGCACCATCATGACGCGGCTTGTGGAGGAGAGCGGCTGCATGAGCACAGGAGGAGAGGAGACGTTGGGCAAAGCGTGCGCCTGGGTCAGGCGTTCCGCAACGAGCTGCCGTGCCCGCAGGATATCGGTGCCCGGCTCGAAAACCATCTCGATGGTTGACAGGCCGGGCACCGACTTTGAACGGATTTCGTCGAGCCAGGCCACCCCGTTCAGCAGGTCTTTCTCCATGGGAGAGGTGATGAGCTGCTCGACTTCAATGGCAGACAGACCCAGCGCCTCGGTCTGGATTTCCACATGTGGCGGAGAGAATTCCGGAAGGTTATCCACTGGCATTGAGGGCAGGGCTGTGAATCCGTACCCCAGGATGCCGGCCGCGGCGGCTAAAACAATCAAACGAAACTTAAGACTCCAGCGGACAAGCCAACCGGTCATAACGGCAGCCCCCATCGTTATCAGCTTCGGCGGCCTTGCCGGAAGCCAATGACTGATGCGCCTCTTCAGGAACGCCCGCGGCGGCGTTGCCGCGGACGAGTGCGGAGCTGTCTCCCCTTCAACCCTGCGCGTCCCCTTGCCGGGGGACACTGCTGGCCACGGGGCTGATAATGGACCGCGGCCGGACTCTGAGCGTTACTTCCTTGCCGGCCTTTCAATTCCTGCAAGGTGCGGACAAGCGAGATCAGGATCATTTTGGCACACCGAAAACTGCAGATCAACGCAACTTTTTCCCGAAAAGTGGCCAATTTGCACTACCAAATTGGTTTATCGTTGCATCATTGTCAGTGCGGAACGCTTTGTGCGGAACGGCCGGGATTCCGGCGGGCATGTCACGATCCGGACATCAAATCAGTTTGGC
This sequence comes from Arthrobacter sp. NPDC057009, assembly GCF_042673905.1. Taxonomy (NCBI): domain Bacteria; kingdom Bacillati; phylum Actinomycetota; class Actinomycetes; order Micrococcales; family Micrococcaceae; genus Arthrobacter; species Arthrobacter sp. NPDC057009. Next base: position 88,456 of record NZ_JBHUSB010000012.1, read on the forward strand.
GCCGTGCCTTCGTTGACTCGGGCGGTAACGCCCGCAATGTTAGAGCCATGACGCTTCTGCGAACGAATAAGGGCAACAAAGGACTGACAGGCACGACGGCGGCTGCCGCACTGGCGCTGCTGCTCACCGCATGCGGACCAAGCCAGCCCGCCACGCAGGGGACAACTGAACCGGCAACCGGCTCAGCCACCCCGAGCACGCAGGCCGCCCCCGAAACGTCCGCCCCGCCGTCGTCCCCTTCTTCGCCTGCCCAGTCGCAGCCGGCTGCGCCGGCTCCTGGCTCAGCGGCACCGCAGTCCACCGCCGCCGGCACCCAGCTGTGCAAGGCCTCAGGACTGAAAGCCACCACTGATGCCACAGGCGGCGGCGCCGCCGGCAGTGTCTATATGGAACTGATCCTCACCAACACAGGCAAGGCGTCCTGCCGCCTGAAGGGCTTCGCGGGTGTGTCTCTGACCAGCGGACCGGACGGGCAGCCGATCGGGGCCCCCGCGCGGCGCGACACCTCGGTGGCAGTCCAGGATGTGCTGCTGGCTCCGGGGAAGTCCGGCACCGCGGTGCTCCGCTACACGCAGGCGGGCAACTACCCGGACTGCACCAAGACCGCGGCCGCCGGGTTCCGGATCTATCCGCCGGAGGACACGGCGTCGCTGTTCGTGGCCCGGCCGTCGGATGCCTGCAGCAATGCCTCCATTGAGCTCCTGAGCATCGGCGCTTTCCAGGCACGCTAAGGCCACGGCTGTGCCGGGCAACCTGCCCTGGCCTGGCCCTATTCCGGCCCCAACTTCGTAAGTACACTTACGATTACGTCGGGATCCCGCTGGCAGCGCGGGGCCTGCCGCGGGAACGCCCCGCGGCAAAGACGCAGGCCAAAGGCAGGTTGAGACACGTGACGTCACTCTGGTTGGACCGCACCGACACCTTCACCAGCGACCAGTTCACCCCCGGCGAGTCCTGCGACACCGTGGTGGTCGGCGCCGGCCTGACCGGCCTGGTCACGGCGCTGCTGCTGGCCCGCTCGGGACAGAACGTTCTTGTCCTGGAGGCACGCGGCCTGGGCGCTGTGACCACCGGCAACACAACAGCGAAGGTCACCCTGCTGCAGGGCACGGTGCTCTCATCCCTGCGGCAGCAATACCCGCAGAAGGTGGTGGACGCTTACGTGGCCGGCAACCGCGAGGGACATGCCTGGCTGCTGCGGTACCTGGAGCAGCGCGGCGTGCCGTTCCAGACGCGCGACGCGTACACCTACGCCGCCACGCAGCAGGGAACGGAGGCGGTCCGCGCGGAGCTCACCGCCGCCCTCGCTGCCGATCTGGAGGTGGACTACGTCCGGGACGCTGGGCTGCCGTTTCCCATCCGGGGAGCCGTGCGCCTTCCCGGCCAGGCCCAGATCAACCCCATGGACGTGCTCACCGCGCTTGCCGAGGACGTCCGGAGCCACGGCGGCCGCATTGTTACCGGCGTCAGGGTGCGGAACGTCACCGGGGCGGGGCCGTCCACAGTCCACGCGGGCCAGGGATCGGTCCAGGCCGACTCGGTGGTGCTGGCCACCGGTACGCCCATCCTGAACCGCGGCCTCTACTTCGCCAAACTGAAGCCAAACCGTTCCTACGCCGCAGCACTGGAGCTCGCCGGCAACGCGACGCCGCCCGAGGGCATGTACATTTCCGTGGAGCAGCCCGTGCGGTCCATCCGGGACTATCCGGCGGACGGCCGGCATCTCCTGCTGGTGGGCGGCAACGGGCACCCGGTGGGCAAGGCGCGTTCAGAGCAGGCACACCTGGAAAATGTGCTGTCATGGGCACAGCAGCACTTCCCCGGCGCCACTGTCACCCACACCTGGTCCGCGCAGGACTACCAGGCCACCAACCTCATGCCATTCTTCGGCAAGCTTCCCCGCGGCCGCGGACGCATCTTCTTCGGCACCGGCTACAACAAGTGGGGCATGACCAACGCGGTGGCCGCATCCCTGGGCATCACTGCGGATATCCTGGGCGGCCAGCTGCCATGGGCCAACACCATCCACCGCAGGGTCACTTCACCTCCGGGCGCGGCCTCAGCCGTTACACTCAACGCCGGAGTAGCCGCCACGCTGGCAAGGGACTGGGGCAGGGTGCAAAAGCTGCCGCCGTCGGACGGCACCGCACCGGCAGAGGGCACGGGCACCGTGGCGATGCGCGGACGCAGGCCCGTCGCCACCTCCACAGTTGACGGAACCACGTGCAGCCTGTCCGCAGTGTGCACCCATCTGGGCGGAATCCTGCACTGGAACGACAACGAAAAGTCCTGGGACTGTCCGCTGCATGGCTCCCGGTTCACCAGCACCGGGCACGTGCTGGAGGGGCCAGCCACCCGGGACCTCCCCGCCGCTGAGTAAGGCATGCGTGCCTGATGCAGGCATGGCTGTCAGTGCCGTGAGGCATGATGGAGGCATGCAGTCGCAGGAGCCCGCCGGCATGCAGTCACAGGAGTCCGCCGGCACGCCATCAGGGAACCCGATGGGCCAGTTCAGCCGGCCCACCCGGGAGTGGTTCCTCGGTGCGTTCTCCGAACCCACGCCCGCCCAGCAGGGCGCGTGGAACGCCATCTCCTCCGGCTCCCATGCCCTGGTGGTCGCACCCACCGGCTCAGGCAAAACCCTCGCGGCGTTCCTCTGGGCACTGGACCGGCTCCTGGTATCCGGGCCGGCTGCACCCGCCCCCGCACCGCAGGCTTCACCCGGGGCTGAGGTGCTGCCGGGCCTCGAAGAACCCCCAGCCGGGGCCAAGGCCAAGCCGTCACGGGCACGGAAGCCCAAGCGGAAAACCCGCGTACTGTACATCTCCCCGCTCAAGGCGCTTGGCGTGGACGTCGAACGCAACCTCCGGTCTCCCCTGATCGGCATCACGCAGACCGCCAAACGGCTGGACCTCCCCGCGCCGCTGATCACCGTCGGAGTCCGCTCCGGCGATACCCCCGCCTCGGACCGCCGCGCGCTGCTCAGCAACCCACCGGACATCCTGATCACCACGCCCGAGTCCCTCTTCCTGATGCTCACCTCCAGGGCGCGGGAAACGCTCAGCGAGGTGGACACGGTCATCGTGGACGAGGTCCATGCCGTGGCCGGGACCAAGCGCGGAGCGCACCTGGCCGTCTCGCTCGAGCGGCTGGACGCCTTGCTGCCGGCCCCGGCCCAGCGGATCGGGCTCTCGGCCACCGTGGAACCGCGGGAACTCGTGGCACAGTTTTTGGCCGGTTCGGCACCCGTGGAGATCGTGGCGCCGCCCTCCCGGAAGAACTGGGATCTCACGGTGTCAGTCCCGGTGGAGGACATGTCTGATCTCCAGGGCGCCGCCGGCGCCTTCGATTCCGGGCCTGCCTCCGGCCTGCAGCCGCAGGCCTCTATCTGGCCGCACGTGGAGGAAAAGATCGTGGACCTGGTGCTGGCCAACCAGTCCACCATCGTCTTCGCCAACTCGCGCCGGCTGGCTGAACGCCTGACCGCCCGGCTCAACGAGATCCACGCGGAACGCCAGCTCCTGACGGTCGGCGGGGGCTGGGACGATCCCGCTCCGTCCGTGCCGGGAAGCGTTCCGGCGTCGACAGCCACCCCTGCGCACATGATGGCGCAGGCCGGCAGCACCGCGGGGGCCGAACCCCTGCTGGCCCGCGCCCACCACGGCTCCGTCTCCAAGGACCAGCGTGCCCTGATCGAGGACGACCTCAAGTCCGGCAGGCTCCGCTGCGTCGTGGCCACGTCCTCGCTGGAACTTGGAATCGACATGGGCGCCGTGGACCTCGTAGTGCAGGTCGAGTCCCCGCCCTCGGTCGCCAGCGGCCTGCAGCGGGTGGGCCGCGCCGGGCACCAGGTGGGCGAGATTTCCCAGGGCTACCTTTTCCCGAAGCACCGGGCGGACCTCGTGCACACCGCCATCACCGTTGAGCGCATGCTGGACGGCAAGATCGAGCGCCTGAGCGTGCCCGCCAACCCGTTGGACATCCTGGCCCAGCAGACAGTTGCCGCTACCGCGCTCGGCAGCATCGACGTTGAGGAATGGTTTTCCACTGTCCGCCGCTCCGCCCCCTTCGCCACGCTCCCCCGGTCGGCCTTCGAGGCTACGCTGGACCTGCTGGCCGGGCGTTACCCCTCGGACGAATTCGCCGAGCTCCGCCCCCGGATCGTCTGGGACCGCAACGCCGGAACCATCGAGGGCAGGCCCGGCTCCCAGCGGCTGGCCGTCACCTCCGGCGGCACCATCCCGGACCGCGGGCTGTTCGGCGTCTACATCATCGGCACGGAGACGGAAGGGTCAGCCTCACCTGCAGGAGGGGGTGACGGCAAGGGTTCCGGCACGGCCCCGGCCAAGGGCGGCCGGCGCGTCGGTGAGCTCGACGAGGAGATGGTCTACGAATCCCGCGTCGGCGACATCTTCGCCCTCGGCGCCACCAGCTGGAAGATCGAGGACATCACGCACGACCGCGTGCTCGTCTCGCCGGCCTTCGGCCAGCCCGGCAAGCTGCCTTTCTGGAAGGGTGATTCGCTGGGACGTCCCGTGGACCTCGGCCGCGCCCTTGGCGCGTTCGTCCGCGAACTCTCAGCGTCCGACGTCGGCCCTGCCACCGAACGCTGCCGGGCCAGCGGACTTGACGACTTCGCCGCCAACAACCTCCTGCAGTACCTGTCCGAGCAGAAGCAGGCCACCGAGGTGGTTCCCAGCGACACCACCCTCGTGGTGGAACGCTTCCACGACGAACTCGGCGACTGGCGGGTCATCCTGCACAGCCCGTTCGGCATGCCGGTCCATGCGCCCTGGGCCCTTGCCGTGGGCCAGCGGCTGAACCAGCGCTACGGGCTGGACGGGTCGGCCATGGCCGCGGACGACGGCATCGTGCTCCGGGTGCCCATGATGGAGGACGAGCCTCCCGGGGCCGAGCTGTTCCTGTTTGATCCCGAGGAGCTGGAGCAGATTGTCACGGCCGAAGTCGGCGGCAGCGCCCTGTTCGCGTCCCGCTTCCGCGAGTGCGCGGCGCGGGCCCTGCTGCTGCCGCGGCAAACGCCCGGCAAGCGGCAGCCGCTGTGGCAGCAGCGCCAGCGGTCCGCGCAGCTGCTGGACGTCGCCCGGAAGTACCCGTCATTCCCGATCGTCCTGGAAACCGTCCGCGAATGCCTGCAGGATGTGTACGACCTCCCTGCCCTAAAGGACATTGCCGCGTCGGTTGAACGGCGTGAGCTCAGGATTGTCCAGACCACCACCCAGCAACCGTCCCCGTTCGCCAAGTCCCTGCTCTTCGGCTACGTGGCGCAGTTCCTCTACGAGGGCGACTCCCCCCTCGCCGAACGCCGGGCGGCCGCGCTGGCGCTCGACTCCACGCTGCTGAATGAGCTCCTGGGCCGGGTGGAACTGCGCGAACTCCTGGACGCCCGGGTCATCGACGCCACCGAACGCGAGCTGCAGCGACTTGCCCCCGACCGGAAAGTCCGCGGCCTCGAAGGCGTGGCCGATCTGCTCCGGCTGCTCGGCCCCCTGGACCCCGGCGAGGTCGCTGCCAGGCTGGCCCCGCCGGCCGAAGCCGAAGACCGGCTGGCTGTGCCTGTCGAATCCGGTGCGCCGCCTGCCGAAGCCGACGAGACGCTGGTTGAGCCTGCTGACACCTCGCCCGCCGAAGCCGAGACCCCGCCGTCCCAAGCCACCATGACCGAGGCCGCCGCCCACCTCGCCGCCCTTCAGCGGGCGAACCGGGCGATCAAGGTGACCATCGCCGGCGTCGAACGCTTTGCCGCGGTGGAAGACGCGGCCAGGCTGCGCGACGCCATCGGCGTGCCGCTGCCCATGGGTGTCCCCCTGGCCTTCATCGAGCCGGTGGCAGACCCGCTGGGCGACCTCGTCTCGCGCTATGCGCGCACCCATGGCCCATTTACCGCCACCGAAGCCGCCGCCAGGCTGGGACTTGGTGCCGCCGTCGTCGGAACTGCCCTCAAGCGGCTGGCGGCCGACGGGCGCGTGGTGGAGGGTGAGTTCCGCCCCCATGCGGAATCCCCCGCCGCAGAGCCAGGAGCCGATGAAGGCTCCGCGGCCACGAGCGGGGATTCCGGCTTAGGTCTTGATCCCGTCACGGAAGCGGCCGCTGCCTCGGCCGTCGCGTCAGCATCAGTGGCCATGGCCGGCAGCGAATGGTGCGACGCCGAAGTGCTCCGCAAGCTCCGCCGCCGCTCGCTCGCCGCGCTGCGGGCCGAGGTGGAGCCCGTGGACATCACCGCCTATGGCAGGTTCCTGCCGGCCTGGCAGCATGTCCGCACTCCCGGCGCCGGGCGGGGTCAGCCGGCGCTGCGCGGACTCGACGGGATCGTCACCGCCGTGGACCAGCTCTCCGGCGTGCCCATACCGGCCTCCGCCTGGGAGTCCCTGGTGCTCGCCAGCAGGGTGTCCAACTACCAGCCCGCCATGCTGGACGAGCTCATGGCCGCCGGGGAAGTCCTCTGGTCGGGGGCCGGCTCACTTCCGGGCAACGACGGCTGGATCAGCCTGCACCTGGCGGATTCGGTGGAACTGACACTGAACCCGGCCCCTGACTTTGAACCGGGTGATGCCCAGCGGCGGCTGCTGGACCACCTGCAGGCCAACGGCGGCGGCTACTTTTTCCGGCAGCTGACGGACATTGCCGGCGGCATGGACGCGGTGCTGGGCGACCAGGACGTCGTGTCCGCGATCTGGGACCTGGCCTGGGCCGGCCGGGTCACCGGGGACACGTTCGCCCCGGTCCGGGCCCTCATCGCCGGCGGCCACACAGCCCACCGGCAGGTGGCGCGGGCCCCCCGGGCCAGGGCGCCGCGCCTCAGCCGGCTCGGACGGTCCCATGGCACGGGCCTGCTCGGTTCGCCGGGCCTGTCCGGCGGACGTTACGGGTCAGGCAGCGGCGCAGTGCCCACCCCGCCCCTTGCCGCGGGGCGCTGGTCCGCGCTCCCGACGCCCGAGCTCGATCCGACCATCCACGCCCGCGCCACCGCGGAGCTGCTGCTGGACAGGTACGGCGTGGTCACCCGCGGATCCGTCATGGCCGAGAACATCCTGGGCGGATTCGGCCTCATGTACAAGGTCCTGGCCCGGCTGGAGGAGGCCGGACGGTGCCGGCGGGGTTACTTCATCGAGCATCTGGGTGCCGCCCAGTTCGCAGTGCCGGCGACCGTCGACCGGCTGCGCTCCTACACAGAGGACGCCCAGCTGGCCAAGCCGGAACCGGTGGCACTGGCTCTGGCGGCAACAGATCCGGCCAACCCCTACGGCGCCGCCCTGGCATGGCCCGCCACCGAGGCCGACGCCGGTACGGGCCACCGTCCGGGGCGGAAGGCCGGTGCTCTGGTGGTGCTGGTCGACGGCGCACTGGTGCTGTACGTCGAACGCGGCGGCAAGACGCTGCTGGTCTTCACGGAAGACGAATCCGTCCTCGCCGCCGCGGCCGGTGCCCTCGTGGACGTCGTGAAACGGGGCGCCGTGGACAAGCTCGTCATGGAAAAAGTCAACGGCCATGACATCCTGGACACCCCCGCCGCGTCGGCGCTGACCGCCGCCGGCGCCTATTCCACGCCGAAGGGGCTGAGGATCCGTGCCTGAGGGCGACTCCGTCTGGCGCGCCGCCAGCCAGCTGCACGCTGCCCTCGCCGGCCAGAAAGTTCTTGCGTCCGACTTCCGGGTGCCCCGCTTCGCCACGCTGAACCTTGCCGGCTGGACCATGGAGGAGGTGCTCCCCCGCGGCAAGCACCTGCTCATGCGGCTGGTGGGCCCGGCCCAGGAACGGCTGACCATCCACTCACACCTGAAAATGGAGGGCAGCTGGCAGATCTACCCGCCGGGCGGCAGGTGGCGGAAGCCGGGATTCACGGCCCGGTGCGTGCTCCGCACGGCCGCAGCCGACGCCGTCGGGTTTTCCCTGGGCCTGCTTGAGGTGATCAAGACCAGCGAGGAGGACAAGGCAGTCGGGTTCCTCGGCCCCGACCTGCTAGGCCCGGACTGGGACCCGGCCGAGGCCGAGCGCCGCGTGGCGGCGAAACCCGACGTGCCGGTCGGGGTGGCGCTGCTGGACCAGAGCAACCTCGCGGGCATCGGGAACATCTACCGCTGCGAGGTGTGCTTCCTGGCCGGCATCCACCCGGCGTCGCCCGTTGCCGCAGTGAAGGACTGGCCCAGCATGTTTGCCGACGCCAAGCAGCTCCTGGAGGCAAACCTGGGGCCGGGCCGCCGGACAACCCTGCTCAACGCCCGCGGAACCCCGGTGGGCCGGGCAGCCGGCCGGCCGGGATACTGGGTGTACCGGCGCGAGCACCAGCCGTGCCTGCGCTGCCGGACCCCCATCCGCCACGGCGTGCTGGGCAAAAGCGCGCCTGACAGCAGCAGGCCCGGTAACAGCACCCGGGGCGGTGTTGCAGGGGCAGGTGCAGCGGGGGCAGTCACCGAGGAACGCGACATCTACTTCTGCCCCAAGTGCCAGCCGCTGCTGGGTGCCCCCGAAGCCTGACAGCCCGGACGCCGGACACGAAGATGCGCGTCAGGAGGCGGCCACCGGCGCCTCGGATTCGCCCTCGCGGTCCCCGGAGGCTGAACCGGCCGCTTCTCCGGCGCCTCCGCTGGTGGCAGGGATCCGGGCAGGGACCATGAAGTACGGCAGCAGCAGCTGGACCAGCGGCCCGATCGCCAGCGCGTAAACCACGGTTCCCACGCCGACCGAGCCGCCAAGGAGCCAGCCGGCGGCGAGCACCACCACTTCGATCAGTGTCCGGGACAGGCGCACGGACCAGCCGGTGCGCCGGGCCAGGCCTGTCATCAGCCCATCGCGGGCCCCGGGGCCAAAGCGGGCACCGATGTAGCACGCGGAGGCGATGCCATTGAGCATCACAGCGCCGCCGAGCAGCGCGATCTGGGCTCCAAGGTGGGAGAACGCGGGGATCAGGGCAAGCCCGACGTCGGCAAAGACGCCCACCAGGATGGCATTGCAGAGAGTACCGAAGCCCGGCCGCTGGCGCAGCGGGATCCACAGCAGGAGCACCAGGAAGCTGACGATGATGACCACGGCGCCAATGCTCAGGCCGGTCTTGCCGGCAACCCCCTGGTGGAACACGTCCCAGGGGTCCAGCCCAAGCCCCGCCCGGATGAACAGGGCCAGAGAAATGCCGTACATGGCGAGGCCGGTGAAGAGCTGTATAAGTCTGCGGATCATCATTGAACCATCCTCCGGGAAAACTGGCCTTGTTTTCCATGGCCAGTTTGAAATACTGGCCTCATGTCCGGATCCCTCACGCCCACCGCCCTCGCCCGTCTCCTGGGCCAGTGGCAAAGGGGCAGCGCCCCCGCCTACCGCGAGCTGGCCGACGTCGTGCGTCTTTTGGTACTGGACGGACGCATCCCGCTGGGCACCGCCCTGCCCAGCGAACGGACCCTGTCCGCCACCCTCGCCGTCAGCCGCACCACGGTGACCGCCGCGTATGCCAGCCTGCGCGAACAGGGATTCATGAGCAGCGGCCAGGGCACACGCGGCCGCACGTGCCTGCCGCGGACGGCCTACACGGCCGGACAGGAGCGGGACTCGCGGGCGGCCCTGTCCGGCGCGCCGGGCCTGGCCGTTCCCGACGGCGTCATCGACCTCGCGTACGCGTCGCTCCCCGCCAGCGGCGAAGCGGTCCACCAGGCCTTCGCCGCCGCCCTCACTGAATTGCCCGCCCTACTGCCCGGCTTCGGATACGACGCCCTGGGGGTGCCTGCCCTTCGGGAGGCGATTGCCGGCCACTATGCCGACGCCGGCGTACCCACCACGGCCGGGCAGATCATGGTGACGTCCGGCGCGCAGCATGCGCTCAACATTGTGCTGCGGGCGCTCGTCGGAAAGCAGGACAAGGTCCTCGTGGAACAGCCGACGTACCCGAACGCACTGGACGCCATCCGCGCCACCGGCTGCCGAATGGTGCCGGTGCCCCTTCCGCCTGCGCCGGAGCGGGGCTGGGACCTGGACTCGACCGAAGCCGCCCTGATGCAGCAGCGGCCCCGGATGGCCTACACGGTCCCGGATTTCCACAACCCCACCGGCCGGCTGATGCCCGACGCCCAGCGCCTCCGCCTGGTCCGCGCCGCCGCGGCGGCAGGCACTGTCCTGGTGGTGGACGAGACACTCCGTGCAGTGAACCTCGACGGCGGCACAACGGCCCCGCTGGCTTCCTTCAGCCCGGCCGTGGTGTCCATCGGGTCGCTGAGCAAGTCCCACTGGGCGGGCATGCGCACGGGCTGGATCCGTGCCTCGGAGAGCCTGATTCAGCGGTTCGCGGCCGTGCGGTCAACGATGGACCTGGGCGGCCCCGTGGTGGAGCAGCTTGCGGCGGCCCACCTGGTGCGGAACCTGGCCGATCCCCTTCCGGCCCGCCTGGCGGCGCTCCGGGAGAACCGTTCCGCGCTGCTGGAGCTGCTTAAGCTCCACCTGCCGCGGTGGGAGGCGGAAAGGCCCGACGGCGGGCTGGCCGCCTGGTGCCGGCTGCCGTCACCGCACAGCACGGCCTTGACCGTCATCGCCCCGGAACTCGGCATTCGCCTTGCCGCCGGCCCGCGCTTCGGTGTGGGCGGGGTGTTTGAAAACTACCTCCGCATTCCGTTCACCCTGCCGCCGGACCAGCTTGAGACAGCCGTCCTCGCCCTGCGGGCAGCCCAGGACAGGCTCGACGCCGCCCCGCAGCTGCGCCGGACCCTCAGGGATTCGCCGGCCGCCGCCATAGCCTGATGCACATCCGACCCCGCGACACGAGTTCGCTCCCACGACGCGCATTTCCCCTGGCGACGCGGGAATTCAGGTATCGCCAGGCGATTTGCGCGTCATCGGTCAGATTGCGCGTCGCAGGAATCCGGACGGACTACCCGTAGACCTTCCCCAGGAACGCGCCCCAGGCACCGGCAGTCGTTTCGGAATCGCCGCTGCCGCTGAAGTCGTGGACGGTCATGCCCACCGACGCCCCGAAAGCGTTCCGGCCAAAGAACCGGTAAAGCGCGTCCCCGGTGCGCAGACCCAGGAAGTTCTCGTTGGAGAAGTCCACCTGCCCCGTAAGCCGTCCGACGCCGTCGACCTCCACATCGAAACTGTCGCCTTGCGATACGCTGTCCACGCCGAGTGCCTTCTTGAGCTGCACGAAACCGTCAGGCGTCTGCGATTCGGCAGGCGCCTGGACATCGGTGAAGACCACAGGCCGGCCGTCGAAGTGCTGCAGATACTGGCCCAGGGTGTGCAGGTAGAACTCCGTGTGCTTGCTGGCGCCGTCGTACTGCTGGTCCCAGTTGTCCGCGAAGATGCCGCTGTGGACGTAGTGGAGCCTGGCCCGGCCGCCGTCGAGCGGTTCCAGGACATGCTCGAGCTGGTTGAACCAGCCGTCCGGGCCGTCCATGCGGGACACGAGGTGGTGCGGATACTCCTCCACCGTCTTCACGTCCGGCCACTGGTCCGTGGGGAACATCCAGCCCGGGGTGCCCTTGGTGACGGCTTCCCAGACCCGCTCCGGCGTACCGGGCAGCTCGGTGTCGAAAACGATCTCGAAGTTCCGGTCGTCAGTCATTGTCCTGCTCCTTAGCTGTGATGGCGTTGGTTGGGTCTGTGTTTTGCGGCTTGAGTGCGGGGTGGAGTGCGACGACGAGCCGGTGCTTCCGTCCGCCGGCGCCGCCGTGGTGGTACTTGTCCACGAGCCGGGTGACCGCCACGCCGAGGTCTTCGGCGAATGCAGCGCGGTCCGCGGCGGTGCGGAAGGTGATCTCGCCGTCGATGGCGAAGGTGGCGAGTTTCTGCCGTGCGGCGGCAGCTCCGGTGATGAGCTTCCCCATTTCCTGGACTATGCGGCCGGCGAGCGCCAGCAGCCAGAAGGCCGAGAAACGGTCCGCAAAACGGCGCGGATCCGGTGCCACCGCCTGCAGGGCCACCGGGGAAATGAGGTAGGACGCCGCCGTCGCCCGCAGCACGCGCTCGGTGACGTTGCCCTTGCGGCGTTCCTCGACCAGTTCGACGAGGCCGTGCCGCTCCAGCGCCTTGAGGTGGTAGTTCACCTTCTGCCGGGGCAGGCCCACCTTCGCCGCAAGCTGCGTTGCCGAGCCCGGCTCCGCCAACTCCTGGAGGATCCGGGTCCGGATGGGATCCAGCGAGGCCTCAGCCGCCGCCGGGTCCTCGATCACTTCGATGTCCAGCATGGTCCAAGTATCCGTACCGACGAATTTTTTTGTCAAGAACTTTTTTCTCGTCCGTGCCGGCGAGATCGCGGGAACAGTGCGGGGCCGCCGTAGAGTTCCGGCGGGGCGGCAGTTTTCCAGCGGTTTCGACGGCGGACGGGGCAGGGACGGCGCCAAGTGCGGGGACGGCGACAGGACGAGGGCAGGTCGGGCCCAACGTAGAATGGACCGGTGATGCAATCCCCTCTTCCCGTGCGCGACGGCGTAAACGCGACCCGCCTGCGCCTTCCGGACGAGGGGCCCTGGGACACCGCGATGGACTACATGATGCACCGCTGGGGGCACATCGACCCGCAGGGCATCGAGGACCGGTTCGACGCCGGCGAGATCGTCGGCGAGGGCGGGATCCCCCTGCACCGCGGCACAAAGCTCGAGGACCACACCTTCATCTGGTACTACCGCACGCTGCCGCCGGAAACCCGGCTGCCCGTGGAGCTGAACATCCTGCACCAGGACGAGCACATCCTCGTCGTGGACAAGCCGCATTTTTTGCCCACCACCCCCGGCGGCACGTACATCCAGGAATCGGCGCTGGTGCGCCTGCGGAACCAGCTGGATCTTCCGGACCTGATCCCCATGCACCGCCTGGACCGCATGACGGCGGGCATCCTCCTGCTCTCAACGAACCCCGGGACCCGCGGCAAATACCAGGTGCTCTTCGAGAAGCGCCAGGTCCAGAAGGAATATGAGTGCGTCTCGGCCGCCGAGCCGGCGGCCGGGCACCCTGCCGTCGACTTCCCGGTAGTGGTCCGCAACCGGATGACGAAGTCGCGGAGCTACCTGCTGGCGGAGGTCATCGACGGCGAACCGAATGCGGAGACGCGCATCGACCTGCTCCGGACGTTCGACGGCGGCACCCACCCTGGCAGCGTCGCCGCCGGACGCCTTGGGCTTTACCGGCTCGAGCCGCATTCGGGGAAAACCCACCAGCTGCGCGTGCACATGGCCTCGCTGGGCCTGGGCATCCTGAACGACGCGTTCTACCCCGAGCTCCTGGACAAGGCGCCGGACGACTACACCAAGCCCCTCCAGCTGCTGGCACGGGGCATCCGGTTCGTGGACCCCATTTCAAAGAAGCCGGTGGAGTACCGCAGCCGCCTCCAGCTGAGCGAGGTCCGCTAGCCGGATCGGTTACTCGGAAGCACCTTCAAAGACACTCCGGAAGACCGCCACGGTTTCCGGGCTGAAGAGCACGAACTCCACCAGTTCCACGCCGCCTACACCAGTGCGGGCAGCATGGGACCGGACGGCGTCGAGGGCTATCTGCGCCACCTGCCGGGCGTCCCAGCCGTAGACCCCGGCACTCACCGCAGGGAAGGCCAGCGAGCGCACGCCCAGGTCCTCGGCGATTCGCAGGCTCTCGCTGAAGCAGGACGCAAGCAGTGCCGGATTGGTCTGCCCCGCGTGCCGGTTGGGTCCGACGGTGTGGATGACCCATCGCGCCTGCAGCCCGAACCCGGGGGTGGCCACGGCAGCGCCAACCGGCAGCCCGTGCTGGAGCGTCGTCGCTCTCAGCTCGCGGCAGGCCGCCAGCAGTTCCGGCCCCGCTGCCCGGTGGATCGCGCCGTCCACGCCACCGCCGCCCAGCAGGGAGGAATTGGCTGCATTCACCACCGCGTCCACGGGACGTCCGGTGATGTCGCCCTCAACGATCTCTATACGCATGCAGCCAGTCTGGCACTGCCACCAGGCCAAACGTAGGGGTACACCGGCGCACGGATTTCCCGGCGCGTCGCCGTTCCGGGTGCGGTACCTTGTGCAGATGGACTTCGGCAACCCGGACACCTGGAGCACCGCGATCTATTTCTGGATCATTCCGGCCGTGCTCGGCGATGCCATTTTTCCGCCCATCCCGTCCGAGATGGTCCTGATCACCGGCGGTGCCCTCTCTGCCGAAGGACGGGCAAACCTGTTCCTGGTGGGCGTCCTATCCGCCACCGCGTCCTGGCTTGGCGACGTGGTGGTCTTCCAGCTGTTCAAGCGCCGACTGAGCCATATCCTGGACCGCTGGAGGTGGGGCCGCAAAGTCCACCACGGCATCCACGATGCCATCGCCAAAGCGGGCCGTTCCTCCACCTACGGCACCATCATCGGCGCCAGGTTCATCCCCGGAGGCCGGCTCGCGACCTCCGCGGCCGCCGGCATCGCAGACGTCTCCACCCAGGGCTTCAGCCTGTGCGCCGGACTGGGGGCGCTGCTGTGGGCGACCTGGCTCGTGGGCCTCGGCTACTTCACGGGCTCCGCCACACGGCTGCCCTTCTGGGCGAGTTCACTGATCGGCGTGGCGGTTGGCCTGGTGATCGGCGCCGTCGTTGGACTGATCGTCACGCGCCGGCGCGGCGACCGCTCCCCCGTCGACGAGCCTGACGGCCCTTCCGGGCAGGGGGCATAGGCACTAAACGGGGGCCCAGCGGCCGCGGCTGCGGCGGAGCACCGAAAGCGAGCCTGTCAGCGCAACGCGTTCGACGGCGTCGCGCATCACAGCTGCCGATTCCCGGGCTGTGCTGTTCTCACCGTTGTATTCGGTGGGCTCCACGAGGAACCGCAGGTTCAGCTGCGGCACGCCGCCGGCCAGTTCCAGCTGGTGTGACTCCACATGGTGCCGCGACCCCAAAGCCTTGACAGCGGTGTCCATCACGGCCTCGGGAGGGTTGCCCGGCCTAAGCCCGGTGATCTTGAGTCTGGTCTGGAAGGACGGCATCCTCCCACCCTAGTGCCGGGCGCAAATGACCCAGCGCGAACGGGCAGTTAAGGCCCCAAAATGCGGCTCCGCAAGGGCCTTAACTGTACGTTCGCGCTGGACGCGGCGGGCCGCTACCCGGGCTGTTGCGTTTTGTTTGAGGCGGGCCTATCTTGGCAGCAAAGGGGCGTGACCATGCATGATCTCTCTGTCACCCGTGCCTCGCTGACGCCGTTCCTGACCCGGCAAGCGAGCGGCTGTTCAATGCCGTCCAGCCTTCTGCCAGTCTGTGTCCCCCTGGAGGCACTATAGAACAGTGGCCAAGACAGGCGGCACGACAACGAGGCCGGCATCCGCATTCATATCTGGGGGGACGCAGCACACAACCATCCGGCAAGGTGGCCGGATGACGACAGAAGCACACCAGCCCCCACAGGGACGAAAGAGGCAATGATGCCTACTGAAACTGCCCAAAAGGCGGAAGAAGCCCTCACCCACTTGCCCGGGATCAGTCCCGGATTCAGTTCAGGCCATCCGTCCTGCCCCACTCCGACGGGGGTGTAGGCCATGCTCGGTGAAGACCGGCCGCTGCCGAACAGCGACCAGGTTGGCGCGCTCCTCAGTGCCGGTGGCGTTAAGGGAGTGATATCCGGCAACGAAGAGGAGGACCTGGTCCGGCAGGTGACGGAGCGCTATGGCACTGCGCTTCGGCGCATCATGCAAATCCTGCAGAACCAAGGAAAGCTCGACGACGCCACGCTGGATGCGCTGGCAGCTGACGAACTGGTATCGGACCTTCTGCTGGTCCACGGCCTGCATCCCCATTCCTTGGAGGCACGGGTTGCCGGCGCACTGGACAGCATGCGGCCCTACCTTGGCACACACGGCGGTGACGTGGAGTTGGAAGGCATCAGCCCGGACGGCGTGGTGCGACTGAAGCTGTTCATCAGCCAGGAGGGACTCGCTTCGACTGCCTCACTCAGGTCCGCTGTAGAGGGGGCCATTGGAGAAGCGGCACCGGAAATCACAGCCATCGACGTCGTCGAAGGAGAAAAACCGGCAGGACCTTCCGGGCCCATTTCGGTGGACTCGCTGGTGATTCGGGAGAACACTCCGTCGGCAGGGACGCCGGTGGCATCGTGGCACGACATGCCGGGCGGCACCTGGGAACCTGTACCGGAAATCGCGGGGCTCGAACCGGGCGAGGTGGCGGGCTTCCTGGTCCGCGGATACCCGGTGCTGGCGTGCCGCCTGGGCCAGGACATCTTCGCGTGTCACGATTATTGCCCGCGGTGCACAGGCTCCATGACGGGGGCTACGCTGCAGCGGCCATCGGCCGAACCGGGTCGCGGCGCAGTCCTCTGCTGCCCCACCTGCCGCGGCCACTTCGATCTGCACCGCGCCGGGGTGTGCCTGGACGACAAGGGCCTGCATCTGGAGCCGCTTCCGCTGCTGGTCCGCCACGGGGTGCTGTCCGTGGCCGTGCCCGCCGAATCCGTGCCGGCCGCGCCGCTGCCGGTCGTCCCGCAGCCGCCGACTCCGGCGGAGATGACCCCGGTCCAGGCCCTCCCGGTGGTCACGACTGCGGGGCAGCCGGAGCCGCCGGTTACTCCGGCACAGGGTGCCCCACAGTTGCAGCCGGCTGCGGGACAGGCCGTTGAGTGAGGACGCGTCCGGGAAAACCCGACCAAACGTGAGGACGCGTCCGGGCTACCCGGTGTTGCGGAGGCCTGCTGCCACACCGTTGACGGTGATCAGCATGGCCCGTTGGAGGCGCTCGTCGATCTCGCCCTTGGACATGCCGGCACCCTCGGCCCGCACGCGGCGGAGCAGTTCCACCTGCAGGTAGCTGATCGGGTCGAGGTACTGGTCGCGGATTTCCAGTGAGCGCTTCAGCGTGGGCTGGGCGTCCAGGAGCATGTTCTCGCCGGTGAGGTTCTGGATCTCGGAGACGGTGAGCTCGTATTCGTCGCGGATGGCACGGAAGAGGTGGTGCAGCTCCTCCGGGACCAGGGTGTCTACGTAATAGCCCGCGATCTCCATGTCCGTCTTGGCGAGGGTCATTTCCACGTTGGACAGCACCGAGCGGAAGAAATGCCAGCCCTGCATCATCTCCACGAGCTGGGCGGAGTTGCCGGCTTCGCGTGCCGCCTTCAGCCCGGACCCCACGCCGAACCAGCCCGGCACGATCTGCCGCGACTGCGTCCAGCCGAACACCCACGGAATGGCGCGCAGGCCGCCCAGCCCCGCACCTGAGTCCGGCCGCTTGGACGGGCGTGAGCCGATGTTGAGAGAGCCGAGCTGCTCCACCGGCGTCGAGGCCAGGAAGTATGCCGGCAGGTCCGGGTGGTCGATGAGGCTGCGGTAGCGGGCAAAGGCGGCGTCGGAGATGGTCTCCATGACATGGCCGAAGCGCTCGCGCTGGTCGTCCGAAGTGCGCGGCGTGCGGTGCAGCGCAGAGCCCTGCAGCACGGCGGCGAGCGAAAGCTCCAGGTTTTCCCGGGCCAGCTCCGGCAGGGAGTACTTGTCCGAGATGACCTCGCCCTGTTCGGTGAACTTGATTTCACCCTCGAGGACACCGTTCGGCTGCGCCATGATGGCGTCGTAGGTGGGCCCGCCGCCGCGGCCCACGGAACCGCCGCGGCCGTGGAACAGGCGCACCCGGACCCCGTGCTTGGTGGCGATGTCGCGCAGCTTGCGCTGGGTCTTGTGGATTTCCCACTGGCTGGTCATCACGCCGGATTCCTTGTTGGAGTCCGAGTAGCCGAGCATGACTTCCTGGACGTCCCCGCGCAGCCGGACCAGCTCGCGGTAGGAGGAGTCGGACAGCAGCCGGTCAACAATCTCCGCGGACGCACGCAGTTCCTCGACGGTTTCCAGCAGCGGCGCAAAACCGATCTTGGCGTACGGGGCGTCGCCGAACAGGCTGACCAGGCCGGCCTCGCGTGCCAGCACAGCGGCAGCCAGGACGTCGTCGGCGCCGCGGGTCATGGAAATGATGTAGGTCTCGATGACGTCCGGACCGTACGTGCGCAGGGCGCGGCGGATCTCCCGGAAGACGTCGTACGTGCCGTCAGCAGCGCCGTCGAGCCTGATCGGGTGGCCGGACAGCGGACGGCGGGAGGCAAGCTCCGCGCTCAGGACCTCGAGGCGCTCGTCCCGGGTCAGCTCGGCATACCGGATCCCAGGCCCGCCAAGGCGGTCCATGAGCTGCCCGACGGCGTCATGGTGGTGGTCGGCATGCTCACGGATGTCGAGAGTGGCCAGATGCAGGCCGAAGGAGGCGATGGCCCGGCGGACACGTGCCAGCGCGCCATCCGCCGCGAGGGACGCCGAGTGGTTGCGCAGGGACAGTTCCAGCAGCTCGAGTTCGCCGATGAGTTCCTCGGTGGAGGTGTAGTCCCGCCCCGCCTCGTGCTTGGATCCGGCGGCGACCCGCTTTCCGGTGTTGATGAGCTTGGCCTTGATGCAGGTCAGCTTCAGCCGGTAGGGCTCCTGGGCGTTGAGTTCCAGGATGCGGCGGTCCAGTCCGGGCAGTTTCGCGAGGTCTGCGTCGATGGAGTCCAGGAGCGCCTGGTCGGCACCGGCGAGCGCGGTCGAGTTGGACAGGACGGAGATGAGCTCGTCGATCATGGCGATGCTGATCCGCACCGCGTTCTGGTTCTGGAGCTGCAGGATGTCGTGGGTCACGGCCGCGGTGACGTTCGGGTTGCCGTCGCGGTCGCCGCCGATCCATGAGCCGAACCGGATGGGCGCGTTCTTGGCCGGCAGGGCAACCCCGTGCTCACCGAGGAGCTCCGAGAAATCCGTGAGCATCTCCGGCAGCGCGTCCGTCAGGATGCTGTTGAGGTAGTAGATGGCGTTGCGGGCCTCATCCACGGGCGTGGGCCGGACCTGGCGCAGCTCGTCCGTCTGCCACATCTGGTCGATCATTTCGGACAGCTGGCGGTCCTGCCGGCGCCGGGCGCTGGTGCCTTCCTCGGTGGGCTGGGCCAGCACGTCGGAGAGCTTGCGGATCTTGTCCAGCACCGAACGGCGTGACGCCTCGGTGGGGTGCGCGGTGAAGATCGGGCGAACATCCAGTTCGTTGACCACTTCCTGCAGCACCGCCGGGCCGGCCTGGCCTGCGATGTCCTCAACGGCCTTGGCCAGCCAGCCGTCCTTCTCCTGCCGGGTGCGCAGGCCGCGGACCCGGTGGACCTGCTCGGCGGCGTTGGCAAGGTGGAAGTAGAAGGCGAAGGCGCGGACCAGGTCGGTCGCCTGCTCAAGCGGCAGGGAGGCGAGCAGCTCGCGGACCTGGGCAACGACGTCGTGCGCGCTCCACGGGCCGGTGGCGTCCGCGCCGCCCCGGGCGGCCTCCTTGGATTCCTTCGTCAGGAGGCGGACCTGCTCCACCAGGTCGAGGAGCTCGGGCCCGTGCTGCCGGACCAGGGATTCGCCCAGCAGGGTGGAGACGCGGCGTACATCCGCGCGGAGTTCGGCGGCGAGATCTGTTTCGGAATTCATTGCAGTGTCAGCCATGGAAACTATCTTTCGAGTGTTCGACTTTGGCCCGTACACTGCGCTGGATACTGTGAGCCGGATTACTGTTCCTATGGGATGTTACCCGCAGCAGGCCGCAGCCGGGGAATATGTCTCAGATGCTGTCGCGCCCTTGAACCCAGCATCCGCTCGCTGTATTAGGGATGCAACCGGGACACGGCCACCCGGATCGGGCCCCTTCATCAAGGCTACGCCGGAATGTATCGGCACCACGCGGGGTTGTCGCAGAGGCCGCGCAAGGACACATATTGGAGGACACATGAGCACCGCAGCAGATGCCCAGCTGGAGCGCTGGCTCCGCTTCCGCAAAGGCCGCGAGACCGCCCTCGCCGCCGACCACGGCTGGCTCACCCTCACGTCCTTCCAATGGCTGGAAAGCCAGCCGGCCGCCGTCGACCTCGTCCCCGGGCTGTGGTCAGCGGACGGCACGACGGCGGCGCTCACCGCTGCAGCGTCGGACGGGCTGACGCTCGTGGAGACCGGGGAGCCGGTGGACGGGACAGTCACTGCGCGGCTTGCGAATGAGGAGTCGCTGATGTGGGTGCAGTTCGGCGGCCCGGACGGCCGGCAGGTGGTGGTGGAGCTGGCGATGCGGGCCGACAAATACGCCATCCGCACCCGGGATTCCGAGTCACCGGTGTTCACGGGGTTCGACGGCGTGCCCACCTTCGGTTACCGGCCCGACCTGGTGGTGGACGCCAAATTCGAGGCCTATCCGGAGCCCGCGGACGTGCCCATTTCCACGGCCAATCCCCTGGTGGACGGGGTGCACCGCAGCGTCGGCGAACTGGTGTTCCGGCTGCCCGGCAAGGACCACGAGTACCGGCTCCAGGCCGAGGAGGAGAAGCTCGGCGCCCTGACCGTCACGTTCCACGACGAGACAAACGGCAACGAGACGGACGAGTGGCGCAAGGTGTCCACCGCGCGCCCCCGGCCGGACGGCTCCGTGGTCCTGGACTTCAACCGCGCCATCAACTACCCCAGCGCCTTCACGCCCT
Organism: Arthrobacter sp. NPDC057009; assembly: GCF_042673905.1. Classification (NCBI taxonomy): domain Bacteria; kingdom Bacillati; phylum Actinomycetota; class Actinomycetes; order Micrococcales; family Micrococcaceae; genus Arthrobacter; species Arthrobacter sp. NPDC057009. The sequence goes on from NZ_JBHUSB010000012.1 coordinate 108,897, forward strand.
ACGGGACCTGCCCCATGCCGGTGCGGAACAACAGCCTGGACTACCGGATCGAGGCCGGCGAAAAGCAGCCGGCCTCCTGAACTCCTGAGTGCGAAGAGCGCGAACGTACACTTGTGGCCCCATTTCACGCTTTGAACGGGGCCACAAGTGTACGTTCGCGCTATGCTCACGGCGGTGCCGGCCGTCAGGTGATCGCGGAGACCCCCGTGACAGCGCGGCCCACGATCAGTGTGTTGATCTCGTACGAGCCCTCGTAGGTGTAGATGGCCTCGGCGTCGGCAAAGATCTTGGCCATCCGGTAATCCGTGACAATGCCGTTCCCGCCTAGGATCGACCTGCCCATCGCCACGGTTTCGCGCATCCTGGCGGACGTGTAGGACTTCGCCAGCGCCACCTGCGCCATCCCGGCGCCATGTTCCAGGGAATCCTGCTCCTGCAGCTGGGCGATCCGGGCCATCATGCCCATGCTCGCCACGGCGTTGCCCAGCATGGACACCAGCTGCTGCTGGATGAGCTGGAACCTCGCCAGCGGGCGGCCGAACTGCAGGCGTTCGACGGCGTACTGCCGGGCGACGTCGAACGCCGCCAGCTGCTGCCCCACCGCCTGCCAGGCGACCATGATGCGTGAACCGCGGAGCAGTTCGTTGGTGTCCCCGAAACTGCCGATGCCGGCAAAGCGGTCGGCCTCGGCAACCCGGACGTCCTCAAACGCGATGTCGGCGTTCTGCACCGTGCGGAGCGCGATCTTGTTCTCGATCCGGCTGCGGCTGACGCCGGGCAGACCGGCATCAACAATGAAGCCGCGTACCGCACCGCCGGCTTCATCCCGCGCCCACACCAGCATGTAGTCGCAGAACGTCCCGTTGCCGATCCACCGCTTGGCGCCGTTCAGCACCCAGCAGTCCCCGGCGGTGTCGGCCTCCCCCGTATGGCTGGATATCCGGCGCGCCCGCGTCTCCATGCCGCCGGCCACGTCCGAGCCGTGATCCGGTTCGGTCAGGGCAAACGCGCCCGTGGTCCTGAGGTTCGAGGCGTCGTCGAGGTACCGGCCGCGCTGATCCTCGGAGCCGAACCGGTAGAGCGACTCGACGAAGAGGTCGTGGTGAACCAGGAAAAACGTCGCGATCGACGTGTCCACCCGCGTCATCTCCGCGATCACCAGCCCGGCGAAAAGGTGGCTGTAACCGCGCTGGGCCGGCGTGCTCAACTCCAGCGCGGCCAGCTTCGGGAGAATATGCGCCGGAAATTCAGCCTTGTTCCACCACTCCCCGGCGTGCGGCGCTATTTCGGCGGCCAGGAACTCGCGGAGCTCGTTCAGCTTGCGCTGTTCGGAGGCGCTCAGCAGTGATTCGTACGCGAAAAAATCGGCGGTGGGCAGGAGGTCGACGGCGGGCCCCACCTGCGCGGGGGCACCCACATCGGTTCCGCCCACGTTGGTCCCGCCCGCTTCAGTCCTGCTCACTTCAGTCCCGCTCACCTCGGCCCCATCCGGATGGCGCCGTCGAGGCGGATGGTTTCGCCATTGAGCATGGCGTTCTCGACAATGTGCGCTGCGAGGTTGGCGTACTCCGCGGGCCGGCCCAGGCGGGACGGGTGCGGCACCTGCTTGCCCAGCGACTCCTGCGCCTCCTGCGGCAGGCCGGCCATCATCGGTGTCTCGAAGATGCCGGGGGCAATCGTGACCACCCGGATCAACGATCGGGCGAGTTCGCGGGCCAGCGGCAGCGTCATGGCGGCCACGCCGCCCTTGGACGCGGCATAGGCAGGCTGGCCGATCTGCCCGTCGAACGCGGCCACCGAGGCGGTGTTGATGATGACGCCGCGCTCCTCTCCGCCGAGTTCAGTGGCGGCAGGCCTGGTGGTTGCCATCGCGGCAGCAGCCAGCCGGACCACGTTGAACGACCCCACCAGGTTGACCTGGATGACGCGCTGGAAGGTCGCCAGAGGCAGCACACCTTCGCGCCCGAGGACCTTGCCCGGAGTGGCGACGCCGGCACAGTTCACCAGGATGCGCAGCGGCCCGAGCCCGGCGGCGGTGTCGACGGCGGCCTGCACCTGCTCCTCGCTGGTCACGTCCGCGGGAACGAAGACGGCCTTCGGGGCACCTGAAGTGCGGCCCGCCAGGTTCCGGGGGCCGGTCGCGTTCAGCTCGTCGGCATAGGCCGCGCCGGCCGAGGAACCAAGGTCCATGAGCACCACGGAAGCGCCGGCATCGAACAGCCTCCGGGCGGTGGCAGCGCCCAGACCTGACGCGCCGCCGGTGATGAGCGCAACGGAACCCTCGATTTCCATACATCCTCCTTGATGCGGAACCGGTCGCTGCGGATCCGGGGTCTCCGGCCGCCGCGAACGTTAGTTAGTGAATGTTAACTGAAACCCGCGGCGGGCGCACCCTGCGGCCGGTGCACCCCCGGCCGTTCGCTAGGCTGGCCCCATGACCCAGCCAGACGCTGACGCCACACCGGACACCGCCTACGAGCCTTCCGCCAAACAGCCCGCCATCGCCTGGGCGGAGCGGGCCGACCAGGCCGCAAGGTCTGTGACGCACCTATTCGGCCAGCGCCTGTTCTTCCTGCCCGGGACACACATCGCCGCCACCGCGCGCCCCTCCGGCCGCTTCGGGAACCTCCGCCGCCCGTGGCACTACTGGTGGCAGGCCCACTACCTGGACTGCCTCGTGGACACGGGTTTTCGCGAACTTGGCAGGGCGGGGCAGCCGCCGGAAAAGTTCGACGGCGCCGCCCGCCCCAGTGCCGGGCAGCTCGCCTCGCGGCTGGTCACCGGCATCCGGCTGCGGAATTTCCTCACCTACGTCAACCATTACTACGACGACATGGCCTGGCTGGCATTGTCCACCCTCAGGCTGGAGCGGCTGGCCGAAGAGAGCCGCAGACCCAGCCCCCGGCGGCACGCGAAAATCCGCAAGAGCCTGACCCTGCAGTTCGACTCGGCGTCCACGGACGACCTGGGCGGCGGCACGTTCTGGAGCACCAAGCGGGACTTCAAGAACACCCCGGCGACGGCACCGGTGGCGCTCTACTACGCCCGCACGGGCAGCCCCGCCAAGGCGCAGGCCCTGCTCGACTGGCTGGATGCGCGGCTGTTCGACCGCACCCGCGGACTCTATCTGGACGGCATCCGGATCCGCAGCACCGGCGAGACCGTGCTGGAGGATGCGGTTTACACCTACAACCAGGGGCCGGTCCTCGGCGCCCTGCTGGAACTGGGCGGCACCTCCAACCTGGAACGTGCGGCGACCGTGGTGTATGCCGTGGCCGCGCACCTGACACTCCCGGACACGGCCGGCACAAGCACAAGCGGCGCAAGCGGCTCCGCCACCAGCACGGTCCTCCGCTGCGACGGAACCGGCGACGGCGGGCTCTTCACCGGCATCCTCACGCGCTACCTCGCCCAGGCCGCAACCGACCGGCGGCTGCCGCAGCACGTCCGGACCACTGCCGCCGGCCTGGTCACCGGCACCGCAGGGGCCCTTTGGGCCGGCCGGCGGCCGGTTGGGGCAGACGAACCGCTGGCCCGCCACGCACAGGCCGGCAGCCCTATCTTCTCTTCGGATCCACGGCGGCCGGCGGGCGAGACCTATCCGCCGGGCGCCGCCGTCGAACTTTCCACCCAGCTCCAGGCCTGGATGGCACTGGAGTCAGCGGCAAGAGTGGCAGCGGCAGCCAGGGCCCCGCGCAGCGAAGGGGACCCGGGGGCAGACGGCAATTAGGACAGGCAACAGTGTCGTAATTGATGTGATCCTCATCACTTAAACCCTCGCGTGCTTGGTTGCTTAGGTTTGGCTAACCTACAGTTTCTCGAGTGAGCTATGCCTAACTTCCCCAGCTCACACAGGGCCTCGCCCGCCTGACTTTTTGCAGAAAGAAGCACCCATGAAGATCCGCATCAACGCCCTGGCCGGCATCGCGATCGCCGCCACCGCAGCCCTTGGCCTGTCGGCCTGCGGCTCCAACACGGCCCCCGCCGCCTCGCCCTCCGCTGACCCCGCCAAGGGCGAGATCACGGTCTACAATGCCCAGCACGAAAGCCTCACCAAGGAGTGGGCGGACGCGTTCACCACCGAAACCGGCATCAAGGTGACGCTCCGCCAGGGCTCGGACACCGAAATGTCCAACCAGATCATCCAGGAAGGCGCGGCTTCGCCGGCCGACGTCTTCCTCACCGAAAACTCCCCCGCAATGGCGCAGGTGGAGAACGCAGGACTCTTCGCCGACGTGGACAAGGCCACCATCGCCCAGGTCCCCGCAGAATTCCGTCCGTCCACGGGCAAGTGGACCGGCATTGCCGCCCGTTCCACCGTCCTGGTCTACGACAAGAACAAGATCTCCGAGGACAAGCTGCCGAAGTCCATGCTGGACCTGGCCAAGCCGGAGTGGAAGGGCAAGTGGGGTGCATCCCCCAGCGGCGCCGACTTCCAGGCCATCGTCTCCGCCCTCGTGGAACTCAAGGGTGAAGCCGCAGCCGCGGCATGGCTGAAGGGCATGAAGGAAAACTTCACCGAATACAAGGGCAACAACACCGCCATGAAGGCAGTGAACGCCGGCGAGGTTGATGCCGCGCTGATCTACCACTACTACTACTACGGCGACCAGGCCAAGACCGGCGAGAACTCCAAGAACGTCACGCCGTACTACTTCAAGAACCAGGACCCGGGCGCATTCCTCTCCGTCTCCGGCGGCGGCGTCCTGAAGTCGTCGAAGAATGCGGACAAGGCCCAGGCCTTCCTGAAGTTCATCACGGGCAAGAAGGGCCAGGAAATCCTGCAGAAGGGTACCTCCTTCGAGTACGCCATCGCCTCCGGCGTCCCGGCCAACGAAAGGCTTGTCCCGGTCAAGGAACTCGAGGCTCCCACCGTGGACCCGGCCAAGCTCAACTCCAAGAAGGTCACCGAGCTCATGACCGGGGCCGGACTGCTCTGATTCTGTGATCACGCAAGTATCGGCGCCGGAGACATCCGGAAGCACGACGACGGCGGGCCGGGGCAAGCGCCCCCGCCCGCCTTTCGGCCTTTCAGCAGTGGCCATCCTGGCCGTGCTGATTGCCCTGTTTTCCCTCCTGCCGCTGGGCTACGTGGTGTTCATGACCGTGGCCACCGGCTGGGACACCGCAATTGAACTGATTGTCCGCCCGCGCGTCGGCGAGCTGTTGCTCAACACCGTGCTCCTGATCGTGTTCACGGTGCCCCTCTGCCTCATCCTGGGTGTGGGCGGCGCGTGGCTCGTGGAACGGACCACGCTGCGCGGGCACAAAGTATGGGCCGTGCTCCTTGCGGCCCCGCTGGCCATCCCGGCCTTCGTCAACAGCTATGCGTGGGTTTCCGCCGTGCCGTCCCTGCACGGCCTGTTTTCGGGCGTGCTCATCGCCACCCTCTCCTATTTCCCGCTGGTCTACATTCCAGCGGCCGCGACGCTGAGCCGGCTGGACCCCGCCGTGGAGCAGTCGGCTGCGTCCCTCGGGCTGGGCGCCTGGCGGACCTTCTTCCGCGTGGTCCTGCCCCAGCTCCGGATCGCCATGACGGGCGGCGCCCTGCTGGTGGCACTGCACCTGCTGGCGGAGTACGGCGCCTTCGCGATGATCCGCTTCAACACGTTCACCACCGCCATCATGGTGCAGTACCAGTCCACGTTTAACGGCACGGCCGGCACCATGCTGGCCAGCGTGCTGGTGTTCTTCTGCCTGATCCTGCTCCTCGTGGAGGTCCGCAGCCGCGGAACCGCCCGCTACGCCCGGGTCGGCTCAGGTGCACAGGCCCGGGCCCTGCGCCTGCCCCTGCACGTGTACCAGGTGCCGGCCCAGCTGGCCCTCCTTGCCCTGACCGTGCTGGCCTTCGGGCTTCCGCTGCTGTTCGTGCTGCGGTGGATCTTCGCCGGCGGAGCGGAGATCTGGGCGGTTGACGAGTTCGTTCCGGCCCTGTGGCAGACCCTGCTGTACGGGCTTGCCGGCGCCGCGGCCACCACCGTCGTCGCCTTCCCCATGGCCTATCTTGCCGTCAGGCATGCCAGCAAGTTCAGCAAGGCACTGGAACTATCCAATTACGTCACCAGCTCCCTGCCTGGCATTGTGGTGGCCCTGGCCTTCGTCACGGTCAGCATCCGCCTGTTCCCGGACCTCTACCAGACGGCAGGAGTCCTGGTGGCCGCCTACGTCCTCCTGTTCCTGCCCCGCGCCCTGGTCAACATCCGCGCCGGGCTGGCCCAGGCGCCCAAGGAACTGGATGAGGCGGCCCAGGCCCTGGGCACGCCTCCGCTGCTGTCCTTCATCCGCGTGACGCTCCGGCTCACCGCGCCCGCGGCCGCAGGCGGAGCGGCGCTGGTATTCCTCGCCATCGCCAACGAACTGACCGCCACCCTGCTCCTCTCCCCCAACGGGACCAGGACCCTCGCCACCGAGTTCTGGAGCAAGAGCAGCGAGATCGACTACGCCGGCGCCGCCCCGTATGCCCTGCTCATGATCGTGATCTCGGCTCCCATGACCTATTTGCTCTTCCAGCAGTCCAAGAAAGTAGCGGGACAGTGACCGAACAATCCCCGTCCAGGCTTCCGGCACCGCGGATCTCACCGTCCGTGGCGCCCAGCACCAACAGCCACCTGGAGATCGACGCCGTCACCAAGAACTTCGGCTCGCAGGCTGTCCTCAAGGGCGTCAACCTGTCCGTGGCCAAGGGCGGAACCACCGCCATCGTGGGCCCCTCAGGTTCCGGCAAGACCACCCTGCTCCGGCTGATCGCAGGCTTTGAACACCCGCGCACCGGCACCATCTCGCTGAACGGCTCGCCCGTGGCGGGCGACGGTGTATGGAAGCCCGCGCACAAGCGCCAGGTGGGCTACGTGGCGCAGGACGGCGCCTTGTTCCCGCACCTCACTGTGGGGCAGAACATCGCCTTCGGGCTCAGCGCCGCAAAGCTCGACGGCGGCCGGCGCGCGGTTAACGCACGGGTCAACGAACTCCTCGAGATGGTGGCGCTGGACACGGCCATGGCCAAGCGCCGGCCGCACCAGCTTTCGGGCGGGCAGCAGCAGCGCGTCGCTCTGGCCCGGGCACTGGCCCGCGAACCCGAACTCATGTTGCTGGACGAGCCGTTCTCCGCTTTGGACGCCGGGCTGCGCGTGGCCACCCGGCGCGCCGTGGCCAAGGTCCTGAACGAGGCCGGGGTGACCACCATCCTGGTCACCCACGACCAGGCCGAGGCCCTGTCCTTCGCGGACCAGGTGGCGGTCATGCGCGGCGGCAAGCTGGCGCAGATCGGCAACCCTTTCGTGGTTTACACCCGGCCGGCGGACCGTGCCACAGCCGAATTCCTGGGCGATGCCGTGATCCTCGATGCCTGGATGGAGGGGTCGCTGGCCACCTGCTCGCTCGGCGGAATCCCGGTCCGGCGCCCGCCGGCGCAGGGCCGCGTCCAACTCATGCTGCGCCCGGAGCAGATCCGGATTGCCGAGGACGGGCCGATCCGCGGCGTGGTGGTGGATACCGACTACTTCGGCCCCGAGACCACCGTCCGGCTCAAGCTCGCCGTGCCGCCCAAGCTGGCCGGCGCCATGCCCGACCACCGCTATCCCGGCGGCGGCGAAGTCATCACCATCCGGCACTGGAACGCGTCCATCGCCCAGCCGGGGACGGAACTGTGCCTGCGCGTGGTGGGGGAAGCAGTGGCCTTCCCGCCCGAGCCCGTCTGACGTTCGCCGGGTCTAACGCGCGTCAAGAACCGTGGCCAGCGGGGTGTATTTGAACGACTTCAGCGTCAGTTTCCCGCCGGCCGTTGCAGCGCTGACCGCCGGCTGTCCGGGCTTTGGCAGCACCACCGAGGTCAGGGTCTGCTCCCCGCCGTTGACAAAGACCTCCACGGACGAATAGTCGACGAAGACGGTCAGGTCGACGCTGCCGCTTTCCGGTGAAGCGGTGCCGCCCTGCTGACTTCCGCTTTGGGGCGGGCTCTGCGCGCTCCTCCGGTCCGTAAAGAGCGGGCCGAGGGCTTGCGCGCCCGGCGCCACGGCTGCGCGCTCCACCCACGCCGTGCCCGCTTCGAAGTTGTAGCCGACCGTTGCGTAGTCCGTTCCGCCATTGCCGAGTTTCAGCAGGGCTTCCGTGCCGTCGTCGCCCGGCGCACGTTCCACGGTCACGTCCAGCCGGTAGGCTCCGCTTTCGGGCACGGGAAGCTCGCCCGCCCCGTCCGGTGTGAGCGGCCTGCGGCCGGTCGTCTGGGCCTCACCCTCCAGCGTGGCCAGGGCGGGAGTGGGGGTGGACACGAGGGTGGGCCGGCCCTGCACGGTTTTCAGGCGGACGTCCCGGACGATCGAGTCGGCACCGCCCTGCCAGTCTGCGGTGGGCAGCTTCCGGGCGTACGTCCAGTTGTTCATCCAGCCGATGGCATGGCGGAACGCCATCCGTTCGTTTTGCGGGAGCCGGGGATCGGCCCAGGTGACGGCGGCATAGAAGTCTGCGCCGGCGTCGAGCCACTGGTGTTTCTCATCCGCGGGCGTGAATTTTGTCCCGTCAAACGTCCCCGTCCAGTAGGCAACGCCGGTGGTCCGGCCTTCCTCCGCGCCGTTCGCGCTGACGGCCAGGACCCAGGTGCGTTTGGCGGGATCGCCGTCGAGGTCCAGCTGGAAGAGGTCGGGGCATTCGAGGATCCCGAGGCCCTTCCGCTCGAAGCCGGACTCATAACGCCAGTCCCTGAGGTTCCGCGAGGTGTAAAGGCCGATCTTCTCCCCCTCGGCCAGCGCCATGACCCACTGTCCGCGGGCCTCGTCCCGGATGATTTTGGGATCGCGCCAGTGCTGCGCGCCCGGGTTGTCCATCACCGGGTTCCCCTCGGCGGCCTTGAAGGTGTAGCCCTTGTCCGTGGAGTAGAACAGTGACTGCCGCTGCACGCCATTGTCCTGCTGGGTCATGATGGCCACAACGGCACCTTTGCCGAAGCCGGCGGTGTTGTCCTGGTCCACCACGGCGCTGCCGGTCTCGATGTCCCCGAGGCCGTTCTTAAACTTCTCGATGGCAACGCCCTCGTCCTTCCAGTGCACCAGATCCGTGCTGGTGACGTGGAACCACTCGGTGCCGTTCCCCTCGGGGTGGTCGGCGTTGTAGAGGTAGTAGTAGTGCCACACCCCGTCCAGCAGGAAGGGCCGCTGGGGGTCGTTCATCCACTCCTTGGCGGGGGTGAGGTGGTAGGAGGGCCGGAACTGCGAGGCACCCTCCGGCCTGCTGAAGGACTTCGGGGATTCACTCGGGCTGCCGCTGCTTTGGGCTGCGGCGCCATCCGGCGTTGCGCCGTCGCCCGAACGCCCGGCCAGGCCGATCACTCCAGCCGCGGCCAGCACCAGGGCCAGGACCACTGCCGCCGCAATCCACCGCCCGCGGGGGCCCAGCGTGCTTAGGGAATACCGCTGCATGTTCGCCGTTCGTGTTGGGGGTTGGCACCAATTTTAGCGCGGGTGGCCTTTTCCTGACCGGCACGGGGCTTCGGCAGGTTCAACCAGCGGAGCTCTGCACCGGGCGTTTCTTCTGCGGATACGGGGTCTCACCGCGGGCCAGCATCTCGACGAAGCCGGCGATCTTCCGTTCCCGGGTGGAGGCCTGCTTGACCGAGTTGGTGCGGTAGATCAGGGCATAGCGGTTCACGGAGGTGAGCACGTCAAACATGGCCTGGGCCTCGGGCACGGCGGCGATGGCGGCGGCCAGATCGGCCGGAACCTCCGCCGTCGCCGGTCCCGCGTAAGCGGCCTCCCAGCGGCCGTCTGCTTTGGCGGCGTCGACGGCGGCCCTGCCGGCAGTGGTCATCTTTCCTTCCGCTTCGAGCCGGGCCACATGACCCACATTCCGCTCAGACCAGGGGCTCTTGGCACCCCGGCGGGTCATGCGCTGGAAGTAGCTTTCGTCGTCGCGCTTTTTCACCTGGCCGTCGATCCACCCGAAGCAGAGCGCCTCGTCAAGGGCAGCGTCGTAGTCGAGTTCGGTGACGTTGCCGCCCTTCTTGTGCAGGACCAGCCAGACGCCGGGGCTGCTTGCGTGGTGGGATTCCAGCCACGTCCGCCAGTCGGCAGCGTCAGTCACCAGCAGTTCCTCGAGTTCAACAGCCATGCGCCTATTCTGCCCGCAGAGCCACTGGATTCAACCAAGTGCCGCTCGATTCAACCCGGTGCCACGCCATTGAAGACGTGGCATCATGGCCATGTCGGCGCCGTTTTCGAAGATCCTGGTGTTTCGAGTTCGAGGAGAGAGCATGCTTCGTGTCCGCCCCATCCACTTCACGTCCCGGATTGAGCCCTGGGAGCGGCTCCTCACCGACCTGGGGATGATCAAGTCCACCGACGAGGGCTCCTGGCGGGAGTACGATGCCGGCGCAGGGCGGCTGGCACTACATCAGGCCGAACCGGGCGCGGCGGAGGACGGCGTCACGCACTTTGGCGTGGAGGTCGGCGACCTTGAGGAGTTTGCCCGGCGCACCAACCAGTCCGGCGCGGAAGCGGACACGTCCTCCGCCGAGCTCGTCCGGGCGGACCACGGCGATTCCTGCCGGATCACGGGAGCGGACGGCTTCAGCTTCTTCGCCGACAAGGCCGCCCACGGGGCCCACTGTGCCGATGCTGATCCCGCCCTGGCCGTGGTGGAGGTCTGGTTCAGCGAGGACGTCACAGCCGCCGCCCAGGCGCTGCGGGACATCGGCGCCCGGTTCCGGCCGGTCCCGGACGACGACGAGACCGCCGATTTTACGGCGAAGAACGGCGGCGTGCTGATGGCCAGGCCCGGCACGGGCGCGGCGCACGCGGGACTCGGCTTCGAATATACCGGGGACCTTGACGCCCTGCGGCTCCGCCTGACCGCCGCGGGACACCAGGTGACGCTCACCGAGGAGGCCTTCGGACGCACCCTGCATGTGCCGCACCCGGACGCAGACGGTGCGGCAGCACAGCGGGCACCGCTCTGGATCTCGGCCCGCCGCCCGTCGTAGCCCCGGATGTTCGGCGACGGCGCGTCGAGTGGCGGGATCCCGTCACTTTGGCCGCAGCTAAACGCCGGGATCCCACGCTTCGGCGGCCGGACCTGCGGCAATGGGGTAAAAATGATTCATGAACGTGCGCACCCCTGACCCCAACCCCGGCTGGCTCTCGGACGAGGACCTCTTCGAAGCCCGAGGCAGGCTCCCCATGGTCTACGTGGAGGCGGTGCCCGTCCGGCTGGATCCCCTCGGATTCGTCAATGAGGTGGGCACGCTCCTGCAGGCAGACGAGGACGGCACCATGGTCCGGTCCCTCGTCTCCGGCCGGGTGCTCTACCGCGAGACCATCCGCGCCGCCCTGCTGCGCCACATGGAGAAGGACCTCGGCCCGCTGGCGTTCCCGCAGCTCCCCATCAGCCCCGTGCCTTTCACTGTCGCCGAATACTTTCCCGCCCCGTCGCACACCGGCTTCACCGATGACCGCCAGCACGCCGTTTCACTGGCCTACATCATTCCGGTGACCGGCGAATGCGAGCCCCGCCAGGACGCGCTCGAACTGACCTGGATGACGCCGCAGGAGGTGCTCAGCGACGGCGTGCAGCTCGAGTTCACCGGCGGCCGCGGCGCCCTGGTACGGCAGGCCCTGGCCTACGCCGGGGTGGGCGCCTGACGCCCGGGGGACCGCGCCTCCCCGACTTCGCACCCTCTCCTTTGTAGACTGTTGGGCGGACCGCAAGAGAACTTAAGGACTCCCGATGAACCACCCTGCAGCTGCCAAGACCTACCGTGAACAGCAGGCGGGCTCTCTGCGGGCGGGCCACCACCTTCTCCTGCCGGACGGCGAGCGGTCCGCGGAAATCCACTCCGTGGAAGTCGAAACCGATGATTTCGGCAGCCCCGCCATCATTCTTGCGACTCTCACCGGCGGGGGCACGCTGCGCATTGCTGCCGGCTCGACCGTCCGGATCCCCGGACCCGCGGCCGACGACTTCCCCTCCCCGGACCATGCCGTCGGCCCGGCAGCTGCCGTCGCAAACGCCGCCGTCGGTGACGGCGACGGAACGGCAAACGGCACCGGGACAGCGGACGGTGCCGCCCCGCCGTCGGACATTCAGGTGCCGGACATTCCGGCGTCCGACGCCGGCACTCCCCTTTCCGTCGTGGGGAACCCGGACGGTGCGGGGCAGAAGCGGACGGCGCCTGCCGCCGTCGTCGTACCTCCGCTGCCATCCACCACCCCGGTGGTGATCGGCCCCAGCGCCGAAGACCTGGCCCTGATCCCGGAGCCCTCCGGAACCCCCGAATCCGTGGTGGAGGCCGTGGCGGAGGCCCACCCGGACTCCGTCGGGGTGCAGCTGCTCGCGGACAAGCTCGTCAAGGGCATCAACACCAAGTCCGGCAGCTGCCTGAAGGACCTGAGCGACCTCGCGCACGAGCTGTTCATCATGCTCAAGGATGCCGAGGCGTCGCTGAAGGTGGCCGACCTGCTGAACGTGCTGCCCTTCGATGGCAACCCGGGCCGTTGGGGATCGGTGGAGGCGTCGCTGGCGCTGTCCAGCTACGTGTGCCGCCAGACAGGGCATATGGACCGCGCCGCCGTCTACGAGAAGCTGCTCCGGGCACCGGACAACCAGGAGACGGATCCGTTCAAGGCGCGGATGCAGGCCAGGGTGCGCCAGCGGTCGCTGAACGAGCCGAACCTGTACGACAAGGAAATTTTCCGCTCCATCGACAACTCCAACCACGAGGCCGAGCGCGAATGGCGGCTGCTCAGGCTGGAATCGCTGCTGTTCCTGCGCGCCCACGGCGGATCGCAGACCATCAGCCCGTCCGAACTCGAACGGCGGATCGCGAACGAACTGGAGTCCGTCCGGGGCTAGGCTCCTCGAGCCGTTCCCATGCCCATTTTCGGCCGGAATTTCCTCTAGCCCGGGTTGTGCCCCAAGTTGTAGATTCAGGCCATGACGAACAATCTCAGCGTTGTGATCAATTCGGACGCGCCGCAGGTTTGGACGATGCTGCGTGAACCCTCGAAAGTCGCACAGTGGCATGGCTGGGAGACCGACGAGCTGGCGGCGGAAATCAACGAGATCTACTTCAACAAATCGGTGGTTGAGGCGCCGGACCACACCTCACTGACTGTCGAGGGCGGCGACATCTTCACGCTGAAGCCCGTGGCCAACGGAACCGAGGTCAGCGTCACCCGCGCCGGCGTGGACCACAACTCGGAATGGGCCGCGTGGGACGAGGACATCACCCAGGGCTGGCTGATCTTCCTCCAGCAGCTGCGGTTCGCGCTGGAGCGGCATCCGCACGGCAAGCGCCGTACCTGCTACTTCTCCGTCCCCGGCTCGGACGGCTCGGCCATCGAGAAACTCGGCCTGAAGGATATCCCCAAGCCGGGAGAAGAGTATTCGCTCACCCTAACCACCGGCGAGGAGATCTCGGGCCGGGTCTGGCACAAGACCAACCACCAGGTGGGGCTCACCGTGAACAGTTACGCGGAGCACGGCGACGGCCTGCTGATCGTGGCTGACCAGCCTGTGATCCCGGAGAAGAGGCCCGACGGCGGGTCCATGGTGATCCTCTCCCTGTACGACCTCGGCGCCCACAGCATGGAAACGATCCGCACCCTGTGGGACGACTGGCGCTCTGAGAACTACCCCACATCAGAACCCATCCAGTGAAGGTCCCGCGCCGTTAGCTGGCACACTTGAACCGTGCCAGCCAATCCTGAACCGCCAGCCCGGACTGACCTGCCTTTGCCGGAACCGGTACCGGCCGCCCGCCAGTCCGAGTTTTCCTTCCGCGTGGGCAAGCGGCTCACGGAGACATGCAGTCCCGCCCCCGAACAGGTGGGCGCCAACGGTGGCAAGTTCCTCGGCCGGACCGGCACCATCACCACCCCGCACGGCGAGATCCAGACGCCGGCCTTCATCGCCGTCGGCACCAAGGCCACGGTGAAGTCCGTGCTTCCCGAGTCCATGGCCGAACTCGGCGCGCAGGCCCTGCTGGCCAACGCCTACCACCTGTACCTGCAGCCCGGCCCGGAGATCCTCGACGAGGCCGGCGGCCTGGGCGCCTTCATGAACTGGCCCGGCCCCACCTTCACCGATTCCGGCGGCTTCCAGGTGATGAGCCTCGGCTCCGGATTCAAGAAGGTCATCGACATGAAGTCCGTGGATACGTCCGGGCCCGATGACGCTGTGGCCCCGGGCAAGGAGCGTTTGGCCCACATTGACGACGACGGCGTGTGGTTCAAGAGCCACCTCAACGGGGACCGCCACCGCTTTTCGCCCGAGATCTCCATGCAGGTCCAGCACCAGATCGGTGCCGACATCATGTTCGCGTTCGACGAGCTCACCACGTTGCAGAACTCCCGCGGATACCAGGAGGAATCGCTGGAGCGGACCCGGCTGTGGGCGGTCCGGTGCCTCGAGGAACACTTCCGGCTCACGGCAGCCCGGGCCGGGAAGCCCTACCAGGCGCTCTTCGGCGTGATCCAGGGAGCCCAGTACGAGGACCTGCGCCGGAAAGCCTGCCGCGACCTCGGTGCCATGGCGTTCGACGGCTACGGGATCGGCGGTGCCCTCGAGAAGGAGAACCTGGGCACCATTGTGCGCTGGTGCAACGAGGAACTGCCCGAGAACAAGCCGCGGCACCTGCTGGGCATCTCCGAGCCGGACGACATCTTCACGGCCATCGAGAACGGCGCCGACACCTTCGACTGCGTCTCCCCCACCCGCGTGGCCCGGAACTCCGCGTTCTACACGCCTGACGGCCGGTTCAACCTCTCCGGCGCGAAGTACAAGCGGGACTTCGGCCCGCTGCAGGACGGCTGCGACTGCTACGCGTGCCTGAATTACTCCCGGGCCTACATCCACCACCTGTTCAAGGCCAAGGAGATGCTCTCCGCCACGCTCATCTCCATCCACAACGAGCGCTTCGTGGTGAAGATGGTGGACGACGCCCGGCTGGCCATCGAGTCCGGCGACTTCTTCGAGTTCAAGGCCGAGACCCTGGGCAGGTACTACTCCTAGTTGCGGGTGCGTCCGGCGACCTCGCTTCTCCACATACCGACGGCGGGACCTGCCGGCGGGGGCTGCGATGCCGGATGCTCATCCCATGCAGCAAAACGACGAGCCGAAACTCCCGCCAACCGGCAACCTCTGGCGCACCGGCCAGCTGACGGATCTTGGCTACAGCTCGCGGTCCATCAAGTCCCTGCTGGATTCAGGATCACTGGTCAGGCTGCGCTACGGCTGTTATCTCCGCGCCAGCGTCTGGGAAGCCCAGTCCGCGGGCGTCCGCAGCCGGCAGCTCATCTACGCGCACGCTCACGGAACACGCACGACGTCGACTGGCCAGTTCGCATACAGCCACACCTCCGCGGCACGGCTCCATTCTCTCTATCTCTGGAAAGTCGACGATCTGATCCATGTTCTGCAGCGGGTGAATCCCTCAGGTGAGCGGCACGGAAGGGACGTAAGATGCCATACCAGTCCCTTTTCCGACGACGAGATAGTGACGCTGAATGGACTCCGCGTGACTTCCTTGGAACGGACCACCGCCGACTGCGCCATGATGCTGACATACCGGCAGGCACTGATCGTCATGGACCATGCGCTCCGGCTGGGCGCGGACCGCACCCTGCTGCAGGGGATGGCGGATTCACTGGATGGGAGGCGCGGTGTCCGCACCTTCCGCCGGGCACTGCAGTACGCGGACGCCCGTTCGGAGTCCCCCGGAGAAACGCTCACCCGGGAACTGATCCTCCGGCTCGGGATCAGGCCGCCCACGCCCCAGTTTGAGGTCACGAGTCCGATCGGCCGGCACCGCCTGGACTTCGCGTGGAAAAAAGAGAAAGTGGCTCTGGAGTTCGACGGCAAGGTCAAGTACTTCGACTACAAACCCACCGAGCAGGTCCTTCTCGAGGAGCGGCAGCGGGAAAATGCCCTGATGGAGGAGGGATGGAGGTTCGTTCGGGTCGTGTGGAAGGACTTGTTCAATGAGGCACGGTTTAAGTACCGCGTTCTCCATGCGCTGGCCGGCCGGTAAACCGGGTGAGGGCGGCTCTCGGCGTCGAACCCGCCGGAATCATTCGAGGCCGCCGGAACGTTCCGGCGACCTCGAATGATTCCGGCGGCCTCGGCGCGGCAGCGATCCGGCGCACGGACTACGCGTAGCTCGGTTCGCGCTTCTTGACCCAGCCGATGGCCAGGGCTGTCACGGGGACGAAGAGGAACTCCACGAGGGTCTTGTACAGGAAGCCCACCAGCACGTAGTTCACGAACATGCCGAAATCGCTGATGCCGATCACGGAGGCCGCGATGCTGCAGAAAATCAGCGTGTCCACGAACTCCCCCGCCACCGAGGAGCCCATGATGCGGGCCCACAGGGTCTTCTCGCCGGTACGGGCCTTCATCCGGACCAGGATCCATGAGTTGATGGTCTGCCCGGCGAGGAACGCGAGGAGCGAAGCCAGGACAATCTGCGGAACTGGGCCGATCGCGCCTTCGAGGGCGGCCTGCTTGGCGGTGCCGAAGTCGTCATCGAAACCTGGCAGGGCGATGATCACCCAGTAGCAAAGCGAGGCGAAGACGGACAGGGCGAACGTGGTGACGATGGCCTTGCGGGCAACCTTGAAGCCGTAGACCTCACTGATGACGTCGCCCAGGATGTACGCGAGCGGGAAAAGGAAGAAGCCGCCGTCCGTGATGATCGGGCCCAGCACCACGCCCTTGGAGGCGCCGATGTTGGACAGGATCAACACCACGGCCATGACCGCGAGCATGATGCCGAAGTAGGGGGAACCGATCGAGGCGAATTTCGGCGCCGTTTGCGGCAGGGAGGACTTGGCGGTGGTCATGGATGTTCCGTTCGTAGTGGTTCGCACGGCTGCCGGTCTAAGGACCGCTGTGCAGCTGGCTGTATTAGCACTGGACGGGTTCCGCCGGGATGGCCGCCGAAACCGCCCTCCATTCTCCCACCTATGCCGGTACCGGATGCGCCGAACCCCCGTACGGAAACGGACGACGGCGGGCTGCCGCCCCGGGGACCCGAAGGTCACCGCGGTGCCGGCCACCCGCCGTCGTGCGTTGTTCCTGATGCGTTACTGAAGGTCAGACGTTGACGAGCTCCTCGTCGTCGTCCTTCCGTCCGGCGACAGCCGGGGCACCCGGGGCAGCGGAGGCAGCCGGCGTGCCGGACCAGGCGTCGCCCTGTTCACGGTCCAGGTGCGTGGTCTTTTTGTTCTTCAGCGCGAAGATGTAGACCAGCAGGGACAGACCGATCGCGATGGTGACGTAGGTGAAGAAGAGGTCCACCTGGCCCGATTTCTGCAGGGCGGCGCCGATCAGCGGGACCGTGCCGCCGAACAGCGAGTTGGCAATGGCGTAGCCGAGTCCCACGCCGAGCGCGCGGATGGAGGCCGGGAAGAGCTCGGCCTTCACGAGGGCGTTGATGGAGGTGTAGCCGCCCACGATCAGCAGGCCGCCCATCATCAGCAGGAACGCGGTGAACGGGTCCTTGGTGCCGGCCAGGGTGGAGAGCAGCGGCCAGGTGAACAGCACACCGGTGATGCCGAACCAGAGAAGCAGCGGCTTGCGGCCCACCTTGTCGGAGATGAGGCCGTAGACGGGCTGGAGCAGCATGAAGATGAACAGTGCCCAGAAGTTGATCACCGACGTGTCCGTCTTGGCGATGCCGGAGGTATCGTTCATGAACTTCAGGATGAAGTTGGTGTAGGTGTAGAAGGCCACGGTGCCGCCCAGGGTCACGCCGATGCAGATCAGCAGCGGCTTCCAGTGCTGGGTGAACAGGAGCCGCATGGTGCCGGGCTGGGCCTCGCCGGATGTGGCAGGAGCCTTGGCGGCCTGGACCTGCTCCGCGGAAACCGTCTCTTCCATGGAACGCCGCAGCCACAGGACCACCAGCGCCGCAACGCCGCCCAGGGCGAACGGTATGCGCCAGCCCCATTCCTTCAGCAGGTCGTTGCCCAGGGTGTTCTGCAGGATCACCAGCACCAGAAGGGCCAGCATCTGGCCGCCCACCAGCGTCACGTACTGGAAGCTGGAGAAGAAGCCGCGGCGCTTGGAGGTGGCGGCTTCGGACATGTAGGTGGCGCTGGTGCCGTATTCGCCGCCCACGGAGAAGCCCTGCAGGACACGGATGAGGATCAGCAGGACCAGGGCCCAGATGCCGATAACGTCCTGGGTGGGGAGGATGGCGATTGCGAAGGACCCGGCTGACATCAGGGTCACGCTGAGTGTGAGGGCGGCCTTGCGCCCGTTCCGGTCGGCGTAGCGTCCGAAGAACCAGCTGCCGATGGGGCGCATGAGGAACGACGTCGAGAAGACGGCCATCGCCTCGAGCCCGGCCTGCAGCTCGTCCTTGGAGTTGAAGAAGTGCGCTTGGAAGTACGCCGCGAAAACCGTGTACACGTAGAGGTCG
Source organism: Arthrobacter sp. NPDC057009 (assembly GCF_042673905.1). Classification (NCBI taxonomy): domain Bacteria; kingdom Bacillati; phylum Actinomycetota; class Actinomycetes; order Micrococcales; family Micrococcaceae; genus Arthrobacter; species Arthrobacter sp. NPDC057009. Next base: position 127,306 of record NZ_JBHUSB010000012.1, read on the forward strand.
TACCACTCCACGAGGTTGCCGGCGGAGCCTTTAAGGATGTTGCTCACGGCCCTGCGTGTCTGTGCGGCCTCGCTGGGTGCCGCGCTTTGGGGTGCGGCGTGCTGGGTGCTCATCAATGAACCTTCCTGGTCGGTGCCACCGTCGGCGTCCGAGGTGCGAAATGGGTGTCCTGCCGGAATCCCCGTTCCGGGCCTCCCCTGTGACAGTCCGGCGGCGGTGAGCGGTTCGTGGCCCGAACCGGGCGCCTGGCCGGCAGATCCTGCAAGAGGACACCTGCCAACTTATGCGTGATCCTTGGCACATCCAACGCGGAGAGGCATTTCCTAACACTTCCTTAAGAATTGGAAACTGCCGACGGCGGCGGGTCCCCTTTGCGCTTCACCAGCGGGGCAGGGAAGGCACTCCGTGGTTCCCCGCGGAAGCAACAAGGCGAAATCCGCGGACAAGGAGTATTGTCCAAACGGACTCCGGTGTCCCCGACAGCAATGAAGGCAAAGGTAAACAGGCAATGCGCGTGCTCATCGTCGAGGATGACGACGCGATGGCGTCGGCCCTCGAGGCGGCTGCCGTTTCCGCAGGCCACAAGGCGCATCGGGTGTCCCGGGGTGCCGATGCACTGCTGGTCCACCGGGAGCACGATGTCATCCTTCTGGACCTCGGGCTTCCGGACATGGACGGCCTCGACCTCCTGCGCAAGCTTCGCCAGGTCACGGCCTGTCCCATCCTCATCCTCACCGCACGCGACGACGAGCGAAGCGTGGTCCTTGGCCTCCGGTCGGGCGCTGACGACTATCTGGTCAAGCCGGTAAAGCTTGTGGAACTCCTTGCCCGGATTGAAGCGGTCACACGGCGGGTGGGCCGCAGCGGCCCCCAGAAGTCCCACAGCATTGTCCTGGGGGAACTCGACGTCGACCTGGACCGGCGGGTGGCTGCCATCGGAACCCGGGTCCTCCCGCTGACGGCAACGGAATTCGATCTCCTGGCCCTGCTGGCCCGGAACGCAGGCTCAGTGGTGACCCGCGAACAGATCCTCGATGCCCTGTGGGGTGATGCCTTCCTGGCCTCGTCCCGGTCCCTGGATGTGCACCTCACCGGGCTGAGGTCCAAGCTGCAGATGCCCGGCTTCATCATCAACGTCCGGGGCGTGGGATACCGGATCGAAGCGGAACCCGCGTGAAGCGCCGGGTCCTGGGCATCCTGAGCCTGTTCGCCCTGGTGATGGTGCTGGCGATTTCCAGCGCCATCCTCACCTCGGCCGGGCGGGAGCTGACCCAGGAAGTCCAGATCAACCGTGTCTCGGCACTCAACCGGTTTGCCCAGGTTGCGTATGACGCCTCGCAAAGCGGCGACCCGACCCAACTCCGGCGTGAGATGGAGCGCTACTCCAGCCTTTACGGCGAGGGCGTCCTCGTTCGGCTGGAGGAAGCCGCCACGGTGCAGTCGGGCGGACTCAGCCCGGACCGCTCCGATGTGCGGGACGCGATCTCCCGTGCCAGCCTGAACCTCAATGACACGACGCTTGAGCCGTTGCAGCCGTTTGGCTCCGGCAGGGCACTTATTTCGCGGTCGTTCGGCAGCGCCAGCCAGGTGCTGGGTGAAGCTGTCCTGGAAGTGGACCTCGAGGCGGCACGTCAGAAACTTCGCGAACGCTGGCTGCTGGTGGGCCTGGGCGCATCCGGACTCTCCGCCGTCCTGCTCCTGGGCGCGCTCCGTGCCACAGGGTGGGTGATCCGGCCGGTGCTGCGGTTGAACTCGGCGGTGGCTGAACTGGAGGCTACCGGCAGGGCGGCCCGGCTTCCCGAAGCCGGTCCACCCGAGCTCAAGGAACTGAGCCGTTCATTCATGAAGATGGCCGAGACCGTGAGCAACAGCACCGAGTCCCAGCGCCGGCTCATCGCCGACACCTCCCACCAGCTCCGCAACCCCATCGGCGCACTGCGGCTGCGGATCGACCTGCTGCAGCTCGAACTCCGGACAGACGCTGAACGGGCCAAGGCTGCGGGGGTCGTGAAGGAACTCGAACGCGTCGAGGAGATCCTGGACGACGTCCTGAAGTTGGCCACCGCCGAGCACCGGGCTTCCGAAGGTGCCAGCCCAAGCGGCGCGCCGGCCGCCGGCGGCCCTGTGCAGCTCATCGATCCGTACCCCGTGCTGGAGGAGGAAGTGGACCGCGCCCGCCCGGCAGCCAAACGCATCGGCTCCAGCCTCGTTTTGAAAGCTCCCCCGGAGCCGCCCCTTCAGCTTCGCTGCAGTGCCGCCGAGCTCGCCCAGATGGTGGGTGAACTGGTCACTAACGCCATCAAGTACGCACCGGGGGCCACCATTTCCGTGGACGCGCGCCCACAGGGCGGCTCAGTCGTGGTTGAAGTGTCCGACGACGGGCCGGGCCTGCCGCCCGAAGAGCTCGCTGCTGCTGCCACACGGTTCTGGCGTTCCCCGGACCACGGCGACATTCGGGGTACGGGACTGGGAATGACCATTGTGGACCGGCTGGCCGGTGCGAACGGGGGCCGCCTGATCCTTCGGGGACGCGATCCGCACGGACTCGTGGCGCTCCTGGAGTTTCCCGCCGCTGTTCAGGGAGGACGGCAACCATGAGGCGGGGACAACAGCACCCGACGGGCCGGCGCGCGCTCCTGAAGTCCGGACTGGGCCTGGTCCTCGGGGCTGCTGGCCTCCCGGGAATTGCCGCATGCACTGCGTCACGGGGTCCGGCCGAGGTATCCGTGGCTGGAGGTGAAGCCGGTGGCTTCTACCTCGAGTTCGCCACACTTCTTGCCGAGTCGCTCGAGCGCCACGGAATCGCCCAACGAGCAGAACCCCTGACCACAGGGGGCAGTATTGACAACATGAAGCGGCTGGCCGCCGGGAAGGCAACATTCGCCGTCGCGCTCCTCGACGCCGCAGTGCAGCACGCATCGGCGCAGCAGACGGCGGGTCGCCCCGCCGGGGCGATGGTCGCCGTCGGGAAGGTCTACGAAAACTATGTCCACTGCCTGGTACGGCGGGACACCGGAGTTCGGAGCCACCGCGGCCTCGCGGGCAGGAGGATCGGGATTGGTGAGGCGGGGTCGGGAACATCACTGATTGCCCACAGGATCCTGGAAGTGTCAGGGCTTGCGGGCTCGGCCACGGCCGTCACGGAAGTCAATCTCGGCCTCAATGACGGGCTCGCCGCGCTCCGGAGGAAGGCTGTGGACGTGCTGTTCTGGTCGGGCGGTGTTCCGACAGCCGCCATCACGGAAGCGAACGACGTGTCGGGGCTCCGGCTGCTCGACCTCTCCGACCTGGTGCTGCCCCTTCGCGAGCGCTTCGGCGCCTTCTACGACCGTGTGCTGATTCCCGGAAGCGGCTACCCGGGAGCCGGGTCCGTCTGGACAGTGGGCGTGGCAAACCTTCTGCTGTGCCGTGGCGATCTCGACGGAGACATCGTCCGGGACACCGTCAGGCTGCTGGTCGATCATGCCGACGAGCTCGTTCCCCGTTCCAGTCTCGGCGTTCAATTCCTGAGCCCGGAAACCCTGATCAACACGGCCGACCTGCCCCTGCATCCCGCTGCAGCGGAGGCCTACCGCAGGCTGCACGGTTAGGCATGGCAGGATGGAACGATGACTTCTGTTGCTTCTGACAACCGCACCACCGACGCTCCCGCCGTCGTCCTCACCATCGCAGGCTCGGAGGCCACCGGCGGCGCCGGAGCCCAGGCCGACCTGAAGACGTTCCAGGAGCTGGGCGTCTTCGGCATCGCCAACCTCACGTGCATCGTCTCGTTCGATCCGAACAATGAGTGGAACCACCGTTTCGTGCCGGTGGACCAGGATGTCATCGCGCACCAGCTGGAAGCGACGACGGCGGCCTATGGTGCCGCTTCCGGCGCACCTTCCGTGGTGGATACCGTGAAGATCGGCATGCTGGGCAGCCCGGCAACGATTTCAACCGTGGCCGCCGCGCTGTCCGCCGGTGCGTTCGGCAACGTAGTTCTGGATCCGGTACTCATCTGCAAGGGGCAGGAGCCCGGACACGCGCTGGACACGGATCAGGCGCTGAAGACCCAGATCCTGCCGCTGGCCACATTCGTCACGCCCAACCACTTCGAGGCCGAGTCGCTGTCCGGTCTGGAGATCACCGACGTCGAGTCCCTCAAGGCTGCGGCCATCCGGATCCACGAACTGAGCGGAGCCACAGTGCTGGCCAAGGGCGGCGTGCGGCTGTCCGGGCCTGACGCCGTGGATGTGTTCTACGACGGCGATACCCTGGAGGTCCTGGCCGCCCCGAAGGTGGGCGAGGTGGCCGTCTCCGGCGCCGGCTGCTCACTCGCCGCGGCGGTGACTGCCGAACTGGCCAAGGGTGCGTCGCCGCTGGAGGCAGCACGGAGCGCCAAGGAGTTCGTGACCGCCGGCATCCGGAACCGCGTGGCCTCCGGCGCCCCGTTTGACGCCCTCTGGCAGGGCGGCCCGCGCTAACCCTGGCCCCGCTGACCCTGGCTCGGACGTCAGGAGCGGGGGTCGGCCACTGCTCCCATGAAGAGCGGCAGCCCGGTTTCGACGTGCACTATCTGGTAATGGAACGGCCGGTCGAAGTCGATGGTCTGCTCGGGCCGGGGCGGGGCGCTGGTGACCATGCCGTTGATCTGGGTTACCGCGGCAGCCACAGTTCCCTTCTCGGCCACCGTGATGTTGGCCGCCTGGGCGGCCTGCGTGATGGCCATCTCCGGCTGGATCGCACTGAAATCCTCAGTGGTTGTGAGGGTCTTCTGCAGCCCGGCGGCTTCGAGGACCTTGCGGAGGTCGAAACTGCTTCTGTGGTCCCACCGCGGCAACTGGATCTGTACGGTCGCCAGCGGTGCGGCGTCCAGGGCGTCGGCCATCGTCCTAAGTCCTGATGCACTGAATAGGGCCGGGGCATCTGTTCCGGAGTCCGGAAGGACAAGCCGCATCACGAATCCCTCGGCATACGGAAGGTCCGCACCCCGCCAGCCGGGGCCTTCCGCGTACTTCATCTCAAGCAGGTTGTGCATGGCGGGGACGTCGATCTGCTCTCCCCTGGCCGTCGTGAAGGGCAGATCCGCTGTGGAGCCCGGGTCAAACGGGGCCCGCCAGGCCGCCGCGAAGTACACCGAATTGAGGAGACTGAACGTGTTCCGGGGATCGTACTTTGCGGGCGCCTCCTTGATCCGGCCACGGGTGTTTTTGTCCACCCAGGCATCGATCGCGGGCTTGGTCTCGCCCTGGTTGCTGAAGTCCACCGGATAGACGCCGGTTCCGTAGTGCCTCGCCAGAGTGTTCAGGTAGGCCTCGCCGGTTGGCACCTCCCTGTCCACGAACAGTCCATTGGCCACATGCATGACAGGCTTTCGGGGCGGATTGTCCTCGTCCACGGTGGCCGGGTCGCCGTCGAACTTGGCCAGGGACGCGAGCAGCGCGTTCATGGCCTCGTTACGCCCGTCCCGTGGCAGCCCCAGCACGGCATCCAGTTCGGCGGCCGTTTCCCCGGACGCCCCGGCGCGGAGCATCGCGAGGGCGACCAGCAGGCTCCCGGGCGAGGACACCACGTTCCCGCCTGTCCCGTTACCGCCGTCGGCGAGCAGTGCCTGGCCGAGCCCAAGGGCGGAGTTCCGGAAAGCGCGAAGTTCGGCGGCGTAAGCCGTGGCATCCACCGAAACCCGGTCCACGCCGTCGGCCTTCAACATGCCCGGCACCGGGGCCGAACATGCCGCCGCGAGCGCGACGGCGGCGGAAGCCGCCACTATTTTGGCCATTCGAATCCTGTTCATTGCAGTCCTCGGCTCGTCCGCGGAACTCCGTACGTCCACAGTCAACCAGCGGGCACTGACAGTATCGATGCCGGACCGGTCACGGTTTGCCGTCGGTTTGGTTTCACTCCCCGACCCTCTCGCACTTTCCGCAACGTTTTCGGCAACACTCTCTCAGTGCCGCGTGGGCGTATTCTCGAGGCACCCCCGGCGGATCGTGGAGGAGAGCCTCATGGCCCAGCAGTTCGACAGCGTCGACGAGTACATCGCGCAGTTTCCCGTTGAAGTGCAGGATGTCCTCCAGGAGGTGCGGCGCCGATGCCGCGAGGCTGTCCCGGACTCCGGGGAGATGATCAGCTACGGCATCCCCACGGTCACCCTTGGCGGCAAGTACGTGGTGTACTTCGCGGGGTGGGCGCACCACATCTCGGTGTATCCGGTGCCCTCCGGCGACGACGCCTTCCAGGCAGACATCGCGCCCTTCCGGACCGGCAAGGGCACCCTCAAATTCCCCCTGGGCAAGCCGGTCCCCTACGGCCTCATCGGACGGGCGGCCGAGCTTCTCGCCGCCGAACGACGGGCGCGGTAACCGCTACCGCCGGGGAATGTTCCTGAGGTTGCTGCGGGCCATGCTCACCGCCTCGCCGGCGCCGCGGTTCAGGACCACCTTGGACATGGCAGTGGCGAACCCCAAGACCTGAGAGCCTTTGATCTTGGGCGGAATTGAAAGGGCCTTGGGATCGGTGATGAGTTCCACGAGCGAGGGCCCGGGATGGGCGAAGGCCTCCCGGTAGGCGTCCTCGATCCTGGTTGGATCAGTGACCCGGACCGCGTGGAAGCCGAGCGCACGGGCGACAGCCGAGTAATCGGCGTCGGGCACGTCAACACCGAAGTCCGGCAGCCCGTCCACCAGCATTTCAAGCTTGACCATGCCAAGCGTGGAGTTGTTGAACACCACTACGTTCACTGGCAGCCGGTGCGCGGCAACCGTGATGAGCTCGCCCAGCAGCATGGACAGCCCTCCGTCGCCCGAGACGGAAATGACCTGGCGGTCCGGATACGCCACCTGCGCCCCGATCGCGTGCGGCAGCGCGTTGGCCATGGAACCGTGAAGATACGAGCCGATCAGCCTGCGGGTGCCCAGCGGGTTGATGTAGCGGGCGGACCACACGTTGCACATGCCGGTGTCCGCGGTGAAAATTGCGTCTTCGGCCGCCACCTGGTCCAGGAGCGAGGCGGCGTATTCGGGATGGATGGGTACTTTCTTCCCGACGTTCCGGGTGTATGCGCCGACGGCCTTGTTCATGAGCCTGTCGTGCTTCTTCAGCATCTGGTTGAGGAAACGCCGGCTCTTCTTCGGAGCCACCAGCGGCATCAGCACCTTGAGCGTCGGCAGCACGTCCCCGTGGACGGCTATGTCGACGTCGGTCCGCCGGCCGAGCTTGTGGGCGGCACGGTCCACCTGTGCTGTGCGGGTGTCCGGCAGGAACTGGTCGTAGGGAAAATCGGTCCCCAGCAGGATCAGCAGGTCGGCGTCCTCGATCCCCTCCGCCGCGGCGCCATAACCCAGCAGGCCGGTCATGCCGATGTCGTACGGGTTGTCGTACTGCAGAAAGTCCTTGCCCCGCAGCGTGTGCCCCACCGGCGCGCCGATCAGCTCCGCGAGCGCGATAACCTCGTCATGGGCTCCATGGGTGCCGGCCCCGCCGAAGATGGCCACCTTGTCCGCCGCGTTGATGGCATCGGCGAGTTCCCGGACGCTTTCCTGCGACGGGATGAGGGTTGCGGGCCGGAAGTTAGCGGGAAGCGGGGTTTCGCCGGTGGCCTCCATGCCGGCTATGTCGCCGGGAAGGGTGACGACGGCGACTCCGCCGAGGGCGACGGCATGCTGGATGGCGCTGTGCATCACCCGCGGCGCCTGTTCCGGGGTGCTGATGAGTTCCGAGTAGACGGAGCACTCGTTGAAGATCCGGTCCGGATGGGTTTCCTGGAAGAAGCCGCTGCCGATCTGTTTGCTGGGGATGTGCGAGGCGATGGCCAGGACGGGTGCGCCGGAACGGTTGGCGTCATACAGGCCGTTGATCAGGTGCAGGTTGCCCGGGCCGCAGGAGCCGGCGCACACGGCAAGCTTCCCTGTCAGCTGGGCCTCAGCCGCGGCGGCAAAGGCTGCGGCTTCCTCGTGCCGGACGTGGATCCAGTCGATGCCGCCCTGCTTTGAGCCGCCGGTCTGGCGGACGGCGTCGACAATCGGATTGAGGCTGTCCCCGACGATTCCGTAGATTCGCCGGACGCCGGCAGCCCGGAGTTGTTCGATGAGCTGGGTTGCAAGTTCCTTGGCCATGGGTGCACGCTCCCGCAATCAGTTGGTGGGCTGACAAGGGCCAATATAGTCCGCGTACCTTGGCAGGGTCTCAGGTGCAGGACCGGTGGGCCCGTTTTCCACATACGGACTCGACCCCATGGAGTCCCAGTGTCCCCGCTCTTAGCGTGGTGGAAGGGCAATCTGCCTGTCTCCCTATTCACAGTGAGGATCGACTTTGGCCAACAAATCACGCCGCCGCCGGTTGAAAAAACGAAACACCCGTAGTGGGCATCCGGCCGGGCGACGCGCCCCCAGACCAGTTCTCTGCGCACCGAACCAGCGCGACCAGGAGATGGGTTCCCTGATCGAATTCATCACCTGGCACCGGGAGCACGGGACATCGCCTGACAACCGTCCTGTCCTGGAGCACATGATGAAGTTCTTCACGGCTTACGCGCACATCTCTGACGGGGCCGCAGTAACCGAGATGGACCCTGAACTCATCGCTGCACTTGTGGCATCGCTCATTGAACATGATGCCGAATTAGCAGCCTCTTTCTGTGCTTCACTGCACGAATACATTCACTTTCTGGTGGATACGGGCCGGTGGTCCGGCACTCGCGAAGGCAAACGGGCTTTGCACACCGTCGTCTATCACGGGATGCACCACGAAAATCTTCTGCCGCGGGGTGGCCGCGGAGGCAGACCGGCCCCGTTGAAAAGGCTTGCCGCAACAACCGGCGATTGTCCGGGAAAGCCGACCAAAACTGCGTAAGCGTGGCAGGAAAGCCTGCACGAACTGCGAGAGAGTCCGTCAGTTCCGGAGCAGGCTCCTAACTTCCCGAGTGGGCCTGCAGGAACGTGTACACCTCGGTCTCGTCCACGCCGGGGAAGGCGCCAGGGGGCATGGCCGCCAGCAGGTGCGCATGGGCGCGGGCGGACGGCCAGGCGTTTCCTGCCCACTCCGAGGTCAGCGAGGCCGGCGGCCGCTTGCAGCAGTTGGGGTCAGGGCAGTTGGACGTGGCCCGCGCCGTGGTCTCCCGTCCGCGGAACCACTTCACGTGCTGGTACGGGACACCAATACTCAGCGAGAACTGCCCGGTGGCCGAGCGGTCCGTTCGGGCGGTGCACCAGTACGTGCCGGAAGGCGTGTCCGTGTACTGGCTGTAGGCGCTGAATTTGTCCGGCACATCGAACACGGCCCGGGACGTCCAGGCCTTGCAGGACGGCTGCCCCTCGATGGCGCCCGTGTGGTCCTGCGGGAAGTTCACGCCGTCGTTCTCGTACGCCTTGTAGATGATCCCGCTCTGGTGGGTCTTCTGGAAATGAGTAGTGATGCCGAGGTGCTTAGTGGCCAGGTTGGTGAAACGGTGGGCCGCGGTCTCGTAGGACACCGCGAAGGCGTCCCGGATGTCCTCGACCGCAATCTCTTTCGCGGCCTTCGCTTTTTGCAGAAATTCCACGGTGGCCTGCTCGGGCAGCAGGAGTGCCGCGGCGAAATAGTTGGTGGCCACCCGCTGGGCCAGGAAGTCGCCGTAGTTCTTGGGCGTTTCATGTCCCAGGACGTAGTGCCCCAAAGCCTGCAGCAGCACCGATCGGGGGTCGTGGTCCTGCCGTTGGCTCTGCGTCAGGTAAATTTTGCGGTTCTTCAAATCGGTCACCGAGCGCGTGGAATGCGGCAAATCACCCACGTGATGGAGGGTGAATCCGAGGTGCGCCGCTACGTCCGCAATAACGTGCTGGCTCAACGGCCCGGACGTGTAGCCAACCTCCTTCAGCACCTTCTGCGCCTCGGCCTCGTACTCCGGAAAATAGTTGCCGCGTTCGCGCATCATGGCGCGCAGTTCACCGTTCGCGCGGCGGGCTTCCTCAGGTGTCGCGACCTGCTCGTTCATCTTGCGTTCGAGCTCGTGGAGGAGGCCCACCTGGGCCTCGAGGACATCCATCGGCAACCGCGAGCTGATGCGGATTTTGGGCAGGTTCAGGGACTCGTAGAGCGGGCCGCGCTGGTACCGTTCGAGCTCGATCTCCAGGGCCGCCCGGCGGCTCGGCGGCTCGGCCCCCAGCAGCTGGTCAATGCCGACGCCGAGGGCCCCGGCCAGGTGCTGCAGGAGTCCGAGTTTTGGTTCCCGCTTGCCGTTCTCGATGAGGCTCAGCTGGCTGGGGGCGGTCCCGACGGCGGCGCTCAGGTCATCGAGCGTCAGGCCGGCCTGCTTGCGCAGGTGGCGCACGCGGCGGCCCAGCGCGATCACGTCCAGCTCGGCCGTCGGCGGGGACGACGGCGGCTGTGAGACTTCCCTGTTCCAGCTTGAAGGCGACATTTCTGAAGAATACGTGAAGAAACGCATTTCTTTCCAGCTTTTTCCTCTAGAAAGCGCTTTGGAAGTGCAGAAAAGTAGGTGTCACGAAGGAAAACCCCTCCGGAAACTGGCCGGACCTGCAAAGGCGCAGGGACGGCCGGCCCGGAACCAAAACCCCCGGAATGGCCCGGGAGCTAACAAGGAGACAAAGATGACTGCAGCATTTGAGCCCACCCAGCAGACGCCCGAACAGCAGGCCGCCGCACTGGAGCTCGAGTGGGCTGCCAACCCGCGCTGGGAAGGTGTCACTCGGGACTACTCAGCCGCCGACGTCGTCCGCCTCCGCGGCAGGGTCTCTGAAGAGCACACCCTGGCCAAGCGCGGCTCCGAAAAGCTGTGGAAGCAGCTGACCGGGGAGCACAAGGAAGGCAAGTACACCAACGCCCTGGGCGCCCTGACCGGCAACCAGGCCGTGCAGCAGGTCAAGGCCGGCCTCCGCGCCATCTACCTCTCCGGCTGGCAGGTCGCCGCCGACGCCAACCTCTCCGGCCACACCTACCCGGACCAGTCCCTGTACCCCGCCAACTCCGTACCGCAGGTTGTCCGCCGCATCAACAACGCCCTCCTCCGCGCCGACCAGATCGAGTTCTCCGAGGGCATCCAGACGGTCGAGGACTGGCTGGTTCCGATCGTCGCCGACGCCGAGGCCGGCTTCGGCGGCCCCCTGAACGCGTACGAGCTGATGAAGTCCATGATCGCCGCCGGCGCCTCGGGCGTGCACTGGGAAGACCAGCTCGCCTCGGAGAAGAAGTGCGGCCACCTCGGCGGCAAGGTCCTGATCCCCACCCAGCAGCACGTCCGGACCCTGAACGCCGCCCGCCTGGCAGCCGACGTCGCCGGCACCCCGAGCGTCGTCATCGCCCGCACCGACGCCGAGGCGGCAACGCTGATCACCTCCGACGTCGACGAACGCGACCAGGAATTCATCACTGGCGAACGCACCCCCGAAGGCTTCTACAAGGTCCGCAACGGCATCGAACCCTGCATCGCCCGCGCCAAGGCCTACGCCCCCTACTCCGACCTCATCTGGATGGAGACCGGCACCCCGGACCTCGAGCTGGCCCGCAAGTTCGCCGAAGCCGTCAAGGCCGAGTTCCCTGACCAGATGCTCTCCTACAACTGCTCGCCGTCGTTCAACTGGCGCAAGCACCTGGACGACGCCACCATCGCCAAGTTCCAGCGTGAACTGGGCGCCATGGGCTTCACCTTCCAGTTCATCACCCTGGCCGGATTCCACGCCCTCAACTACTCGATGTTCGACCTCGCCCACGGCTACGCCCGCGAAGGCATGAGCGCCTACGTCGAACTGCAGGAGAAGGAATTCGCCTCCGAGTCCCGCGGCTACACCGCAACCAAGCACCAGCGCGAAGTCGGCACCGGCTACTTCGACGACATCTCCACTGCGCTCAACCCGAACGCATCCACTTTGGCTCTCGTGGGATCCACCGAAGAAGGCCAGTTCCACTAAATCTTTCCCAACCAGATCGCAGTAGATGCCGTTTTGAGCCCTCAAAACGGCATCTACTGCCAGTCAGTTGGGTGTCCCAAGGAGACAGAAATGAACAGCTTCACCGACAACTTCACGATCAACGGGATCACTCTGACTGCCCAGCCGATTTGCCGGCAGGGCGAGGTGCTTACACCGGATGCACTGGCTTTCGTTGCCAGGCTGCACAAGGCCACGGCCGGACGGCGCGAGGAACTGCTTCGGGCACGGCGGGCACGCAGGGACGACATCGCCCGCGGACAGGACCCCCGGTTCCTGCGGGAAACGGAGGAAATCCGGAACGATCCGCACTGGCGCGTCGCTCCCCCGGCCCCCGGGCTGGAAGACCGCCGGGTGGAAATCACGGGCCCGGTGGACCGCAAGATGACCATCAACGCCCTGAACTCCGGCGCCAAGATCTGGCTGGCGGACATGGAGGACGCGTCCACGCCGTCGTGGCGCAACGTCATCCAGGGCCAGCTGAACCTCACCGATGCGCTGGAGCGCCGCATCGACTTCACCTCGCCGGAGGGCAAGGAATACCGGCTCAAGGCCGCCGAGGACCTGCCCACCATCGTGGTCCGCCCCCGCGGCTGGCACCTGCCGGAGAAGCACATGCTGATCAACGGCGAACCCATCGCCGGCGGCATCGTGGACTTCGGCCTGTACTTCTTCCACAACGCCCGCCGCCTCCTGGCCCAGGGCAAGGGCCCGTACTTCTACCTGCCGAAGATCGAAAACCACCTCGAAGCCCGGCTCTGGAACGACATCTTCATCCTGGCGCAGGACCTGCTGGGCATCCCGCAGGGCACCATCCGCGCCACGGTGCTGATCGAAACCATCACCGCCGCGTTCGAGATGGAAGAGATCCTGTACGAGCTGCGGGACCACGCTGCCGGCCTGAACGCCGGCCGCTGGGACTACATCTTCTCCCTCATCAAGAACTTCCGCACCCGCGGCCCGCGCTTCGTCCTGCCGGACCGCGGCCAGGTGACCATGACCGCCCCGTTCATGCGGGCCTACACCGAACAGCTGGTGCGCGCCTGCCACAAGCGCGGCGCCATGGCTATTGGGGGCATGGCGGCCGCAGTTCCCAACCGCAAGGATGAGGCAGCGAACGCCAACGCCTTCGAGAAGGTCCGTGCAGACAAGACCCGCGAGGCAGCCGACGGTTTCGACGGCTCGTGGGTGGCCCACCCGGACCTGGTCCCCGTGTGCCGCGAGGTGTTCGACGGCGTGCTCGACGGCCGCCCCAACCAGCTGGACCGGCTGCGCGAGGACGTCACCCCGGACGACCGCGCGCTCATCAACGTCGCCGCCACGCACGGCACCATCACCGAACAGGGCATCCGGAACAACATCGAGGTGGGCATCCGCTACATCGAGTCCTGGCTGCGCGGCAACGGAGCGGTCGCCATCCACAACCTGATGGAGGACGCCGCCACCGCGGAGATCTCCCGCTCACAGCTCTGGCAGTGGATCTACTCCCGTGCCATCACGGACCACGGCGAGATCATCAGCCGGGAATGGGTGCAGGAGATGCTGGACGAGGAGTTCGCCCGCCTGGAGCGCTTCGACGGTGACCGGTTTGCCGACGCCCGCGACATCTTCGAGGAGGTCACGCTGAGCGACAAGTTCCCCAGCTTCCTCACCGTTCCCGCCTACGCCCGGTACCTGCACGAAGCCCGGGAAGGCATCGATGCCACGGCCGAGGCCATCGAAGACGAACTCGTCGCCGCCTAGCAACAGCCCAGGCACCGCAGCCTGGACCGGCGCAGATTTCCGCCCGCCGGGCCGCCACGCCCTTCGCAACAGGCACCCCGAAGGCCGGGGAGGCGGTCCGGCAGCGGAACCATCCTTGAGGCGCGAACGGACACTTAAGCACCCTGACAGGGGCCACAAGTGTCCGTTCGCGCTTGGGTTTAAGGGAACGTACGACGGCGGGACGCGCCTTAGCGCTGCCGGGGCACCTTGCGCACGGAGAGGGTGGTTGGAATGAAGAACGCCAGCACCGAGCCGAGGATCAGCAGGAGCGGCACCGACCAGGTCCCCGAGACGCTGTGGACGTAGCCCACCACGGTCGGAGCCAGCGCGGCGAAGCAGTAGCCGACGCCCTGGACAACCGCCGACATCCTGCCCGCCGAGGCCTGGTCCCGGGCGAGCTTGATGATCGCAATGAAGATCAGGGTGATGCCGCCGCCCTGTGCCACTCCCCCGAGCGAGGACCACAGCCACCACAGCTGGGGAACGAACAGCAGCCCCAGCGGAACGGTCAGCCACATGGCACCCAAGGTGACCGCGACCGCCGTCGTACTCATGAACCGGGCCGTGAACGGCACACCCAGACTGCCCGCGATGGCCAGGATCTGGAACAGGGAGGAGCCTGCGCCCGCGGCTGCCGGCGCCATGCCGAGTTCATCGGACAGCAGGGTGGGCAGCCAGGCGGTCATGCCGTAATAGGAGATGGCCTGGCCGGCGAACCCAACCGTCAGGCCCGCCGTGATCCATCGCGACGCCGGACGGCCGGCTGCGGGCGGGCCGCCGGAACCGTCGTCGGCCGCCGGGACGAAGGCCCGCCGCCCGGATGCGAAAACCCAGAAACCGATAGCGGCGATGGCAAAGGCCGCCGAGGCCGCAATGGAAGCCCGCCAGCCGGCCAGCTCAGCCAGCGGCGCCGTAACCACGGAGGTGATGAACGAGCCAACGTTCAGGGCAGCCGTGTAGATGCCCATCGCAGTCCCCTGGCGCCGCGGCGAAAAGTCCCGCCGGATGATCAGCGGCACCGCGATGTTGCCCACGGTGATGGCCAGGCCGAGGATGACCGTACCCGCCATCACCATGGCGCCGCTGCCGGCCGACCGGACCGCGACGCCGGCCAGGACCCCCGCGAGCGTCAGGGTGATGGCCAGTTCCGCGCCAAACCTGCGCCCGGCGAGTGAGGCAAGGGGCGCCGCGAGCGAGAAACACAGCACGGGGATGCCGGTCAGCAGACCCAGCTCCACGGGCGAGAACCCCAGTTCCTGCTGCATCGGCCCCAGGACCGGAGCCACCGCCACGAACGGTCCCCGCATGTTCAGCGCGATGAGGCCGATGCAGGCAAGGAGTATCCAGCTGCGGGGAATCGCGGTTCCGGTGGCGCCCCTCATGCGGCGCAGGGGGCAGGAGGCTGGAAGCGGGAACGGGGTTTCATCACTCCTATTGCTATCACGCGGCGCCCCGAACGGCGGCAAGTCCGCTCATGGTTGGGGCCACAAGTGTCCGTTCGCGCTCAGACCCGGGGCCACAAGTGTCCGTTCGCGCTCAGTACGATCTTTAGGGCGTGTTCAGGAACCAGTCGCGGGCTGCGTTGCTGACGCCCGGCTCCTCGCGGAACCGGCCCGGCTGTGCCACCCAGCCAACCCCGTTCGCGATCACCTGCCGGATCTCCGGCTGGTGGTACACGGGG
Organism: Arthrobacter sp. NPDC057009; assembly: GCF_042673905.1. NCBI lineage: Bacteria > Bacillati > Actinomycetota > Actinomycetes > Micrococcales > Micrococcaceae > Arthrobacter > Arthrobacter sp. NPDC057009. Next base: position 142,651 of record NZ_JBHUSB010000012.1, read on the forward strand.
TACTCCTGGTCGCCGGGGCTGAAGTAGAAGATCCGGCCCTTTCCGCGCGTGAACGTCACGCCCGAGCGGAACACCTCGCCGCCTTCGAAGGAGCTGATGAAGATGAGGTCGTCGGGCTCCGGAATGTCGAAAAGTTCGCCGTACATCTCCTGCTTCGGGATGACGATGGGGCTTTCCACTCCGGCGGCGATCGGGTGCGAGGGCTTCACGGTCCACACGAGTTCCCGCGCGCCCTCGTTGCGCCACTTCAGGGAGCAGGTGGTTCCCAGGAGCCGGGTGAAGATCTTCGCGAAGTGCCCGGAGTGCAGGACGACCAGGCCCATTCCGCCCAGGACGTGGCGCTGGACGCGGTCCACCACTTCGTCGCTGACGTCGCCGTGTGCCCAGTGGCCCCACCACAGCAGCACGTCAGTGGCGGCAAGTGTCTCCTCGGAGAGGCCGTGCTCCGGATCGGCGAGGGTGGCGGTGCTGATATTCGAGTCCGGGTAGAAGCCCCTCAATCCATCGGCAATGGCGCCATGCATGCCGTTGGGATACATCTCGGCCATGGTTTCCGGCTGGTTGCGGGCCTCGTGGACACCTTCGTTCCAGACCAGGATGTTGAGTTTTTCAGTCATGTCAGAGCCTCACTTCGCGCTGTTCGAGGGCGGATTTGTAGCAGGCGTCGAGCACCAGGGCACGGGTCAGGGCGAGTGACCCGTCGTGGGCGCCCCACACAGTCTCCCCGCCACGGACGGCCTCCACAAAGTCCTCCACCACGGCCTGGTGGGCCCGGCCCGGCTCGGCCACCACCACGTAGTCGGCGTTCTCGCCGTCCTTCTCCTTGAAGATCCGGACGTCTGCGACGGGTACGTTGGAGGCCCCGACGGCGCGCAGTTCGGCACCGCCGTCAGTACCGTACACGGTGAAGTCCATTAGGTCCTCCTCATCCCGGTAGGCTGCCCAGCCGGCCTCGAGGATCAGCGTGCCGCCGCCTTCAAGCCGGATGAACGCCGAGGCGAAGTCCTCCACCTCGAACTTGTGCGTGGACTTCATGGCGGTGTAGCGGGCGTTGCCGCCCAGGCCGCGGGGGCCGAGTTCGGAGTGCGTCGACGCCGAGACGGACAGCACCTTGGGCTCGCCCAGCAGGTGCAGGGCGTAGTCCAGGACGTGGACGCCGATGTCTGCCAGCGGGCCGCCGCCGGCGAGGGCCGGGTTGGTGAACCAGCTGCCGAGCATGGGGATGCCCTGCCGCCGGAGCCACGACGCTTTGGCGTAGTAGGGCCGGCCCAGCTCGCCGTCGTCAATGATGCCCTTCAGCTTCTGGATGTCGCCGCGGCGGCGGTGGTTGAAGGCCACGTCCAGGACGCGGCCGGCCTTCCGCGCCGCTTCCACCATCTGCCGGCCCTCCTCGCCGTTGCGTGCCAGGGGTTTTTCGCTCAGGACGTGCAGCCCGCGTTCCAGTGCGGCGATCGCGATCGGGGCGTGCAGGAACGTCGGCACGGCCACGCTCACGGCGTCGAGCCCTTCAAGCTCGATCAGGTCCTCCCAGCGCGCAAACGTGTGGGGCACGCCGTACTCGTCCTTGATGCTCGCCAGCAGGTCCGCCTCCATCGCGGCGACCGCGACGAGCTCCACGCCGTCCATGTTCTTGTAGGCCTTGATGTGCTGCTGGCCGGCCCAGCCGATGCCGACGACGCCGACCCTTAGTGGCGCGTTTTTCTGCGTACTCAATGTTCAAGACTCCGTTTCGCTGACGATGCCGAAGCTCACCCCGCGTTCAAACCACACGAACGTGCCTGTTGCCATACTGTCTTGATATCCCTTCGCTGGCTACGCGGCTACCCTTTCGGAACCCAGTCTCAATGCTTTGAAGAACCAGCTAACAGGGTGGGGGCCAGCTCTTTGAGTTGGAGCACGAGCCATGGGCTCAGAGCCCATGGTGCCGATTCCGCTGCTGTGAGCAGATCTGGCACCGAAACCCACCGATACTCGCACACCTCCGACTGCCGGGGCACTATCGAACCCGTCGTGACGGCGGTGAACACAGGGCACAGCTCATTCTCTACAATTCCATTCGGGTCAACAGCCCGGTACCTGAATTCCGGCAGGCGCTCCTGCACGTCGGATAGCTCTATTCCGAGTTCCCAGCGGCCTCTTCGTCGGATCGCGTCCATCATGTTTTCCCCCGGGGCCGGATGCCCGCAGAAGGAATTCGTCCACACTCCCGGCCAAGCAACCTTTGTAAGTGCCCGCCTGGTAACGAGAATTTGCCCCGATCGGTCGAACAAGTAGCAGGAAAACGCAAGGTGCAACGGCGTGTTGTGGCTATGGATTTCCTCCTTGGCCGCTGACCCACAGGCCTGGCCGTTTTCGTCGAGGAGTACTACCTGCTCTTTGTCTGTCATAGCTGAGCCTCATAGGTAACTCCGAAGGGGACCTCCGGCGACAGCGCCGCAGTGTATCTGCCGGCCGCGTGGCGGACGAGTAGTATTCCGGGGCCTGCCATGTCTATCGTCTTCTGTTGTAACTGCCGGACAGCAGCGTCAATACGCTCATCCCGCAGCTCATGACTTTCCACCTCGATATGGATGGGATGTGTAACAGTCATCGGATCCTCCACTACGCCTCACTATGGAGAGCTATCCCCGCCTGCCTGCAGAATATCCTGGAACGCGGGGACGGACGCTGGGCACACGGCGGAAGCCGGGCTGTACGCCCCATAGGAACAAAGCCCGGCTTCCGCGGCGGATACAAGTGGTCCTGTTAGAACCGGATACCCCGAAGGTAGTTGTAGCCCACCTCGGCCGTCTGCAGCGGCGTGACGTCGGGCCGGTCGTTCTCCACGATGAATTCCTTGGGAGTGTGCGCCCGGAAAATGCGTGCGAAGTCGATTTTTCCGGTCCCGAGGTCGGCGAAGTCGCCTGCGGCGTCGCGGTCCTTCACGTGGTACTGCAGGACCTTCTGCGGAGCCTGGAGGATGGTGTCGATGGCGAACTGGATCGGATCCTTCGCACCGACGCCAACACCGGCGGTCACGGCCCAGTAAAGGTCCACCTCAAGGTGGACCAGGCTGGGGTCGAGGCGGCTGGTGAAGATGTCCCAGGGAGTCAGGCCGCCGCCAAGGTCCGTGGTGAACTCGTGGGCGTGGTTGTGGTAGCCGTACTTCACGCCAGCCTGCTGCGCGACAGCTGCTTCAGCGTTCATCTGGTCCGCCCAGCGGCGCCAGTCATCCGCAGAGCTGGAAACCAGGTAGGGCACGTTGATGTGGGTCTGGCCGAGAGTTACAGCGTTGGCGAGCTTGGTCTCCAGGGCTGCCGGTGTGGCGCTGATTCCGTCATGGCTCGAGGAAGGGGTGATGCCAAGCGAATCAAGGGTCGAGCGCATCGCTTCGGCGGTGCGGCCGTACAGGCCGGCGAGCTCTACCTTGGTGAAGCCGAAGCTGGCCAGGCTCGCCAGCGTGGCGTCAACGCCCTGGCCACTCATGATGGAGCGCAGCGTGTACAGCTGAATGCTGATCAGTCCCGGGGGAACCGGCCGGCCAGCAGCCTGGGGAGCCGGAGCCGCGACTGCAGCGGTTCCGCCGATACCGGCGAGGCCGACGCCCACGCCGGCCGCTACTGCTCCCTTAAGGAAGCCGCGGCGATCGACGCCCTTTTCTTCCAGCGAGCGACGAAGGGCGCCTGGGGCATTGAATCCGAAGCACATGAGTTGCCTTTCCTGACAGTAAGTGCGGTCCTCCACCGAATGGGGGGAGGGAAAGCGGGCATAGCTGCATCGCAGCGGCGTGTTGGATGTTCGCGGCAGCCACTGAACGCGGCCAAAGGGCAGGCCACCCCCGGTTAGTTGCTTCACCCGCAGCGTCTTCGCCAGGGGCTCCGCGCTACCATTCCCAGTGATCAGTAACAGACGCGATAGGGGCAGGAACTCATGCGTGCAAAGGGGCTGTGCGCTCTCGCTGGCAAGAGTTCCCTGATTTCACGCGCTTGTAGACGCCTGAAACCCAGGCGGAAAGTATTCGCTTTCCCCCTGGCCGGGCGACGGCGTCTCGCTTACTCGAAGCATTATCACCGTCGATCGGACTTCTGATGTGAGCCTATTCCCGCCTTTTGTTGCGTGTCAAGCAAAAGTCGGCAAGACGCCGGAACAAGTGTCCCGGCTAGCTTGCCTGGGAGCCGGTCAGACCCAAAACCATCTCGTCGATCCGCTGCGGGGACATGGCATGGTGGATAGCCAGCATGCTGGCGCCGAGCACGCCCGCATCGAGCCCTGACGTGGACTGCACAATCTGGAGGTGCTGGGTCGCCAGCGGCATGGTGCGCGAGTAGACCACTTCCCGGATGCCCGCGATGAAGTGCTCGCCCGTCAAAGCCATGGATCCGCCGATGACGATCACTGCCGGGTTGATCAGGCTGATGCAGGCCGAAAGAACCTCACCCACGTCCCTGCCGGCCTGGCGGACGGCATGGACCGCCTCCGTACTGCCGGCTCCAACCAGCCTCACCACGTCTTCGCTGCTGGTTGCTTCCAGCCCCAGAGCGCGCAGTTTCGATGCGACAGCCGGGCCGGACGCAACCGCTTCCAGGCAGTCAGTATTACCGCAGTGGCACGGCGCCCCCGATCCGCTGTGCACCCTGACATGGCCGATATCACCGGCCACGCCGTCTGCACCGCGCTGGAGCATCCCGCTGGAGACGATGCCCGAGCCAATACCGGTGGCGACTTTGACGAAAATCAGATCATCCACGTTGGGCCAGGCAACATTGCGCTCCCCGAGGGCCATGATGTTCACGTCATTGTCCACGAGGACCGGAACCTGGAAGTGCGCCTGCAGGTAGCCAGGGACATCGAAGCCGTTCCAGCCAGGCATAATCGGGGGGTTGATCGGCCGTCCGGTCCGATGCTCCACCGGCCCGGGGAGGCCGATGCCGATGGCCAGGAGGTCTGTCATGGAGCGACCGGAGGCCTGAAGCAGTTCGGACGCCAGTTCAACAACGGCCTGCAGAACGGCGTCCGGGCCCTGCGTCACTTCGATTGCCCGCCCGTCCTCCTGCAGACGGTGTCCCGTGAGATCGGTAACCGCGAGCCGCAGGTGGGACGCTCCAATGTCAACGCCGAGGACAATCTTGCTGCCGGCCTTCAAGGCAATGCGCGAGGAGGGGCGGCCGCCCGTGGAAACCGCGTCGTCCACGAAGCCAACCAACCCAAGTTCCATGAGCGCCTCGATGCGCAGCGTCACCGTGGAACGGGCCAGGCCCATCTGCTCCGCGAGCTCGCTTCGGGTACGCGGGCGTCCGTCTCGAAGAATCTGGAACAGGTCACTCGCTCCGGACGAACCGAGGCCGTTGAAGCTACTTATGTCATCCATCGATCAATTACAGCACATTCGTCGACGGAACGCCCTTGTACCCGACCAGCGTTGGGCTTGAAACGTCAAGCGCTCTTTACCAGGGCGTCACGGGAATGAAGTCGGCCCTAAACCTGACCTGATTCGCTGCAAGTCGCGCCCGCATTTACGGCTTTATATCGAGCGATACCAAACATTCGTTGTTCGGTCGTCATTACTCGTGCTAGGTTTCCTTCTGTGATCGACGCCACCGTTTGGCTCGCTTGTTAGCCCGATCTTTGGCAGACCGCAGCACCACTTCAAGGAGGAAGATTTGCGCAGAAAAACGGACACATCAGCTGAAGGGACGCCAGGCCTGGGCGCGGAATCAAGCTCCCATTCCTACGGCAAGACAGGCATCTGGCTGGTCGGCGCCCGCGGTTCCGTGGCGACAACAGCCACCGTGGGACTGGCCGCCATCTCTGCGGGGCTCGCGAACGCCACCGGTTGCGTCACCGAACAGGAGTCATTTGGCGAAGTCGCGCTGCCCGACTTTGCGGACCTCGTGGTGGGCGGCCATGACATCAGCAATGTCTGCATTGCGAAGCGTGCCGAGGCGCTGGTCGAGTCAGGCATGCTGCCGCTTCACCTCGTCGAATCTGTCCGGTCCCAGCTGGTGGAAGCCGACCAGCGCGTGCGGCCCGGCTACGATTCGGCGCAACAGTCGGAGACGCAGGCTGGAGCGGCCCGCAGGCTGGCGCAGGACATCCTTGACTTCAAGCGCTCCCACGGTCTGAGCCGCGTCATTGTTCTTGACGTCGCTTCCACTGAAGCGCCGGTTGAACCGCTCCCCGAGTTCGAGGACGCAGATCTGCTGCTGGCCGCGCTGGAGGACCCTGCGCGCTCGGTGCTGCCACCCAGCTCGCTTAGCGCCTATGCCGCCGTCCTCGCCGGTTCTCCCTACGTGTGCTTTACCCCTTCCCCTGCTCTCAACCTTCCGGCGCTGCGTGAACTGGCGACGAGGCACCGGATTCCCACCGCGGGACAGGACGGAAAGACCGGCCAGACCTGGCTCCGGTCTGTCCTGGCGCCGGCCTTCGCAGCACGCGGGCTGCGGGTCCTGTCATGGGCAGGAACAAACCTTTTGGGCGGCGGCGACGGCGCCACCCTCGCTGACCCGCTGGCGGTTTCGGGGAAATTGCAGTCCAAGAACCGCGGGCTCCAGGAACTGGCCGGCGGTGCGGTGACCCCGCTCCACATCGACAACGTGCAGGATCTCGGCGAGACGAAGGTGGCCTGGGACCACGTCAACGTCGAAGGGTTCCTCGGATCACGCCTCACGCTGCAGACCACCTGGAGCGCCTACGATTCCATGCTTGCTGCACCCATGGTGCTTGACCTCTCACGCCTGATGGCATTGGCTGACGCCGCCGGAGAAGAAGGCCACCTCCGCGCACTTGGATTCTTCTTCAAGGACCCTTGGGGCAGCGACGAACACTCGTTCGCGGAACAGAGCCGCGACCTGATGCAGTGGGCAAAGACCGCCAGCGCCAAACTGCCTGCCGGCACCGGGAGCCACGATTAGCAGTGAGCCAGACCAACGACTACCTGGAACTCGTCCGCGCTCCGGCCGTCCTTACGGTCCTCGGCGATACGATCGCCGGCGGGTCAGCGGCCGGGCACCGGCTGGGCGGGCGCAGGATGCTCCTCCCCGTGGCAAGCGCCTGCCTGTACGCCGGCGGCATGGCATTGAATGACTACGCCGATCGTGGGATCGATGCCCGCGAACGGCCGGAACGGCCCATCCCCTCGGGGCGCATTACCCCCAAGAAGGCCCTCACCGCGGCGGCTGCCCTTACGGCGGCCGGACTCAGCCTCAGCGCCGCCGGTGGAGGCAGGCGTTCGCTGGCGGTGGGACTTCCGCTCGCCGCCGCGATCTGGACCTACGACCTGGTGGCCAAGGGCCATCCGGTGTCCGGCGCGGTAACCATGGGCTGCTGCCGGGCACTTGACGTCCTCATGGGCGCAGGCTCGGCACACCTCCGCCCCGCCCTCGGCGCGGCCGGCATCATGGGTGCCCACACCGTGGCTGTCACCGTCCTTTCCCACGGTGAAGTCGAGGGAACAACCACGACGACGGCTTCCGGCGTAGCCGCCGGCACTGGCCTGGTTGCCGGCGCCGTGCTTGCCGGTTCCGCTGGCCCCCGCAACCAAGTCCTCCCCGTACTGTTGGCGACCGCCTTCTACGCCGCCCGATGCGCACCGGCCCAGGTGCGGGCTGCACGCAACCCCTTGCCGAAGAATGCCCTTGAGGCCACCAAGGCAGGAATCCGGGCGATGGTCCCCCTGCAGACGGCGCTCACGCTGCGCCAGGGAAACCTGGTGGCGGCCGCAGTGCTCGCATCAGTGGACCTGTTCGGCAAGGTCCTGCGGTCCCGGCCCAGGAAATTGAGGATCAGCGAGTCATGACAGCACCCCAAACCACCATGCCCTTTAGTCTCGGGTACGGCACCAACGGCTTCACAGACCATCCGCTTCCCATCGCGCTGGAGCTCCTCGCCGAGGAGGGCTACGAGGCCGTGGCGCTGACCTTGGGCCATCCTCACCTGGATCCGTTTGCCGAGGATCTGGATGTCCAACTTCAGTCACTGCGGAAACGGCTCCAAGAGCTCGGGCTTCGCGTCGTCATTGAAACCGGCACCCGCTTCCTGCTGGACCCTCGCCACAAGCACCGGCCTGCGCTGGTGGATGACGATGCCGCAGTCCGGGTCGCGTTCCTGCGCCGCGCCGTCGACATCGCCGCCGCCCTGCAGGCTGAATGTGTCTCCTTTTTCTCCGGGATACTGCCGGCGGATGCCAGCCCGGAAACAGGATGGAAGCGGCTGACCTCCCGCGTGGCGGACATCGTTGACTATGCCCGCGTCAGGAACGTCGTGGTCGCCGTCGAACCTGAACCGGGCATGCTGGTGGAGACCGTTTCCGACGTTCTGCGCCTTCGGACGGAACTGGGGAACCCGGACAATCTGCGGGTGACCGTGGACATCGGCCACTGCGTGGTGGTTGAGCCCGGCGGCGTGCGGGGGGCCCTCCTGGAGGCCGGTCCTCTGCTGGCGAACGTGCAGCTGGACGACATGCCCACGCACACCCATGAGCACCTGCCATTCGGTGAGGGCGCCGTAGATCTGCCCCTCGCACTCGCCACGCTGGCGGAACTGGGCTACCGCGGCGTGGCCGCCGTCGAGCTGCCCAGGCACTCGCACGATGCTCCGGGGCTGGCCGCGCGGAGCATCGCCGCGCTTCGCGCCGCGTGGGAGGAATCAGTCCGGGACAGGCACGTTGAACGCTGGCTGGAGGAGAGTACGACGGCGGTCGCAGCCGACCGCGGCACCCTCACCAGGATATTCGCCACGGCTGGCCGCCGGCTGGGCCGCGACCCTCTCCGTCCGGACGTCGACCCGACGGGCGTCCTGTTCGGCACCGTCACCGATCACGCACGGGGCCAGCTGATCGGCCGGCTGCACGAAGTCCTGGCAGCGGATGGGCTGGCTGAAGCTTTGCCGGCCCTGTACGACGGCGGTGACTCCGCAGAACGCCGCGGCGTCCTGAAAGGGCTGGGAGCCTTGGCTGCCGCCACACCTGAACTGCCGGCCGCCGTCGTCGCCGCAGGACTGCACGTGACAGCGCAGGCCCTCCGGACCAACGAAAGCGGCCTGGTTGCCGCCGCCGTCGGTCCGTTCGCAGCCGCCTACCTGGACCAGCACAGCTGGCGCCACGCCGTGCTGAAGCTGATCTTCCTCGGGATCAGCCTCAGTGCCGTAACGGACCTGATGGAACGGGCCGATGACGAGCTCGCCAGGATGGCAGGCGATTTTGCCGCTGAACGCCAGGCCGCAGGACGCCCGGTCCCGGATGACGTCCACCTGATCACCGGGTCCTTCTCCCGCTCTTCGACTTCTTAATAAGGAAAGCCCGCCATGCGCATCTTTGATCCCCATATCCATATGACCAGCCGCACCACCAACGATTACGAGGCTCTTTATGCCAGCGGAGTGCGGGCCCTCGTGGAACCGGCGTTCTGGTTGGGCCAGCCCCGCACCAACGTCGGCTCCTTCATCGACTACTTCGACGCGCTGCTGGGCTGGGAGCGGTTCCGCGCCGCCCAGTTCGGCATCCGGCACCACGCCACGATCGCATTGAACCCCAAAGAGGCGAACGACCCCCGGTGCGTTCCCGTCCTGGAGGAGATCCCCCGCTACCTGATCAAGGAGGGCGTGGTGGCCGTCGGCGAGATTGGCTACGACTCGATGACTCCCGCCGAGGACGAGGCCTTCAGCCGACAGCTGGAGCTGGCGCGTGAATTCTCGCTGCCTGCCATGGTGCACACACCGCACAGGGAGAAGCTCGCCGGTACCCGCAGGACCCTGGACGTGGTCCGTGAGTCCGGGGTTGCACCTGGCATGGTGGTTGTTGATCACCTCAATGAAACCAACGTTGGGATGGTCAAGGACGCCGGAGCCTGGATGGGATTCTCCATCTATCCCGACACCAAAATGGACGAGCACCGCATGGTGGCAATCCTCCGCACCTACGGAACGGAAAAGGTGCTGGTGAACTCTGCTGCTGACTGGGGCCGGTCCGATCCCCTAAAAACCCTCAGTACAGCCAACGCCATGCTGGCGGCAGGTTTCACTGCTGACGACGTAGACAAGGTGCTCTGGCGCAATCCGGTTGAGTTCTACGGCCAGAGCGGCCAGCTGATCCTTGACCCGATCCCTGGTTTCGATGCGGCGGAGCTGCCGGATGCGGCAGCGGGCTTCGAGGGCAACTCGGTCCTGCGGGGGGCACGCGCATAATGCTCCTTTCATACTGCACCAACGTCCACCCTGCCGAGGACTTTGACGGCGTGATCCGTCAGCTCCGCGAGTACGCAGGTCCGATCCGCCGCAGGGCTGGCCTGGAAACCCTCGGCGTCGGGATGTGGCTGCCGGCCGGGCTGGCCCGCCAGCTGGCGGGAAGTGCGGAGGACCGGGCCGCCCTCCGGGACGTCCTTGATACTGAGGGACTGCAGCTGCACACCATCAACGCCTTCCCGTACGGTGGCTTCCATAATGAAGTGGTCAAGCTCGACGTCTACAAGCCGACGTGGGCGGAGCGTGAGCGTCTGGAGTACACGCTGGACTGCGCGGAGGTGCTGGCGGCCCTGCTGCCCGAGGATACAGCCGGGTCAATCTCGACTCTTCCGCTCGCCTGGCGTGCGGACTGGACAGAAAATGACGACGACGCCGCCACCTCGGCCTTTGCCGAGCTGAGCTCACGCCTCCGGGACCTCCGGGACCGTACGGGAAAAACGGTGCGTGTCGCCGTCGAACCTGAACCGGGCTGCATTCTCGACACGGTCGCCGACGTCGTCAGCTGGCTGGCGCCCCGGATCCAACGGGGCATCGATCCGGAGTTCGTGGGCCTGTGCGTGGACACCTGCCACCTTGCTGTTTCGTTCGCCGACCCTGCCGGCGCTGTCCGCCAGATCGACGCCGCGGGCCTGCGGGTCGTCAAGGTCCAGGCATCCGCCGCGCTGCATGTCACGGACCCCTCCGATCCGGCGGCCCGGGATGCTTTGGCGGGCTTTGTCGAACCGCGGTACCTGCACCAGGTGCGTGAGTCGCAACCGGCAGGCATTGTCCCTGCCGACGATCTCGACGAAGCCCTGAGGGATCTGCCGGGGGAAAACGCGTGGCGGGTCCACTTCCACATCCCGCTCCACCACGTGCCCGCGGAGCCACTGGAAACCACCGTGGATGTGCTCCGCCAGACAGTTGCCGAAGTTGATCAGCTGCCGTACGGACCTGAGGTCCACCTCGACATCGAAACCTATACCTGGAGCGTGCTGCCCGGCGCCTCGGTGGGCATCACCGAGGGAATCGCGGCCGAGATCGCGTGGGCGAAGTCGAACCTGCTGGACGCCGCACCGGTCCGCTGACCGAGGCGCGTTCCCTGACACCCTGAGCAAGGAAGAACCTGTGAAACCAGTACTGCTGCTGAACGTCGTTGGCCTGACTGCCAAGGCCCTGCGCCAGATGCCCCGCCTGTCGCGGCTGGCCTCGCAGGGATGGTCCTCTGAACTGGCCACCGTACTGCCTGCGGTGACATGCACCGTCCAGTCCACAATGCTGACCGGCCTGTCACCGGCCCAGCACGGGATCGTGGGAAACGGATGGTACTTTCGGGAACTTGGGGACGTCTTCCTGTGGCGCCAGCACAATAGGCTCGTCAGCGGGGAGAACATCTGGGAGACGGCCCGCCGGCAGCATCCCGGCTACCGCGCAGGAAATATCTGCTGGTGGTATGCCATGGGAATGTCCACGGACCTGACGGTGACACCCAGGCCCATCTACCACGCGGACGGCCGCAAATCCCCGGATGCGTATGTGCGGCCGCCGGAACTACACGACGAACTCGTGACCGAGTACGGCGACTTTCCGCTCTTCCAGTACTGGGGTCCGACCGCGACCATCCGGTCCACTGAATGGATCGTCAACTCCACCCGGCACGTCATGCGGAGCCAGTCACCAAATCTGCTGATGGCGTACCTGCCACATCTGGACTACGACCTGCAGCGCTTCGGGCCGGACTCGCCGCAGGCTGACCGGGCGGCGGCAGAGCTCGACGGCGCCCTCGCGCCGCTCCTGGATGAGGCCGCAGAGCGCGGCTATACGGTCATTGCCGTGGCCGAGTACGGGATCGAGGATGCACGCCGGCCGGTGGATATTAACCGCGTCCTGCGCCGGGAAGGCCTGTTGGAGGTCTACGTGCAGGACGGCAGGGAACAGCTTGATCCATGGACTTCACGTGCCTTTGCCGTCACCGACCACCAGGTAGCGCACGTCTATGTCTCGGACCCATCGGACGTTGAGCGGGTGGCGGCACTCCTTCGCGGGATTGAGGGAGTGGATGAGGTCCTCGACCGTGAAGCGCAGGGCCGCTACGGGCTCGATCACGAAAGGTCTGGGGAATTGGTTGTCATAGCGGAGCCGGGTGCGTGGTTCACGTACTACTTCTGGCTCGACGACGACCGGGCACCCGAGTACGCACGCGGCGTCGATATCCACCGGAAACCGGGCTATGACCCGGCAGAGCTCTTTTTCAACCCGGCGGACAAGTTCGCCAAGGCCAAAGCGGGGCTGAACCTGGTGAAGAAGAAGCTGGGCTTGCGCTATGCCATGAGCACGGTGCCCCTAGATCCGTCACATGTGCGGGGGACCCACGGACGGCTTCCTGGTTCGCCTGACGGTACGCCCCTGATCATTGGCTCCAGCGCCCAGATCCCTTCCTCGGTGGAAGCGCTCGTGAACAGCGGCAGGCAGGTTCCCGCTGCCGCCGTGAAGGGCCTGGTGCTCCAGACGCAGGGCATCGACGGCTAGGCCCAGCCAAAGCATTTAGCTTTTTCAAACAACAAACGGTCTAAGACGCTTAGGCCGCTTTGCTGCGCTATTTTCAGCTCTTGATAATCCACTCGCTTCGCGGGACATGAAAATATCTCGACTTTGTTTTTTGAAACCACTAGGTAAATCGACGCATTTCAATTAGCGTTTTAGGCATCCGAGTCCGGCTAGTCCGGCTCCTCAATGACGAGAAGAAAGTGAACGATGACAGTCAATCGACATGGGATAGCGAAAGCGGGCGCGAGCCTCGCAATGGCGGGCCTGCTGGCCACCGCTTTTGCCGTCGCCCCCGCTCAGGCGCAGCCGGGTGACACCGCTTCAGGTGTGGCTCCCGCGGACAGCAGCTTCCAGAAAGTGACGCTGAACGACACCCCGGGCGAGCCCGTGGACCTCGCCGTGCTTCCAAACAACAATGTCCTGCACACCACCCGCGGCGGCGAGGTCTGGCTCAACAACGACAAGACGGGCCTCAACACCCTGGCCGCGAAGCTCGACGTTTACGAGCATGACGAAGAGGGCCTGCAGAGCATCGCGCTCGACCCCAAGTTCGGCACCAAGGGCAACAACTGGGTCTACCTGTACTACTCGCCCCCGCAGGACACCCCGGTGGATGATCCCGCCACCCCCGGCGTCAACGAGGGCGACGCGCCCTTCAGCGGCACGGCAGCAGACTTCGAAAAGTTCAGCGGATCCCTGACGCTTTCCCGCTTCCAGTTCAACGGTTCCACCATCGACCTCGCTACCGAGCAGCACATCATCGATGTGCCGGTGGACCGCGGCATCTGCTGCCACGTCGGCGGTGACATCGTGTTCGACGCCGAGGGCAACCTGTACCTCTCCACAGGTGACGACACCAACCCGTTCCAGTCCGGCGGCTTCACGCCGATCGACGAGCGCCCCACCAGCAACCCCGCACTCGATGCGCAGCGGACTTCCGCAAACACCAATGACCTGCGCGGCAAGGTCCTGCGGATCACGCCCAAGGACGGCGGCGGTTACACCATCCCCGAAGGCAACCTCTTCCAGCCGGGCACTCCCCAGACCCGCCCCGAGATCTACGTGATGGGCCTGCGCAACCCTTTCCGGGTGGACCTGAACCAGAAGACAGGCGAACTCTACATCGCCGACTACTCGCCCGACGCACGCACCGCCAACCCCCTTCGCGGCCCTGCCGGCACCGGCAAGTGGATGGCAGTCACCGAACCTTCCAACTACGGCTGGCCCTACTGCGCCACCGCAGAACTGCCGTACGTTGACTACGACTTCGCCACCGGCACCTCCGGTGCAGCCTTCAACTGCGCTGCGCCCGTGAACGATTCTCCGAACAACACCGGCCTGCGCGAGCTGCCCCCGGTCTCGCAGCCGGAGGCCTGGTACTCCTACGGCGCTTCCGCCGAGTTCCCTGAGCTGGAAACGGGCGGTATCGGCCCCATGGCCGGCCCCGCCTACGAGTTCGACGAGAAGGCAACCAAGGGCAACGCCCCTGTCGCCTGGCCGTCCTACTACGACGGCAAGTCCTTCTTCTACGAGTGGACCCGCGACTACATCAAGGCCATGACCACGGAAAACGGCGACCTCACTTCGATTGAGAACGTCGTCGACTCCCTTGTGGTCGACAACCCGATCGACATGGAATTTGGTTCCAACGGCGCCCTCTACGTCCTTGAATACGGAGACGGCTACTTCGGCGAGAACCCCGACGCGCAGCTTTCCCGGATCGACTTCATCGGTGCCAACGGCAACCACAGCCCCGTGGCCGTGGCCTCCGGCACGCCGACTGCCGGGGCATCACCGCTGACCGTACAGTTCTCCAGCGAAGGCACCACTGACGCGGACGGCGACAAGATCCGCTACGAGTGGGACTTCAACTCCGACGGCGTCGTGGACTCCGAGGAAGCCAATCCCACGTGGACCTATGAGGAAATCGGAACCTACACCGCGAGCCTGCAGGTCACCGATCTGGGCGGCCTGCACCGCGGGCGCAGCTCCTCTGCCGAAGTGGCAATCGAGGTAGGCAACCAGGCACCGGTCATCGAGTTCATCAGCCCCGTAGCAGGCCAGGACTTCCACTTCGGTGACACCGTCACCTACGAGGTCCGGGTTACGGATGACCAGCCGGTTGACTGCTCGCTGGTCAAGGTGAGCTACATCCTCGGCCACCACACGCACGGCCACCCGCAGACCACCACCTCGGGCTGCACCGGAACCCTGACCACCACCGTTCCCGAAGGCCACGACCCCGCAGTGGATGATCTCTCGGCCGTCTTCAGCGCAAGCTACACCGATGCCGGCGACGCCGCCTCGGCCCCGCTGACCGGAACCGCTGAGGTGGTTCTGGTGGCCGGCAACTGATGCTCTTTCGAGTGCCGATCGTTGCCCCCTAGCGGCCAACCAGCCGCGGGAAAAGCGGCCCCTGTCCCAGCCAAGGCTGGGACAGGGGCCGCTTTTCGTTGCTAGCAGGCTGCAGACTGCTGGGAAATCAGGCGGGCGGAACTTGCCCGCCGCCGTCGTCCTGTGAACCCAGGAAACCGGCAGGATCCCGGATGAGGGGTTCGAAGGCCAGCTCTGCAGCACCGACCAGGATGGAATCTTCGCCGAGAGGAGCGAGCTCAATCGCCACATTTTCCCGGGGACCACGAGTTCCGGGAGATCGCAGGGCATCGCTGAGTGCATCCGGCGCGGCCCGCACGAGGATCCGCAGGAACCCGCCCAAGACGATCAGGGAGGGATTTAGCATGTTGACGATGCTCTTCAGCCCGACGGCCAGCAGCCGGACTTGTCGGGCGATGATTGCCCGCAACTCCTCGGACGCTGAATCGTCCTGGAGTTTCTCCAATACGGCGTCTTCGAGATTCTCCGTCTCACCGGCCGGGAGTCCGACTGCAGCAATTAACTCTTCGCGGGTGACCTCGGCTTCAAGGCAGCCGGACGATCCGCAGTTGCATTCCGCGCCGCCCGTGCGCACGTGCGTATGTCCAAGTTGCCCGGCAAATCCGGTAGCACCACGAATAAGGCGGCCTCCACTGATGACCCCTCCCCCAATGCCGCTCGCCCCTCCGTAGATGTAGACGAGGTCCGAAACGTCGCGGCCCGCACCGAAGGTCGCCTGGGCACGTGCCCCCGCAACGGCGTCATTTGCGGCGATGACCGGAAGCTTCAGGGCATCACTGAGGAGCGCTGTGAGCGGCTGGTCGCGCCAGCCAAGATGCGGCGCCTCAATGACCGTGCCATCCAGGGGATCGACAAGGCCCGGTATGGCAAGCCCAAGACCCACAATGCGGTTCCGGGACGGAAGGGACGTTCGCATCCCCGTGTAGATCGCCGTCACGATGTTCACTACTTCCGGTACCGACGGCGGCCGGACTGTATGGAAGCGGACAGGGTTCACAATTTGGCCGCCAAGAGAGACAAGCGCCACGCTGACAGCGTCAATATCGGGATTGACCGCCAGTGCCAGGGCCCCGGGGCTCGGCTCAATCATGATGCTGGGGCGGCCATGCTGCTGTGCCTGGTCGAGATCGCTCTCGACGACAAGGCCGAGCTGGGCAAGTTCACCGACGAGGGCGGCGATCGTTGATCTGTTCAGCCCGGTAGCCCGGGTGAGTTGCGCACGGGAGACGCCCGCCATGGTGTGCACCAGGCCCAGCACGGTTGAAAGATTGTGCTGACGGGTGGTGTCCCGGTTGTTTCCAAGGTTGGTACCGGCGAGCGTGCGCGCCGCCGACTTCCCTTCCACCCCGGTTCAGGTCCTTCCTGGCAGATCGCCTCGGTGCCGGATTCGTTTTCTCATGATAGCGGCAGAAGGGCAGGATCTACGGAGGGGCACCGCTAAGGTGCTGCTAGTGTGAGTCCACGTCGCTGATGGCGGAGAACAGCATGCGTTTGAGGCTTCTGTGCAGGGCCTCCGGAACACCGCCGGACGCCAGGTGCATTACGGCGAGGTGGGCATTCTCGGTGGCAAGGTTAGCCGCGTAGTCTTTTGCCCCGCAGGACACCAGCACGGACTGGACACAGTGGGCGTCCCGGGCCGTCATATCCTGGAATCCGATCAGTGGAGCGATCCTGCTCCACTCCGGGCGGGTGGCTGCGTAGGAGAGCAGGGCAGTCCGTTTGCCTTCCCGGAGGTCCCCCCAGTTGGTTTTCCCGGTGAGGCTTTCCTTGCCGAAAACGCCTCGCACGTCATCGGCGAGCTGATAGGCGATTCCGGCATATCGTCCGAAGGATGTCAGAGCGGTCACCACCGGTTCGGGAGCCGCGGCCAAAACGGCGCCCGCCTGCAGCGGTGCCTCGAATGAGTAGACCGAAGTCTTCTGGTGGGCCGTCTTGGTGATGTCTTCGATTGAAGGCATCACCGCCGTCCGGCTGAACTCAATATCCAGGACCTCCCCGCCCACAGAGGAGAAGATCGCGTCATCGAGGATGTCGTTCAGGCGCTGGCGCAGGGCCACCGGCACTTCCATGGAGCTCAACAGGCGGTAAGCGCCGGATAAAGCCAGATCACCGGCGAGAAGCCCTGCCGACACTCCGGCGTGTTCTGCGGCTACCGGAGAGACACCGGTGCGCAGGGCCCGGTTCCGGTAGTGACCGGAAACGTTGGGGATACCGCGGCGAACAAAATCGCGGTCAACGACGTCATCGTGAATGATCAGCGCGCTATGAAGGAGCTCGTACGAGGCGGCGAGCGCCGCCGCGCTGCAGAAATCAGTGCCGCCAAGTTGCCGGTACGCCAGCATGACCAACCGCGGGCGGGAGCGCTTTCCGCCCGCGGTTGCCCTTTCAAGTGCTTCCCAGAGGCCGAGATAGGTCGCGTTCACGGAGACAGCGCGCAGCTTCGCTTCATCGAAGAATCTCTGGAGCGCATCCTCGACCAGTTCGAGGTCCGCGTTGCCGTTGAGCGCGTGGTCCACGTTTAGGGTCACGGCACCGCCCTCCGCTTCGTTGTCCTGGCGCCCCGGGGATGCCCGAGGCGGTCTATCTGCCGGCTTCAGGCAAACCTAGCTTTTTCCTCGTCGTGGACCGCGGCTTGCGAAGCGCTGCTGCAGAAGAACTGCGACGACGATGATGAGGCCCTTGGCGAGTGCCTGGACGGAGGTATCCAGGTTGTTCTGGGTGAACACGTTGGTCAGGGTGCTGAAGATCAGTACGCCAAGGACCGTGCCCATGATCGTTCCCCGTCCGCCGATGAGCAGGGTCCCGCCCACAACGACGGCGGCAATCGCGTCGAGCTCGTACAGGAGGCCATGCGTGGAGGTACCCGCGGTGGTTCGGCCAAGCATCATGACGCCGGCGATGCCTGCCGCAAGACCGGCAAGGACGTACAGGTAGACGAGGTGGCGCTTCACCTTGATACCGGCGAGCCGGGAAGCTTCAAGGTTTCCACCGATGGCGATGGTGCGGCGGCCAAAGGTGGTGCGGTTCAGGAGGAACCATCCCGCGATGGCCACGATGACGAAGATCCAGATCAGGAGGGGAACACCCAGCACTTCGGCGCGCATGACCCGCAGGAAGTCCCGGTTACTCACAATCTGGGTGCTGCGTCCGGAGATGAGTTCGGCCAGGCCGCGTGCGCCCACCAACATGGCCAGGGTGGCCATAAAGGCGACCACCTTGCCATATGCGATCACCAGTCCGTTGATAAGACCGGCAACGAGGCCCACCCCGAGCGCCACCACTACGATCAGGAGCCACGACGACTGGTTGGCGGCCATCTGGATGCTGGCCGTCGTCGCGACAACCGAGGTCAGGCCCATGACTGATCCGACGGAGAGGTCGATGCCGCCCGCCGTGATGACAAAGGTCATGCCGATGCTGATCACGCCGATGATCGAGGCGAGCCGGAGGATGGTGAGCATGTTCTCAACGTTGAGGAACCGGTCCCCACTGGTGACTGCACCCACCACGACGAGCAGCGCGAGCGCGATGACCAGCCCCAGGCTGCGGCCGGCGGGCCCTTTCAGGATGCCCTGCAGACGGCTGTCCTTGGGAGTGGTGTGGCCGGCCGGCTCGGTAATTACCGGCTCTGCCACCTTGGTAGTCTGCTCGCTCACGCGGCACTTCCCTTCATGACGAGGTCGAGCACTCCGTGCTCGTCTATATCGCTTGCTTTCGTTTGGGTGAGGACTTTGCCGTCATCGATGACGAGTACGTTGTCGGCGAGGCCCAGAACTTCTTCAATTTCGCTCGAAACGACGATGATCGCCGTGCCGGCCGCCGCCAGTTTGCGGATGAGGGCGTAAATCTCGGAGCGCGCCCCGACGTCGACACCCCGCGTGGGCTCGTCCAGCAGCAGGACCGACGTTCCGTGGACCAGCCAACGGGCGAGGAGGATCTTTTGTTGATTTCCGCCCGAAAGGGTCCGTGCAGGACGGTCCGGATCAGCCGGACGCAACTCCAGTGCGGCGATCTGCTCACGTGTAGTTTCCCGTTCAGCCGCCTCGTTCAAGCGACCGGCCCGAGCAAAACGCTCGAAGGTCGACAGGGTGACGTTCTTGAAGATCGGCTCATCCAGAATCAGCCCCTGGCTCTTGCGCTCCTCGGGCGAAAGCCCGATGCCAGCGTTGACGGCAGACGTCACAGAGCCCGGCCGGAGCACCTTGCCGTTCACGGACACGCTGCCGGAAGAGGCCTTGCGGGCACCATAGATGGTCTCGAGGATCTCAGAGCGCTTGGATCCTACCAGGCCGGCGAAACCGAGGACCTCGCCCGCCCGAACGGTGAAACTGACCTTTTCGAAGTGTCCAAAAAGCTCGAGGTCGTTCACATCGAGCACGACAGGAGCATCGGCCGCCACGGCTTTCCTCTCCGGGAACACATTCGCGACATCCCGACCAGTCATCAGCCGGATCAGCTCGGACTTGGCTGTATCCGTGACGCTGAGCCCGTTTGCCGTGCTGCGCCCGTCCTTGATCACTGAGATACGGTCGCCGATCTGCCGGATTTCTTCGAGCCGGTGCGAGATGTATACGACGGCGATGCCCTGGGCAGTGAGTTCGCGAACCACGCGGAACAGATTGGACACCTCACCCGAGTCGAGGATTGCGCTGGGCTCATCCATGATGATCAGCTTGGTGTCCCGCGACAGGGCACGCGCCATGCTCACGATCTGTTTGTTGGCCGCAGAAAGCGTACCCACTTCTGTGGACGGCGAAAGGTCGCCGTGCCCGAGCCGCTTCAGAAGGCTGCGCGCAATAGCGTTCGCCTTTTTCACGTGCAGAACGCCTCCTGTTGCACGTTCGTGCCCGAGGAGGATGTTTTCGGCTACGGAAAGCCCGTCGACGACGTCGAGCTCCTGGTACATGGTGGCGATGCCCAGATCCAGTGCGGCCGTAGGACCCGGGAGCGTAACTTGTTTGCCTTCCCAACGGATTTCGCCGCTATCCGGCTGGTGGACGCCTGCCAGTGTCTTGATGAGGGTGGACTTGCCGGCGCCATTCTGGCCCATAACGCAGTGAACTTCTCCCGGAAGTACCTGCAGATCGACGCCCTTGAGCGCCTGGACTCCCGCAAAACCCTTGGTGAGTCCACGAACTTCGAGCAACGGCTGTGGCTGATCTTCTTCGAACATGCGACGAACCTAACACATTATGTCGGCGATCGGTATAAGTTCGTCGATTTCGCTTGACCTTCTGTTATTGTGATAGCAGTCACGCACAGTTGCGGGCATGAAAAGGCATGCTGCACCAGGCGAAGACGCACCTAAACTCATTGAGGAGATACACATGCTTGCAGTTCGTACGGGCCGGAAGATGCTCGTTACCACCGCTGCCTTTCTTGCTGTTGGCGGCCTTGTCACCGGGTGCACTGGAGGCGCAGACGCCGCCAACACTCAGCCCACCAACGCATCGGTTGAAGGCAACCAGGCCCAGGGTGACAAGGTAGTCATCGGCTTCTCCGGTCCCGCGGCAGACCACGGCTGGCTCGGCGCCATCAACTCAGCGGCGCTTGCCGAGGCGAAGAAGTACCAGGACATCGATTTGAGGGTGGCCGAGGGAACCAATGACGCGAACCTGCAGATCAGCCAGGTAGAGCAGTTCATCAACGACAAGGTTGACGCCATCGTCCTGCTGCCGACAGACGGCGCTGCCCTGACCCCGGTCGCCACGCAGGCCATGGAAGCAGGAATCCCCGTCATCAACGTTGACCGGGAATTCTCAAGCTCCTTCGCAGCCCGCGCCACCATCCTGGGCGACAACTACGGCATGGGCGTCAGCGCCGGCACCTACATCTGCGAGCAGCTCAAAGACAAGAAGGATGCTGTCGTCGCCGAGATCGCGGGCATCGACTCGTTGCCCCTGACGAAGGACCGCAGCAAGGGCTTCGCAGACGCGCTGGAATCTTGCGGCCTCAACGTGGACAACCGGGTCGCAGCCGACTTCACCGTCCAGGGCGGTGAAGCAGCAACGTCGCAGCTCCTGTCAGCTGCGCCGAAGATCGACGCCATCTGGAACCACGACGACGATCAGGGCGTGGGTGTCCTGGCCGCCATCGACAACGCGAGCCGCAAAGAGTTCTTTATGGTCGGCGGTGCCGGCTCGGCTAACGCCATGCGTGAAATCCAGGCCGGCGACAGTGTCCTGCGCGCCACCGTCATCTACCCCTCCACCCAGGCGGCAGACGGCGTCCGCCTCGCCCGCTTGATCTCCCAGAACAAGGCCATGAGCGACCTCGTGGAAGTGGAAGTACCGAAGCGGATCGTTCTGAACGCGCCGGTTGTCACCAGCGAAAACGTGGAGCAGTACCTTCCGACGGCCTTCGAGTCGTAGGACCGTGAGGCGCGGGTGCCCTGTCGCCGACC